>NZ_QJOT01000023.1:0-59720 GCF_013393165.1 Paenibacillus sp. 79R4 | reverse complement strand
GTATTAGGCACGCCGCCAGCGTTCGTCCTGAGCCAGGATCAAACTCTCCAATAAAGTGTTACTCATTGAAAAGAGCGATTAGCTCATTTTGAATCTGACTTATTTCTTAGATTTCACTTGACGTGAAACCCGCTCACTCGTTGTTCAGTTTTCAAAGATCAACTTCGTTTTCAGCGTCGCTGCGTTCTCAGCAGCGACCTTTATAATATATCATGTTCGCTTCGTTTATGTCAAGAAGTTTTTTTAACTTTATTTTCTGAAGTTATCAGAACAGCTTGACCTCTTAGAGAAGCGATTAATAATGTACCACAGAAACAGATTGCCCGTCAACAGTCAAATCATAGTTAATTTTAACCCTAGCAGAAGGGCCACCCCTGGCAATCCGAGCACAAGCGCCGTACTAATTGTAATCGGGTTCAGAGGGATGTATGCCTCGGTCAATAATCCGGAAAAATTGATGATATAGATCCCTAACGCGGCCAGGACAATATGCAGTCCTATCCGGGTTAACCAGGCTAGACCTAACTTACGTGAAAAGACCACATACAGCAGCAAAAGCAAAGAAACCGCTAATACACCTATCAGAATAATTCTCACCGTCTTGTCCCATCCTTTCCTTAATTTCCTTAATTTCCTTAAAAGGTTATTTAAAAAACCACTTTTAATCACGAAGCAACACACTGAGAGCTGATTCGCCATCAAATCTTGAATGCACACGGCTTATAGCGGATGCGTATGAAGTCTTATTTCCGATGGAACATCTCAGGTGCTTACGTACAAACCACCAAACCACGTACACTCTGTCCTAAATTCCTAGCTTAATCCAAGCTTAAGCGTTTTGAGATAATACAATGGGGAGCATGGCCTTCGTACCGATCTTTTGGAACACTCACTTTATTCAAAATAGGAACTATATTGGAAGGCATTCCATCTTACATTCGCCTGCTTGGCCTTCTTTAGCTCAATTTGATACCTTCTCTCTGCGGCTTCAAGCGTATAAATGGCGACATCAATGTTATCCCGACCCACTGCCTCCTGGAATACCATATAAGCCCACTCCCACTCCTTACGAGCTTTATTGACCTCCTGGTAGAGCATCCTCTTAACCTCTTCCTCCTGACCCGGCTCCAACGTTTCGGGCAATAGCTCCTTGCTCTCGGCCTTCTTTTGGTTCATCGCCGTTCCCCCCTTCATTCCGGTTTATTTCATGTGTATCGGGTGAGGGACAAACTTAGAACCAGAAAACAAAGAACCTTAATCCATAAGAAGAGGTTGTTCTTCTGGATTAAGGTTCTCCATTAAAGGTATAAATCAACTGAGTTCTCTCCGGCCCTCAAGCGCCTTGGACAGAGTTACCTCATCCGCGTACTCAAGGTCACCGCCGACCGGCAATCCATGGGCTATCCGCGTTACTCGAATATCGAAAGGCTTCACCAGCCGCGAAATATACATAGCTGTGGCCTCGCCTTCAATATTCGGATTAGTAGCAAGGATCAGCTCCTTGACCCGTTCATCACTTAGACGAGTTAGCAGTTCTTTCAGACGGATATCATCCGGGCCAAGACCTTCCATTGGGGATATCGCCCCTTGAAGCACATGATAGTAGCCGTCAAATTCCTTCGTCCTCTCCATCGCTACCAGATCCTTGGATTCCTGAACCACACAGATTACAGAAGGATCGCGAGTCTTATCCTGACAGATCCGACACGGGTCCGTATCCGTAATATTGCAGCAGACGGAACAGTAATGAAGATTTCTCTTCACGCTGACGAGGGCTTTGGCAAAATCTATGACGTCATCTTCCTCCATGCGCAGCACATGAAAAGCCAGTCTGGCGGCGGTCTTCGGGCCGATACCTGGCAAATGTGTAAAAGCGTCGATCAGCTTCGCGATCGGTTCGGGATAATACAATGGGAGTGTTCTCCTTCAACCTGGATTAAAATAGACCTGGAATTTTCATTCCGCCTGTAAATTTACCCATATCTTGGTTAGCAAGTTCTTCGGCTTTGCCAAGAGCATCATTTATCGCAGTGAGGATAAGATCCTGCAGCATTTCCACATCATCCGGATCAACCGCTTCTGGCTTGATGTTGACGGACAATACCTTCTTATGTCCATTTACTTCTACAGTTACAACACCGCCGCCTGCACTGCCATCCACTGTTTTAGTGGCAAGTTCCTCTTGTGCCTTCAGCATTTGCTCTTGCATTTTCTTCACTTGCTTCATCATTTGGTTCATATTATTCACGTAAGCCACATCTCCTTCAATTCAAATAAGTGATTTCTTTATGTGTTGTAATCATACCAAAAAGTTACTCTTTAATCACGACGAGATCCTCGCCGAACATCTCCAGAGCTTCATCAACCCAAGGCTCCTTGCTCCCGCCTTGCTCTTCCTCATGTTGAAGCTCAAGAGGCTGGGCCGGAGCAGCTGCTCCGCTCTGAATCGCTTCAGTCCAGTCCTTCAGCATCATAGTCACCAGACGGTATGGCTTACCGAATTGGCGTTCGAGCACCTGCTCGATAACACCTCTATGGGCCGGCTTCTCTGTTGTCTCGCGGTGAATCTCATTCTTGAATGCAACCAGAATAGCATCCTCCAGTACAGAGACAGGCTCCCCGTTCATGAACCAGGCGTGAATTGTCACCTTTTCATCCTTAACAGCCTGCAGCACCTGGTGCCATTTGCTCTGAACCATAGCGGTATCCGAGCCAGCTTTCTCGGCGATGTACCGATCCATACCGGATGGTATTTTGGCTGCCGAGGAGACACGTGGCGATGCAGCTCTGGATGAACGGGCTGAGCTTGCTTGGCCAGAAGCCTGCGCTCCACCCCCGCCAGCTGCAGCGAGACCCCCCTGCAGCGCCTTCTCGAGCTTCTTCTCCAGCTCGGCCAACTGCTGCTTGAGCTGCTTAATCTCCGAGGCTTCAGCCGCGTGAGCAGCGCTTCCCGCCCCATCTCCCGGCGCGGATTCCTGCTGCGGAATGCTGCAGAGCTTCAATAAAGCAACCTCAAACAGCATCTGCGGCTGCTGGGAATACTTCATCTCCGTCTGATAGTGATTCAACGTCTCAATAATCCGGAACAATTGCGACCGTGAGAAAGCATGCGACATCTCCCTGTAATCCTCTGGGTCAAGCACACGCTCGGTCAGCTTGTCCGCCTGAGGGACGGTCTTGATCATTAGCAGATCGCGGAAATAATACATCAAGTTCTCCATGCACTTATCGGCGCTCTTGCCCTCCTGCATGAGCTGTTCAATAATTTGCATCATGCCGCCGACATCGCCTTCAATAAGGGTCTGAGCCAGCTGTGCGAACTGCTTGGACGGAATCCCCCCGGTCAAACTCATCACTTGCTCATAAGAGACATGTCCATTCGTAAATGAGGCGATCTGATCGAGAATGCTGAGGGCATCCCGCATCCCCCCGTCGGACAGCCTGCAAATATACTGAATAGCATCATCTTCGGCGGTGATCCCTTCTTGCTCGCATATCATCTTCAGACGACCGGCTTGCTCTTCCAAGGAGACACGACGGAAGTCAAAGCGCTGACAGCGTGAGATTACCGTCGCCGGAAGCCGGTGCGGCTCAGTTGTAGCCAGAATGAACATCACATGTGGAGGAGGCTCCTCAAGCGTCTTGAGGAGCGCATTGAAAGCTTCGGTTGTTAACATATGAACTTCATCGATAATATAAACCTTTTGCCGCACTTCCGTAGGGGCGTACTTCACCTTCTCACGAAGATCGCGGATTTCCTCGACCCCCCGGTTGGAAGCGGCGTCAATTTCAAGCACATCCATCACAGCGCCTGCGGTAATCCTCCGGCATGCTTCACACTCATTGCAAGGCTCTGCAGCAGGACCCTTCTCGCAGTTGACTGCTTTGGCCAAGACCTTGGCAGTAGTCGTCTTCCCCGTCCCGCGCGGTCCGCTAAATAAATACGCATGCGATAAGCGCTGCTCACGAATCGCATTCTGCAGTGTACGGATAATATGCTGTTGTCCTACCATGTCTTGAAACGACTGCGGCCGCCAAGCACGGTACAACGCAATATGCTCCATTGCGGCACCTTCTTTCTATCCCTAGGCGGCTCAGTCGCCGCCTTCTTATTATACTATACTCAGGTGAACAGAAAAACTTCTATTGTTACCCATCAGTTAGCAAAGAAGAAGTAACTACCAGAGTAGCCCCATCCCCATAAAAAAACATCTCTGTCCCAAGACAAAGATGTGTTCTTATCCAACTATGTAGCCGTGCACCTGTTATCGATCGTTGCGATCCAAGCGGCACCCTTATGGCTCAACTCGGGACAGGCACTCCTCCGGCACATGAGCGGGACTGCTTATGGCTGCTTCCTTCCGGACCTGACCAGGTTCACAGTTACTCATTGCGGAGGACCCATCCGTCAACGTCTGTCATAAAGACCGGACCTCACATCGACAAGACCTCTAACAGGAATTCAACCTCGCTATAGCGGATTGCGAGTTACAGGGCACCGCTACCTCCCCATCTAGCACGGTGAGATTAAGTATATCTCATGCCTATCCAAATTGCAACCTGGGAGAAAAACTTGGCTGCCCAACCAATTGCGGCAACAAATCTAGTCTTCTAATGGTGGGTTCTCTTCGCTGGCTGGCTTGTTCTCCGATTCATAATCCCCCTTGCTGGATATCAATGAATAGCCTATGCCGGAGTAGGTCTTAATCACTTCCTGATAGTGATCACAGCCCGCTTGCTTCAGCTTCTTGCGAACCCGGGCTACCGCTACTCTCAGGTACTCGATTTCGTTGCTATAGTCCGGTCCCCATACCGTCGTCAATATCTGCTCATGACTAATAATCTTGTCCATGTGCATCCCTAGAAGCTCCAGAATCAAATATTCAATATTGGTCAGCTTCACTTCATTCCCTTTGACATAGACGCGCTTCTGAGCGATGTTGATCTCGAGGTTAAAGGTAGTAATCCGGCTTTCCTCCCGTCCGAGCTCATAATTCACCTTTGTTCTGCGCAGCACAGCCTTCACTCTGGCGAACAGCTCATCCAAGGAGAAGGGCTTCGTCAAATAGTCATCCGCCTCCAAATCGAAGGCTTGAAGCATATCGTCGGATGCGCTACGCGCCGTCAGGAAGATTACCGGGACCTTGCTAAATTTGCGGAGCTGCTTCAAAACCGTGAAGCCATCCATATCAGGCATCATCACATCAAGTAAAACCAGGTCAGGCTCATGCAAGTCGAATTGCTCCAGAAACTGCTCGCCGTTGGAGAATGTGCAGACTTGATAGTTAAAAGACAGCAAATTCGCTTTAATGAATCGCACGATCTTTGGTTCATCGTCCACGATTGCTATTTTATAGTTATTCTTCATCTTTACCTCCTATGGAACATGAATAATCGGCAGTTTAACGGTAAAGGTGCTTCCTTCATTTAATTGGCTCTTCACATATATCTCGCCGCCATGCTCGCGGATCAAGCCCTCACTGATCGACAGACCCAGGCCGGACCCTCCGCTTTTTCGTGCCGCTGAAATATCAGCTCTATAGAATCGCTCGAATATTTTCTTCTGATATTTCTCTGAGATACCGATCCCATTATCTGTTACTTCTATATAAATAAATTGATCATCATGATAAATATTGACGACAATCTTCTTTTCCTTCGCATCATTATAAGTAAGCCCATTAATAATCAGATTGATCAGAACCTGCCTCACACGAGCTTCATCTCCGTATAATAACGGGAAGTTGGACATCGTATCATAATTGAACACGATCTCGCCTTGGCTCACTACCTTCTCAGGCAGCTGATTTAATGTTCCCTTGATCAGTTGGAACAGCGGGAAGAAATCCTGATGCAATAGCAGAGTGCCGGTTTCAATTTTCTTCACGTCCATCCAGACGTCAATCAGCTCCTGTAAATGAAGCACATCCTCATGGATTCCTAACAGTAGATCATGAGAGAAGGACTCGTCCCATTTATTGGCTGCCCCTCTCAAGAGAGTCTCCACGCTTCCCCTGATATTGGTCAGTGGGGTCTTGAATTCATGACTGGCGATCGAGATCAGGTTGCTCTTGATCTGGTCAACCTCATATTCCTTCGTAATATCCCGGATGCTATACACATTGCCCAAGGGCTCACTATTCTCATACACCGCGAATTTCTTAATTTCAAAGTAACGGATTTTGCCGGGAAGCTGCGCCTTGATTCGGATCGAAGCTTCATTCTGGGCTGCAAACTCCTCAATATCAACCGACTCGAGCTCGTTAATCTGTATGAACATCTTAATGAGCTGGTTCTCATTAATTATCATTTTACCGTCATTATAGGTCTTAATGAATTGAACGAAAGCATCGTTTTGATGAATCACATTCCTTTGCAAGTTCAACAAAACAATCCCATCAGACATACTTTTCAGCAAATTGTCCAACTTGTACAGCCAGTCTCTGTATAGATCCGAATTCAACTTCGCTTGATATAAGGAGCTAAACAGGTTGGCAAGAGTGATTAAGCGCTCCGGCGGTTCATTCTTCGCTTCCTCGCTGCCTCCGTCATCAAATACAATCTTTCCGTTCTCGACCTCATGAATTTGAATCGAATGAACAACCGGGTTCCGGTTTGGGATTCGTTCATGAAGGAAATCCTCCCACTCCTCCCCTTGATGAACAGCACCGCTAGCGGTAATCGAATAATTCGGGAACCAGCAGCTTACTTGATAACTTGTTAAGTTCTGCAGTTCCTTCAGGCATTCTTTCAAGAAGAACTCCTTGCCAACTATCTGCGCATTGGGATTAAATCGATCATCCGTATCAAATTCTTCGCTCGCCGTCTTCTTTTGAGTCATTCGTGGGTCTCCATTCTTAAGACTGTTGTAATCATTCTAATTAGAAATGATGTGAAGAGCAACAGAAATGGAAAAACTCCATATTCTCAGCGAAGAATATGGAGTAATCCTATAATATCCGTTTCGATAAACTATGCGTTGACTTTAACAGTGCGTACCGTCTCAACTGTTACTTTACCGCTCTTGATAACGAACAATCTCGTCGGTACATCAATGATCGCATTTGTAACTGATTCAGAGTCGAGCAATACGAGGTCTGCATTATTGCCCACAGCGATTCCATAGCCCTTCAAGTCGAGAGCCTTCGCCGGATTCGTAGTGATCATTGGCAGAACCGTATGCAAGTCATCTGCACCGCCTAAATGGCCTACAGGAATCGCGATCATAGCTGTCAGCATCAAGTCGCCGTTACCATATGGTGTGAATGCGTTGCGAATATTATTCGTCGCAATACATATGTTTACACCGCCGTCGCGAAGTGCGCGGATAGGAGTAACTGTACGGCGAACGTTATAAGCATCATTACGCGCTCCAAGATGCAAGTCTGTGCATGGAAGGCTCATTACGCTGATTTTTGCTTCATTCATCTTCTCGATAATTGGCAGCAATTGCTCACGAGGCATAGCGGCGATGCTGGTCAAGTGACCTACCGATACTCTGCCTACGAAGCCTTCAGCAATAGTCTTCTCAGCAACATAGTCAATCGTGGTGCCTTCTGCATCATCCTTGAAGTCCTGATGAAGGTCGATTGGCTTATTGTATTTCTTAGCAAGCTCGAACACAAAGTCGATATGCTCTTTAGCTGAGATGTCATTGTATGGAACTCCACCAACGATATCGCAGCCCATCTCCATAGCCTCGTACATCATTTTATCCGTGCCTGGGGCTTTGAAGATTCCCTCTTGAGGGAAGGCAACAACTTGAATGTCGATCAGGTTCTTATACTCTTCACGGAGCTCAAGAATTACTTCAAGTCCTGTGAAGCCCTGGGATGGATCGAATTCAGAATGAGTCCGCAAATGAGTCGTACCGTTCTTAATGAGCATGTCCAATGTTCTGGTGGCACGATCGCGAATATCCTGCTTCGTAAACGTAGGCTTCAATTGGCCTGTAACCCGAATGGCCTCCTGCAATGTACCTGATTTGTTCGGCAGACGGTCTGCAATGAGCGCTTTATCCAAATGAAGATGGCTCTCTACTAGGCCTGGGATTAACACCTTACCGTTCGCTTCGATAACACGGCCTGCTTCCGCTTCGATATTCGCTTCTATGCCAACAATTTTCCCATTGTCGATTGCAATATCACGAAGCTCCGCGCCCTCAGCAATTCTTGCCTTCTTAATCAAGATATCCATTGTTTGTTCCTCCCGGTTGAATAATTAATGATTTGCGTAAATCCGAACGACTGTGACTTATCCGAAGATCAACGAAAGTACCAACAGGATGGCCATCGAGAGTCCAACCCACTTCGCATTACCTTTAACGACTTGCAAAATTGGAATCTGGAACCCGGACGAAAGAGCTTGCATCGTAATATTAACGAAGCTGAGCTGACTTCCAAGACCTACACCCATCGCTACAAAACCAAAGGCAACAGGCGAGAATCCGAGAGTTACGGCAATCGGCAGTACCAGGGTCAGAATGGAACCCACGTATGCTCCGGCTGGAATACCAACCAATATACCTGCCAGTACGGCTACAGGAACCACGATAGCTGTAGGAGCCTGACTTGCTACGTTCGAGATCGCTGCAAATGCGCCGGTCTGACCGATCATATTAATGAAGGCCAGGAAAATACCTACGCTGAACAGACGTGTCAAAATATAAGTTGAACCATCAACCATCGCTTCCAGCGATTTGTTAAGTGTGAATTTCGTGCAAAGGAAAATCAAGAACACGGTCAACATGGTGTACACGAGCGGTGTAAACAAGCTATAGCTAATTGCTTTATTAATGATAGGTCCGAGAATAACCGATCCGAGCAAGAAGATTGCCGGGATTGTCATTTTAAACAGCTGTTTGTTGTTCATTCCAGCAAACTCGCTGCTCTCTTCACCTACGAAGAGCGCCTTTCTGCGTTTAGCTCCCCAGAATGCAATAGCGATACCAAGAATAACAAAGCCCAAAGTGAACAGACGCATTTCAGCTACATAGTCGGCTACTGGAATGCCGGACAACTTCGAGACGATCCCCGACTCCAGCGATGCAGGAGATGTTGTAAAGCTGACTGCAGATACGATAGACATCGCTGCAATAACTTCTGGAATAGCGCCCAATGCCGCCATCGCCAATGGTGCGATAACCATCGCGCTTCCGCCGCCGATGCCTGACATATAAGTTGCTGCAGCTTGCAGCAAAACGATAAATGCTGCGAAAATTTCAACGCGTCCCTTAATCCCTCTACGAACCAGGGTCAAGGCTGAGGTGTATCCACCTGATTTAAATACAGCCATCGCTACCGCCGAGTTAATAATCGGTACGGTAATCGAGAGCATACCCGGAATCGAGTCCAGGAAGGCCTGGTTGGCCTCAGTCAAAGATATGCCGCCGATGATCATAGCCATCACGCCGCCGACCAGACCAGCTGCAATCATATCCACTTTCATGAACAGCAGGACCAGAATGACAATCAGGGGCAGAATCGTTAATAGCGCGTACCATCCGGTAGGAGTCGGTACATCAGCACCAATGGAATCTGCCGCGAAGGCTTGCATAGGTAGCATGAGCAAGAACATGGCCAAAGTAAACATTGACGTTAAAAGATATTTTTTCGTCTTCATGGTATGCACCTTTCTATGCGAGTTTGTGATTCATTGAATCTGCATTTGGAACTAACCAAGTACCTGATTTGCCTTCCAGTGCATCTTGCAATTTATCAATTGAAGTAATGATGACATTTCTGCCCCCATTCTTCAAGAAGAGAATCGCCGCTTCGATCTTAGGCCCCATGCTTCCTTTCGGGAACTGCCCCTCATTCAGGTAAGCAATAGCCTCATCCAGCGTAATACGATCCAGGTTCTTCTGGTTCGGCTTGCCGAAGTTAATTGCCACTTGAGCAACACCTGTCAGAATGAACAAATAATCAGCTCCGATCTCTGCAGCGAGTAAAGCGCTGGCAAAGTCCTTGTCCACAACCGCTTCCACACCTTTAAGCTGTCCGTTCTCCTCTACGACAGGGATTCCTCCCCCGCCCACAGTAATGACTGTCAAGTCCTTGGACAGCAGCGCGTCAATGGCTTCCTTCTCAACAATCTTGGAAGGAATCGGTGATGGAACAACATGCCTGTAACCGCGGCCGCTGTCTTCCACGTAAGGGAAAGCCCCCCCTTCGGCGAAAGCCTTATCCAAACTTTCCTTCGTATAGAAAGGACCGATTGGCTTGGTTGGATTATTGAATGCCGGATCGTTCGCATCCACTTGCACCTGCGTTACCAATGATACAGCCTTCTTGTCCAATCCACGGCTAGCCAGCATGTTTGTAATCGTTTGCTGAATTAAATAACCTAAATTCCCTTGCGATTCAGCCCCATATACATCGAGAGGAAACATTGGAATAACATCAGCGGACAATTTCGCCTTAACTAGTGAATTACCTACTTGCGGCCCATTGCCATGGGTGACAACAACTTGATGCCCTTGTGCGATCATATCAACAATGGGTTGACAACTTGTTAAGATATTCACTTTCTGTTCGGCAATCGTGCCTTTTTGACCCTCTTGGATGATGGCGTTTCCACCAATTGCAATAAGCATTTTACTCATAATAACCTCTCCATATTGAAACTAAATAAGATAGCTATCTATACCTTAATCATACGTAGGGTAATCCCTTAAATCTAATCAAAAGTTCATTAAAATAATCGGCAATTCAGCTTCAAAAAAATAAAATAAACATAACAAAGGCAGTTATAAAACGGCCGTTTTCCCTTAGTGTCAATGAAGGGCACAGCAACGATATATAGGGCGAGTTATGAGAATTCCCAAGTTGCAGCTGAACAATTTTCCCTGTAACCCGCCCAAGAAGTGCATTACAAATCTATAACAATCCACATGACATGATGGCAAATAAGAGTCCGAAATACGTATCCATCCCAGAACTGCTGCCTACATCCAGCAAAGCTGTTGCACATTCTTCGAAATCGTAATCCGGTTCATTCAGCAGCGCGGCAAGTATATCCAGTATTACTGTGCTGAAGTAGCCCTCGCATGCGCTGTAATAATAGTTGACACTAACCTGTGTCGTTAAGCTGGGCAGCTTGCCCATAATTCGACTTATCGCCCAGGATACCCCGGAGTCTGCTTTGCCGAGTATTCGCTCGATGGCCATAATCCCCACGAGGAAGTCATCGCCGCTTGGCGTCAACCCTTGCCCCCGACCGATAAAATATTTGATCAAGTCGAGGTTTATCTCATGACCCGGTTTTTTGATGGCCTGTGATAAATCCAATAAACGGTGCTCCAGCTCCGAATTGGCCTCCCGGGTCTCAAGCAGTGCCAACGCATCATTTAAGGTTAAACCCAGTCCCAGCTCTTTGTTCATGCTTGTGGCTAAATCACGCATCTTCGGAGCCCATTCGGATAACCAAAGGTCCGGTTGTGCCCGCAGCTTCAAAGAACAATCGAAGGAATCCATCAATGAGATGTGAATGTGAACATTGCAGTTCGTAAATGTGAGCTGCTGCTGCTCGCGGTTCCACACAACCTCCTCGCCGATAAATGTCTCGGCAAGCAGACGATCGTATAAATACGACTCGATGTGAATGCCAAATGGTACTCCATTTCCATATTCCGTTCCTACAAAGACAAGATATTTACCGAAGGCTATATTAAGCCCATTGGTAAATATGCTCTGAACAACTCCAAAGCTCCTTATCTGGCTCAGGAAAAACACCGATGCGCTATACCGCCCTCTAGATATGAACGTAGCTGGATAGAGCATTAAACTTCAATTCCCATTTTCTCCGCATAAGCCATCAAAGCCTTCTCGAAACAACCGAACGGAACGCGAACTGTACCTGCGCCAACCTGACCTACGCCTGCTTGTTTATGCGCAATACCGGTATTGATAATCGGTGTAATTCCCGTCTCTACGACTTTGCGGATGTCGATGCCCAGACAAGTACCTTGGAAGTTCCATGTAGGAATTGCATAGTTAGAGTTGTAAGCAATACAAATTTCGCTCATCTCATTGCTGATGGCCAGCGCGTCATCAAATCCGCCTGCACCTACAAAACGGGTTACCCCAGGAGCTGCTACCATCGCCATGGCGCCAACCCCAAATGTCTCAGTGATTGCGGAGTCACCCATATCCGGGTTCGCATCATCTTGAGTATAGCCAGTAAAGAACAGACCTTCCGGTGTATTAACAGGCGCTGTGAACCATTGGTCACCAAGTCCTGCCACGCGGATTCCGAACTCATGACCATTACGAGTCATCGCGGTCACGATCGTGCCGTATTCAATGGTACGGGAAGCATCCATAGCCGCTTTTGCCGAAGCCATCATAATATTCAGGAAGAACTGATCGGTATCGGCAAGGAACTTCATAACATCATGTTTTGTCTTCTCGTCCAAATCAACGATCGTCAGGTAAGGGGCGACCTCTTTAAGGAAAACAAGCGATGCGGCAATATTGCGTTGGTGGAATTCATCCCCCATCGTAATTGCCTTACCGATAATAACATTCACGTTTAATCCGCCATCCATCAGTTTCAGAACCTTGGACAACGTTGGGGCAAGTACGTCTCTCATCCAGTTCAAACGGTTGATGACTTCTTCGCTATAAGCGCCGAAACGAAGCACTTTACCGATACCTTCGTTCATCGTGCAGTAAGCACGGTTGCCATGCTCTTTGTTTTCAACAACCAACACCGGCATATTAGCAGACGTGATTCCACCCATCGGCCCTACAGCAGAGACGTGATGGCAAGGAATGAATTGAACCTCTCCACCCTCCAGCATTTTACGTGCCCCGGTCTCATCAGCAGCCCAGCCTTCGAACAAGACCGCGCCCACACATGATCCCTTCATCGGATCCGTCATATTCTCCCATTTCATTGGCGGTCCTGCATGAAGCAAGACTTTCCCGTTCAGTTCCGGAATGACCGATTTCGCCGGAACAACGTCCAGTAGGAATGGTTGTGAATTTTTTATTTTCTCAATGACCGCTTGATTAGCCTCATCAATGGTTGAATACATTCTCATCACCCCATGTTATATTTTTACATTTTATTGAGGATGCTTAAAATCTTTCTAAGCTTTTCGTTGCCGCCAGCTACAGGTCTCCAATCGAACTGGACCACGCGGCTGCCTTCTGTCTCCAGATTGTCCGCAAAGCTGCTCAGACCAATATTGATAACACGAGGTTTGGATTCGAGCAGTTGCTTCAATTCTTCGGACGGTGCAGCAACAGTTACGTTAGGCAGATTTGCCTCTTGAACCGGAAGCTCTCTGGAGCCCACTTGAACTTCATGGCCAATAATGCGAAGAGCTGTACGTACAGCACTGAAGTTGCTATCAGTAATAATTGCGCCAGCTTCTTGCATCAGCTTCAATTGCGCATCATATCCCTGAGGATCGTTTTTCGTTCCGCAAATAGAGCCCACAAAATACAGCTTACGGCCTTCGTTGGCCGCTTCCGCAACGGCTCTTTTCACCACTTTGGACAAAGGAGTAGCCATATCTTCATGCGAGCCATAACCCAGCACGAGATCAAATAGAATAACCGCAACATCGGATTGCTTCGCAGCCTTCTCAATGAATTGGAAGCGAGTAGTTCCATCGATCATAGGGTGAGGACGGCCTTGCGTATACATATCATCACCAAGGTCAATGACTTCATGACCATCATATTGCAGCAAATAGCCTTCATCATGTTTATTGTCCTTGGCTGCATGAAGGGATTCCTTCATGATCGTAGCGGCTTCATAAGCAAGCGTACCGCC
The DNA here is from genome assembly GCF_013393165.1 of Paenibacillus sp. 79R4. Classification (NCBI taxonomy): domain Bacteria; kingdom Bacillati; phylum Bacillota; class Bacilli; order Caryophanales; family Paenibacillaceae; genus Paenibacillus; species Paenibacillus sp. 79R4. The sequence goes on along the minus strand of NZ_QJOT01000023.1, from coordinate 45,935 downwards.
CGTATACAGACCACGGATTTTTGTCTGACCTGCTGCCAGTCCAAGATCAGCAGGCAATGCAGCTTCAGGCGCCACTTCCAGCTTGGAGCCTTTTGCCAATTCAACCGCCATAATCGCCGCTTCTTCAAGCGTATGAGCAAATTTAATGGTTGGCAAATACGATTCAGGCTTCTCGCCCATAAAGATCGCTACAGCTGGCTTACCGATATTCGCCAACAACGCTACAACTTGTTCGCGTACTTTCGGTGCCGGTGGCTTAGAAATAACAACCACTACTTCTGTATCCGCATTGTTAGCGAGAGCACGGATTCCATCCAGCATAGTAGTCGCTTCAATCTCCTCAGACAAGTCGCGGCCACCAGTTCCAAGCGCATGGCTGATACCTGCACCCATCTTGTCAATCAGCGTAATTACTTCTTGAATTCCTGTACCAGAAGCACCAACAACACCGATATTCCCTTTATTTACAACGTTGGAGAAGGCGATCGGTACTCCGCCTATAACAGCGGTACCACAATCCGGTCCCATTACGATCAGGCCCTTTTCCTTGGCAGAATCCTTGACACGCTTCTCATCTTCAATCGCTACGTTGTCGCTGAACATGAAGACATGGAGCCCGTTCTCCAGCGCGCTCATCGCTTCCTCAGCAGCATATTTACCCGGAATCGAAATGACGGCCAGATTAGCATCCGGCATCGCCTTCACAGCACGATCCCATGTTCTAACTTTTTCTACTTTATTGCTAGCAGACGCAGTCGCTTGATTCTTCAAAAATTGTTCTACTTCTTCAAGAACGGTGCTGACAATCTCTCCATTTTCAGCATCGATGGCGATGCATAGATCACTAGGTGCGGCCTTGTCGAGATCAGGCGCGTACATCCCCGTATTTTTCATAATATCAATGTTAGCCGGGGTTCCCATCATAACAGAAACTTGATTAACACCTTCAATACCAGACAACTTATTGGACATAAGCATCAGACTTACGGAGTCTTGATATAAGTTTGGCTTAATGATAATGTGCAGCAAGCCAATCCCTCCTAATTCATGTAGTTGGCAATTACAAACTCATTGTACCTGTAGGGCCATAACAATCGCATAAATTCTAAGAGCAGGACATTAAAAATAGATAAACCGCTGTCATTTCTCTGAAACTATTAATAACAGGAAAATATTGATATATTTATAGAGTATAGTTTTGAATGAACTGGTTATAGGGAGGAATTTTAATTTTGAAAATGAAAAAACTTGGGACGCTAATATTGGGAGTATCCTTATTCGCTGCTACCCTGTCAGGTGCTTATCCAACAAGAGCAGAGGCGGCATCATCGGTTCAAATTCTGCTTGACGGCTATCCATTGTCTTTCTCTGGAGAACCTTTAGTCGTGAAGGGAACCACTATGGTGCCTTTCCGCTCGATCTCCGAAGCGTTGGGTATCGAGGTGACCTGGAATCAGGCACAAAAAACCATTACAGCAATAAAAGGGGCGGGAGATAATTCAGTTCAGGTTGTACTTACACTGAACAATCAGGAAGCCATCGTGAACGACTCTTCCGTCAAACTGGCTGTAGGCCCTATATCGCAAAACGGCACTACATTGATTCCGCTTAGCTTCTTCAGCCAACAATTTGGCGCCAAAGTAGGCTGGAATCAGGCCAGCCGTACCGTCTCAATCATTTCACCACCAAAGAAGATGTATACGCTTGGCTTCTATGCAATCTCTTCCTTCTCCGATATAAATACAGTTCCTGACTTTAGCGCTGTATCTTATGGATGGAGCAGAATCGATGAGAACGGGAAGTTTACTACGAAAGGAAATGTATTTCAAATCCCTTCGGCAGCCGGTGATATCACCCCTGAAGTTCTGGTTAACGATGCAGCCCAGGCAGATACAATTCCTTATCTGATGGTCTACTCGAGTGATGTCAAAGGGGAGTTAACAAAGATCATTGAGGATCAGACCTACAGAGAACAAGCGATAGCAGATATGGTTCAAGCGGCTGCCGATTACAATTTCCAAGGAATCATGCTTGATTTTGAGGGTTTAGGACTAACCACAGACAAAGAATTAACCCGCTCCTCCTTCAACGCCTTCGTCAAGCAGCTTGCCACAGCAACAAAAGCGGCTAACTTGAAGTTATCGCTGGCCCTCCATCCACTCAATTCTTCCTATAAGGGATATGACTATAAGACACTGGGTCAATTGGCGGATGAACTGGTTATTATGGCGTACAATTATGAAGGCGGCAGCTCCAAGAAGCCAGAGCCGGTTGATAAAGTGAACGAGGCGGTTACGTTGGCTCTGAAAGAGACCGATAAATCCAAACTGATCCTTGGACTGAATATGGATAATGAGGATGAGAACTCCGTCAACACTTTGATTGGACTTGCCAAACGTTATGATCTGAAGGGCATCGCCATTTGGCGGCTCGGTATTGTTAATAAGAATGAGTGGAACTCCATTTATAACACAGTTGAATTTAAATCGTAGGAAATACATATCTATTCGGGCACTTATTTCATTTCTTTGTTAAAGAAAAATCCCCTGTCCTATATTATGGACAGGGGATTTGCATTTATGCAATTCGCTGCTAAGCAGCTTTACTCTTACAAGCCGTATTTCTTTTTGAATTTATCCACACGACCACCAGCATCCACAAATTTTTGCTTACCTGTGAAGAATGGATGGCAGTTGGAGCAAATTTCAACGCGCAGATCTTGTTTTACGGAACCAGTTTCAAAGGTATTGCCGCAAGCGCAAGTTACCGTAGTCACGTGGTATTTGGGTTGAATTGCTTCGTTCATGACTTTCACCTCTTTCCGCCCTGCACCTCATGCGTGTACAGAGTTATAATGGCAACAAAAAAAATTATAGCATGCTGCTGTTCACTATGCAATCACAATAAATGTGAATTACCATCTTACCTTTGCCCTTGTTAGTTCAGCAGGGGGTACATGCGTATAAGATCCGATGACCACATCGGGCAGCTCCGCCTGGAATATCTCGATGGCCTGCTTCATACTAAGGATATCGCCTTGTGCCTTAGGGATAAGCTCCAGATAACTCTCCGGATCAATGTTTAAATTCCGCAGTTGAATCAGCTTCAAATCCGTACGGCGGGCAAGTTCAACCATCGCCTCAATCTCTTCCTCCCGGTCAGTTACCCCGGGGAAAATCAAATAGTTGATGGAAGTATAGACCCCTTGACTGGCTGCATATTTCAGCGATTTCTCTACATTGGCTAGTGTGTAGCCCCGCGGCTTATAGTATGCATTGTAATGATCGTCCAGAGCGCTAATGGTACTGACTCGCATCAGGTCCAATCCAGCATCAACAATACCACGAATATGGTCGGACAACCCTGCGTTCGTATTAATATTAATATAGCCCATATCGGTCTGGCGCCGCACTTCACGGATGGCTTCAATAATCAGCTTAGCCTGTGTGGATGGTTCTCCTTCGCAGCCCTGTCCAAAGCTAATAATCGATTCCGGCGTCTTTAAATGTTCTAGCATAATTTCTACCAATTCATCCACACGCGGACGGAAATTCATTCGCGTCTGCGGGGAGACAAATCCGCTATCATCCGGTTGCTCCGAAATGCAGCCAAAGCAGCCAGCATTGCAAGAATAAGAGACAGGAACTGCCCCCTCCCAACGATTCAGAAAAGTATTGGAAGCAGTCAAACACTCATATCCTAAAGCGCAATTTGAGAGATGCTCGTAGAGACGATTATCCGGATACTTCGCTTGCAGCGCCTTCACATTCTGTTTTAACTCCAGCGGATCACAATTCAGTGGATTCCATTTCTCAGGATCATCTGATCGCCGAGCCGTTACATAAAACTGCCCATCATTCCACACTACAGCCGAATAGCCAAATAGCGGCAGCTTGTATTCTTTGTCTGTCTTCACATAACCGGGAAGACATAGCCTTGTATATCCCTGGGGAAGCAACGCCCCCACGGCTTGAACATCTCCCTGGAGCGGAAGCATCTCACCCGTATCCGGGTCCATTCCGATCGGACGAGTACAAGGAAGACCTACTAGTGTAGCCCCTTCCGGCAGTGGAATCAACTCATCCTCCATGATCTCTACGATCATATCAGCACTGCGGGCCAAGCCATACAATGACGGGTGATCGTAAACCTGTCCTTGCGCATCAGCATATACTAAATACATGTTGTTCTCCTCTTCAGAATATCTCTCTTGGGGAAGTTCAATGCTTACGAGGCTGTTTTCAATGATAATATATAGCTCCGCTTCTCAGCTTTATTCAACTAAAGCGCCATAAAAAAACATATCATAAACATAAACTTTGGTTCAGACCTGTTGATTATTTATCAAGGATTAGGGCATCACGCAACCGCGTTTATTAAGACCCGGAATTGGACCCTGAACCAGAGGCTTGCGTCCCGTTGCGTACAGAACGGCGTGCGCTGGTTCCACCAGACGAAGTGTTATTTCCCGATGCCGATGTATCAAAAGAAGCGAGAAACTCTTGATTTGTCTTAGAATCGCGCAGCTTCTTCAAGAAACCTTCGACAAAATCATAGGAATCATTCATGCTTTTACGGATCGCCCAGATGGTATCCAGCTCCTCTTTATTCAGCAGAACTTCTTCACGCCGTGTACCGGAACGACGGATATCGATAGCCGGGAAAATTCTTCTCTCCGCCAATTTACGATCAAGATGCAGCTCCATATTGCCAGTACCCTTAAATTCCTCATAAATAATATCGTCCATACGAGAACCGGTGTCCACCAGCGCAGTCGCCAGAATCGTCAAGCTTCCGCCTTCCTCCACATTCCGGGCTGAGCCGAAGAATCGCTTAGGACGATGGAAAGCCGCCGGGTCAATCCCCCCGCTTAGAGTTCGACCTGATGGTGGTACAACCAGATTATATGCCCGTGCCAGACGGGTGATACTGTCCAATAAAATAACAACATCCTTCTTGTGCTCCACCAAACGTAAAGCACGCTGCAATACAAGCTCAGCTACTTTGATATGATTCTCCGGCAGCTCATCAAAAGTTGAAGCGATAACTTCCCCCTTCACGGAGCGTTGCATGTCCGTTACTTCTTCAGGACGTTCATCAATCAACAATACGAATAGCTCAACCTCTGGATAATTAGTGGATATGCTGTGGGCAATTTCTTTAAGCAGCAGCGTCTTTCCCGCTTTAGGCGGCGCGACGATCAGACCGCGCTGTCCTAGTCCAACGGGAGCTAGCAAATCCATAATTCGCGTGGATAAATGTGTTGGGGATGTTTCTAGTACGACTTTTTCTTGTGGGTAAAGTGGAGTAAGTGCCGGGAAATGCAAACGTTCTGCAGCAATATTAGGGTTCTCTCCATTTACGGCATTTACTTGCAGAAGTCCAAAGTAGCGTTCATTCTCCTTCGGCGCTCTGCATTTACCTGAGACCAGATCGCCGGTTCTAAGGTCAAACTTGCGAATCTGCGAGGCGGAGATGTAAATGTCCTCCGTGCTAGGTAAATAGTTGATCGGCCTGAGGAAGCCGTAGCCCTCCGGCAAGATCTCTAGAACGCCTTCCATAAACATAAGTCCGCTCTGCTCTGCCTGAGCTCTTAGAATCGCAAAAATCAGTTCTTTCTTTTTTAATTGGCCGTAATATGGAATCTGATACTGTTTGGCCAGCTTGTACAGCTCCGTCAGCTTCATCCCTTCCAAGTCGGCAATTTGAAGATCCATGTAAAAACCACCTATTCAATTTTAATCATTTACTATCATATAATTTTGAAATCTATGAGAGCATATTTTGTTGACACCATACTATATTATCTCCTGTTCTCAGGCAACTTATGCGGGCAGCAGGGATGTTATTCCACCTGCCGCCATACATCGGCCCCCAAGGACCTGAGATTCGTAACCAAATTATCATATCCGCGGTCAATATATTCTACTCCAGATACTTCGGTAATTCCTTCTTTCACCGTTAATCCGGCAATGACCAGGGCAGCGCCAGCGCGCAAATCGGATGCCTTCACCTTAGCTGCATTGAGCGCCCCGCCTTCGATGACAGCCGATCGGCCCTCTACACGGATTTTGGCTCCCATTCGTACCAGCTCCGGAACATGCTTGAAACGGTTGCTGTATACGAAATCACTCAATACACTAACCCCTTCGGCCTGCGTAAGCAGACTAGTCATAGGCGACTGCAAATCTGTCGGGAATCCGGGGTATACGAGCGCTTTGACGTCAACATGCTCATATTTATCGGAACCGATGACGCGAATGGATTCATCCAATTCCTCCACAGTTACGCCCATTTCTAGCAATTTAGCAGTAAGTGCCTCAAGGTGCTTAGGAATAACGCCATCTATCACTACATCACCACGAGTCGCTGCCGCGGCGATCATATAGGTACCTGCTTGAATACGGTCAGGAATGATAGAATGCCGGCAACCTTTCAGCTTGGACACGCCTTCAATCCGAATCGTCTCCGTGCCGGCTCCCTTAATACTCGCACCCATGGAGTTCAATAATGTAGCTACATCTATAATTTCAGGCTCTTTAGCCGCATTTTCAATAATTGTGGAGCCTTTGGCCCGTGTGGCCGCCAGCATAATATTAATAGTTGCGCCTACGCTGCTGACATCCAAGTAAATCTTGGCTCCCCGCAGCTCTTTGGCATATAAATGTATGGAACCGTGTTCATTCGTTACAGTAGCGCCGAGCGCTTCGAATCCTTTGATATGCTGGTCAATTGGACGAGGCTCGAAATTGCAGCCCCCTGGCAAACCGATCGTTGCTTCATTAAACCGGCCTAGCAGAGCCCCCATTAAATAATAGGAAGCGCGCAGCTTCTTCACAGGCCCGTTAGGCATTGGGATAGATACTACATTGGAAGGGTCAATCTTCATATAATTGCCTTCCCACGATACGCGGGCCCCCAGCTCCTCCAAAATTTCTGAATAGACCGCAACATCACTCAAATGCGGCAAGTTGTCCAACACGACTTCGGACTCCGCCAACAACGCAGCCGGAATCAGGGCAATCGCACTGTTCTTGGCACCGCTGATCGAAACCGTACCGCGCAACGGGCGTCCGCCGCTAATCATTAATTTCTCCATAAGTTTAAGGGTCCCCCCACGTATTTTGCAGGCGGGACGACATGAGCGCCCCACATAATAAAGTAATGGAAATGGAAAGACACCGGCAAGCGCGGTGTACTCATCGTTTCCATATATATAACCGGACAGCCTTCTTGTCAAAGGCTGTCCTATTTGTTAACAAAGGTTATCTATCATCACAGCATCAAGCCAGACTAACTTAACCGTTAGTTACGCTTTGTTGCTAGAACCGAATTCACGGATCTTGCCAACAACGGTAGCTTTGATCTCGTCACGGCCTGGAACGATATATTTACGAGGATCATATTCGTTTGGTTTTGCTGCCAAAACTTCGCGAACCTTCTTCGTGAAGGAGATTTGGTTCTCCGTATTTACGTTGATCTTCGAAGTACCCAGGGAGATGGCCTTTTGAATGTCGTGTGTAGGGATGCCTGTGCCGCCATGAAGAACGAGCGGAAGCTTCACTGCATCACGAATTTCTTCCATTTCCTTGAATCCAAGGTTAGGCTCACCATGATAAGGTCCATGAACAGAACCAAGCGCAGGAGCAAGAGTATCGATACCTGATTCGTTAACGATGCGCACGCACTCTTGAAGGTCAGCATATTGGATGCCACCGATCACGTCGTCTTCTTGTCCGCCTACTGTTCCTACTTCAGCTTCAACGGAGACGCCTTTAGCGTGAGCATATTCTACTACTTTCTTCGTCATTTCGATGTTCTCATCGATTGGATGATGGGAACCGTCGATCATCACGGAAGTAAAGCCAGCATCGATGGCTTCTTTACATTTTTCGAAGCTGGAACCATGGTCCAGATGGATCGCAACTGGAACCGTAATTTTCATGTCATGAATAAGACCTTCTACCATCTTAACAACGGTATAGAAGCCGCTCATGTGACGCGCTGCGCCTTCGGATACGCCCAGAATTACTGGGGATTTCTCTTCTTCAGCAGCAGCAAGAATTCCTTGAGTCCACTCGAGGTTGTTAATGTTAAATTGACCTACGGCGTATTTCCCCTCAAGCGCTTTGTTCAACATGTCAGTCATGGATACTAATGGCATGGTTTCAATCCTCCTAAGGATGTTGGATTATCTAGATTTCTAGCCGACATTCACACATGTTTTATTATACCACATCGAGGCAAAAATACTATTCATGCTTTTGTATACAAAATACACAAAATATCATGTAAATAATGGTGAAATCAGCTAAATGGAAGAAGGAACCCCGCCGATTGCTTGCCGAGGTTCCTTCTGACTCTTAAAGGACGGCCCCGCCCTTTAAGTGCATATTTACCGCTGTGCGAATCTCATCGATGTCGAAAGGTTTGGTGAAGTGCATCAGTGCTCCGAGCTCGGTCGCTTCCTTAATCATGTCCAGCTCGCCATAAGCCGTCATCATGATCACTTTGATCTCGGGATTCACTTCCTTGATATGCTTCAGAATCTCAAGTCCGTCCATTCCCGGAATCTTCATATCAAGCAGAACTAGATCCGGCGACTCCGCACGTACAATCTCCAAGGCAATTTTGCCATTCGGTGCTTGAAACGTCATGTATCCCTCACTGCTGAATACTTCCATCAGTAAGATGCGGATACCATTCTGATCATCAACAATCAATACCTTCTTCTCATCCACAAAACAGACCTCCTACGATCCACCCATTTCATACTGAATGACTATATTCGCTTCAAATTTGTATATCCCTTCTAAAATGGAAAAAAGATACTATAAAAATCATTTGAGGCGAATATTTGGGATAGATCGTATGGTTCGTACTGCCTAAGCTAAACGTTCAATTTAGGATATATGAGTGATTGCCGCCTTCACGAACTCGCGGAACAATGGCTGTGGACGATTCGGACGGGACGTGAATTCCGGATGGAATTGTACAGCCAGGAACCAAGGGTGGCTCGGAAGCTCCACGATCTCGACCAATCTGCCGTCTGGCGAAGAACCGGAAATTTTCAGGCCGGCTGCTTCAATAGCCTCGCGGTAAGTATTATTGAATTCATAACGATGACGGTGTCTTTCATAGACCAGTTCATCATTATAGCATAGCATAGCCAAAGAACCCTCTTGCAGCTTACAAGGATACAGACCAAGACGCATCGTGCCGCCCAGATCTTCAATATCCTTCTGCTCCGGAAGCAGATCGATTACAGGGAATTCAGTAGATGGATTGATCTCAGAACTGTTAGCTCCTTCAAGGCCGGCAAGTGCACGTGCATATTCGATAACAGCAACCTGCATGCCCAAGCAAATTCCAAAGAACGGAATGTTGTTCTCACGCGCATAACGGATCGTCGTAATCTTGCCTTCGATTCCCCGATCGCCGAAGCCGCCCGGTACGAGAATCCCGCCTATGCCTTTCAGCATTTGCTCAACATTGTCTTCAGTGACTTCCTCAGCATTGACCCAACGAATCGATACATCAGCATTCGCATCAAATCCGGCATGGGAGAGGGATTCTACAACGCTCAAATAAGCATCATGCAGAGCAACATATTTCCCTACAATCGCGATCTCTACCTTCTTCTCCAGCTTGCTGATACGGTCAACCAGATGCTCCCATTCGCTCATATCCGGTGCAGGAGTGGTCAGCTTCAGATGATTAACGACAATCTCATCTAGGCCTTCCTCACGCAAATTCAAAGGCACTTCGTACAAAGTATTTGCATCGCGGCATTCTACCACGGCGCTAGCATCAATATCGCAGAACAGGGCGATCTTCGCCTTCATATCTTCGGACAGCTCATGCTCAGTACGGCATACGATCACATTAGGCTGAATGCCGATGCTGCGCAATTCTTTTACACTATGCTGAGTTGGCTTGGTCTTCACTTCACCGGCAGCTTTGATATAAGGAATCAGCGTAACATGGATATACATCACATTCTCACGGCCGATTTCACTCTTAATCTGACGAATCGCCTCCAGGAATGGCAGACTCTCGATATCGCCTACTGTACCCCCGATTTCGGTAATAACTACGTCCGAGCCCGCTTCACGTCCAGCGCGGAATACCCGTTCTTTGATCTCATTCGTGATGTGTGGGATGACCTGTACCGTGCCGCCCAAATATTCGCCGCGGCGTTCCTTACCAATAACAGAAGAATAGATTTTACCGGTCGTAACATTGCTGTTCTTCGACAGGTTAATATCAATAAACCGTTCATAATGGCCCAGATCAAGGTCGGTCTCGGCGCCGTCATCGGTAACGAATACTTCACCGTGCTGATATGGGCTCATTGTTCCCGGGTCCACGTTGATATAAGGGTCAAATTTCTGAATCGTTACTTTCAATCCTCTGTTCTTGAGCAGTCTTCCCAATGATGCAGCCGTAATCCCTTTACCTAATGAAGAAACGACCCCACCTGTCACGAAAATATATTTTGTCACAGTCCAAAAACCTCCTAAATTTGTACGGGTTCAAAAAGTCAGTCATATTAGAAGTCCGGGCTGAATTCATGATGATTGGAAATCAGCGACCAGGTACGTATAACGATGAAAATGACCTTTGAACAACCTTTGAACATTTACTCACAATCCCTGGCGACTATAGATCAATATAGCGTAACCCATTTAGCGTAAAAACATAGCCAAATGGGCATAAAAAAACAAAAAAGTGACACCCGAACAACGTCGGGGCACTTTTATATAAAATACATTATTTATGGTTGAATCATAAGCCCATGCAATAGTTTACTCGTTACCATAGCCCCTGTCAAGAGAAGGAGGAAGGTAAAATATTTGAAGTTTCTCTCTCTGTAGGAGGTAGTTCAAAAAACTCCTCTGGATCACGCGCTCTTAGTCTTCGTCGCTATATTCTTCTTCCTCAGACTCGTCATCCGCAAGATCGTCCTCTTCTTCTTCTTCATCCAGATCTTCCTCATCCAGAAGCGAGTCATCTTCTACACCCTCGACTTCTTCTTCCTCATCATCATCTGCAAACAAGTCATCGTCAGAATCCTCGTCAACTGCATCATAATCTTCGTCATCCTCGGAGCTGTAGCTATCCTCTTCCTCTTCAACGAAGTCGTCATCCAGATCGTCATCTTCGTCATTGATGATACGAGGGCGTTTGCCGCTGCTAACTGCATCCTCGGACTTCTCAAGCGGATACCAGCGCTTCAGACCCCACAGATTGGTGCCAACACAAGCGAAACGGCCATCGATATTAATCTCCGTATACAGTTGTGCAATAACGTCGCTAATTTCGTCCTCAGACATCCCACGAATCTTAGCAACCTCTTTCATCAGGTCACGATAATAATACGGCGTATTTGCCGCCTTCAGTACCATAAAAGCCAGGTCCACCATCGGGATTTCCTGAGCTTTCTCCGGGTCAATTTTCAAATTGAGCGAATTACTCACGTTACGGACACATCCTCTCACGCAATGTTCACCAAAAAATCGAGCTTAAATTATCGATTTCTTAATCTAACTTATCCATATCACAAAATAGTAAACCTTATTTAATGTCAAATTGCAAGTTTTAAAATGTGTTCATAAAGTGACCACCCAAACATAAAAAGAGGCAGGGCGATTACCCTGCCAATTGACTGTATCCGTTCGAAAAGGAGACCCTTATCTCCTCCCCGATGGCCCTGAAGGCCGCAGAGGGCCTTCACTTTATCCTATGTCCAGATTGCTGCATTGACACGCCGCACCTACGCCTAAGTTAGAAAAATCATCTTAACTTGACTCATTTTTCATTCAGCTGCCCATTTCCTGGAAACAGGGCCCCTTCCCCATTCGAGTCCTGATGCGTTGTCATAATATACTGCAACACGCTTCGTCAGGAGGGGCTAACTAATGGACTACTCCAAATTCCTGCGATATCTGAGCGAACACCTGGACACCTCTGGAACAGGCGGGCGGTACATTCTCCGCTTTGCCCAGAAATTGCAGTATAAAGAATGCTTGCGCCAGCTGCAGGATTACAAACGTCAATTCCCGGCCTTGCGGAGAGTTCGCGTCTCACCGCTACTGCAGGCCTTTTTCTGCCCTTTATCCCATAATAGTGGAAGCGTCGACACGAGATTCGGTTTGATGCTAGAAGAAGACACCCGAATTCGCGTTCATTCTGCTTCCACGGACAAAGACAAGAAAATTCCCCAGCCCTGGGGGGTGAAGCGTATCGGTGCGCAAGACGCCTGGTCTGTCTCCACCGGTAATCAAATCCGCATTGGGGTCATTGATACAGGTGCTGACTTCAGCCACCCCGATCTCAGATACAGCCTGGGCAGAGGAATTAATCTGTTCAACCGTGGAATGCTTCCTTACGATGATAATGGACATGGCACCCACATCGCCGGCACGATCGCCGCTTCCGGCGGCTCGAGAGGAATGATGGGCGTGGCCCCACGCTCGCTCGTCTATCCCGTGAAAGCATTCGACCATAACGGCTCCGCCTACGTCTCCGATATTATCCTCGGAATCGACTGGTGCATCAGAAACCGCATGCACATTATAAACATGAGCTTTGGAATGAAGAATAAGAGTCAATCCTTACAAAATATTATTAGCAAAGCCCACGCGTCAGGCATCATCGTCGTTGCCTCTTCAGGCAATGACAAGAAAACTCGCAGGATCGATTATCCGGCGCGGTATCCAAATACCATCTCCGTTGGAGCAACCGGAAAGGACGGACGCATCGCTTCCTTCAGCAATCACGGCCCTTATATTGACATCTATGCTCCCGGGGAGAAGGTTAGCTCATGCTGGCTGGGCGGAGGCTATCATGAGATGAATGGGACTTCTATGGCCACTTCTCATGTCAGCGGTGCTGTTGCCCTGCTGCTTGCGGCCCGTCCCGGACTGAAGCTGTCGGAGATTAAGAGAAGGCTGCGCCGCACCGCGCGTCCGATCCCTGCCACGGCGTCCAGGGCGAAGCCCGCTGCCGGGGAGCTCAACGCAGCGCGAATGCTTCGCAATAAGAGTCGCAGCAAGTCTTCCTGAAGACTGTGATTCCCGTTAAAATCTAAAAAAAGGCGATACTGACTCCCAATCAAAGTCAGCATCGCCTTCTATATTACATCCGTTCCGGCGCGGACACACCGAGCAGACGAAGCACATTAGCCAGCGTTGTCCGTACAGCGCCGAGCAGGGCAAGCCGTGCTGCTGTTTGCTCGCCGTCCTCCGTAATTACGCGTTCCGCTCTGTAATAGCTGTGAAGCTGCGCAGCGAGCTCGTACACGTAGCGAACGAGACGGTGCGGGGCGAAATTATCGGCAGCGATTCCGATCTCCTCTGGCAATTCGCCAATCTTCCGCAGCAAATCATACTCATGCTCCGACGTCAGCTTGTTCAGATTTGCCGAATCTGGTGTCGGAAGCGCAATCCCCTGCTCTTCAGCCTGGCGGAAGATGCTGCAAATCCGCGCATGAGCGTATTGCACATAATACACCGGATTCTCATTGGAGGTGGAAATAGCCAGATCCATATCAAAATCGAGATGGGAATCCATACTGCGCATAGTAAAGAAGTAACGTATTGCATCTACGCCCACTTCATCCATCAGGTCAACCATAGTGACCGCTTTGCCGGTCCGCTTGGACATCTTCACTTTCTCGCCGTCCTGGAACAGGCTGACCATCTGGGCAATCAACACCGTCAGCTTCTCAGGGTCCTTGCCCAGCGCCTGCATAGCCGCTTTGACCCGCGGAATATAACCATGGTGATCGGCGCCCCAAATATTAATCATCCGGTCGTAGCCGCGATCATACTTGTTGCGATGGTAGGCGATATCAGGAGTCAGGTAGGTATAGGTGCCGTCATTCTTCACAAGCACGCGATCCTTATCGTCGCCATATGGCGTCGTCTTCAGCCATGTAGCACCTTCCTGCTCATATGTCATGCCTTTGGAGCGAAGTTCATCCAGCGCAGCTTCAACCTGTCCGTCCGCATAGAGCGAAGTCTCGCTGAACCACTCATCGAAGCTGACGCGGAAGCGCTCCAGGTCGCGCTTGATCTTGTCCAACTCTTTATTTAAGCCATATTTGCGCAAGAACTGCGTACGTTCCTCCGCGGACATCGACATTAAGGCATCACCTTGTTCGGCAACCAGCTCTTTAGCGAAACCCTTAATATCCTCACCATAATAGCCGTCCTCCGGCATTTCTGCATCCTGTCCAAGCTCCTGCAGATATCTTGCTTCGATCGACTTGCACAGATTAACAACCTGGTTCCCGGCATCATTAATATAATATTCCCGAGTCACCCTATATCCGGCGAAATCGAGTACATTACAGAGCGCATCGCCTACAGCAGCTCCGCGGGCATGTCCCAGATGCAAACTGCCTGTCGGATTGGCGCTGACAAACTCCATTTGAATGTTCTGCCCCACCCCTTTATCCGTACGACCATAACCCTCACCTTGACGGTAGACCTGTTCAATAATCGGGAACAGATAGCTCTTGCTCAACGTGAAATTGATAAAGCCCGGGCCCGCAATATCTGCCTTGACAATTCCCGCCTTGTCATGATCCAAATGCTCGATAATTGCCTCAGCAATTTGGCGAGGGTTCCGCTTGGCAATTCGAGTCAATTGCATCGCAGCATTCGTTGCCAGATCGCCATGGGCCTTATCCTTCGGAACTTCCAGTACAATTGCCGGAATATCCTCCCCCGCTGCCAGACCAGCGGCGCTAATCGCCTCGAATATGGCTTCTTTTAAATTCTGATTCACCTGTTCTAATGGATTGAGTGTCATCTTACGCTTCCTCCTGAATAAGTAGACTAATATTAAAATTCCCTGATAGCTCATCGTAAACATACAGATCGTAATTCCAGGCGACTTGTCCAAAAGCACCTGAAAGCTTGGATTCCAGCCGATGGGTTACCGTGGACAAATGGAATTTCGTGAACGGAGAGAAATAAAATCCGGGTAATTTATGTCCGGCGCGGAAGGTTTGCTCGGATTCCACCTCACCGTGGCGCATAATTTTAACCTCATCTCCCGAGATTTTAACAAGCGCCCGGGTTATTCCGCCGGTCGGCCCTTTCTCCGCTTCTTCATAGCGAATATAGATAACGTCGCCACGCATCATAACTTCGCCAGTCAGCTCCTGGAGCGTCTCCTCTTGCCCCTGACGGCTCCTGATTACAATTTTGGCTCCGTTCTTATCGGACATAACGCAAATCTCCATTCTATATATGAGTGTTCAACAAGTCCGGTCGAACAACCTCTATAATATTACATTGTATCCCACTGTACTACTATATCCAGTTCATTCCCGCAATTCAATCGGTATTGGCAAACATTCACCAGCCCTAGCATTCCCTTCCCTTGGGATGCTAACAAAATATCCAAGCAAAAACCGCCGGGTAAAAATACCGGCGGCTTCGACTATAGCTATATTATTTTACAAAACCGAGCAGCATTTCACGAATCAGCTTGGCAGCCACGATAGGCGTCTGTTCTGTTGGATCATAGATCGGCGCCACTTCAACCAGGTCACAGCCCACAACATGAACATCAGAGCCAGCGATCATATGAATCGCTTCCAGCAATTCTCTAGAAGTGATGCCACCAGCTTCGGCAGTTCCTGTTCCTGGCGCACATGAAGGATCGAGCACATCGATATCGATCGTCACATATACCGGACGGCTTCCCAGCTTCGGCAGAGCGCTCTTGAGCGGAGCAGCAACATCAAATGGGTAGAAATTCGTATTCTCGCGTCCGAACAGGAACTCCTCCTTGGAGCCTGATCGAATGCCAAATTGATATACATTCTCTCCGCCCATCAGAGCGGCCGCTTTACGAACCGGAGTCGAGTGCGAGAGAACCTCGCCTTCATACTGCTCGCGCAAATCTGCATGTGCATCGATATGAATGAGGGCCAGATCAGGATACTTCTCATACATTGCCTGGATTACAGGCCAAGTGACAAGATGCTCCCCACCCAGACCGATCGGGAATTTACCGTCAGCCAGCAGGCCGCGTACATATTCGCCAATCACTTCAAGACTGCGGGATGCGTTCCCGAAGGGGAGCAGCAAATCTCCAGCATCAAAATAATCGAGGTCCAAAATACTTTTATCCAAATAAGGGCTGTATTCCTCTAGACCAACGGAGGCCTCGCGAATTCGTCCCGGACCAAAGCGAGAGCCTGGACGGAAGCTAACCGTATAATCCATTGGCATCCCGTAAATGACCGCTTTCGAAGCAGCATAATCCTCCGAACTACAAATAAATACATTACCCGAATAAGCCTGATCTAATTTCATTTTGCTTTTCCTCCTATTTTACAAGGTCTTCTACGAACTTGGGTAGTACGAATGCGGCCTTGTGCAGGCGCGGCGTATAATATTTCGTAGCGATCTCAGGTATTTTCGCCTCATCGACTTGAAGCGGATCATAGGTTTTGCTGCCTAGCGTAAATGTCCAAAGACCGCTTGGATAGGTTGGAATGTTAGCCCCATATACGCGTACGATCGGGAAGATCTCCTTCACGTCCTGATTCACCTTCTGGATCAAATCCGCCTTGAACCAAGGGTTGTCCGTCTGCGCAACGAAGATACCATCTTCCTTTAACGCTTCATAAATACCTTGATAGAATCCACGTTCGAACAATTGTACAGCGGGACCCACCGGTTCTGTGGAATCGACCATGATCACATCATATTTATTCTTGCTCTCGACAATATGCATGTACCCGTCATTCACTTGAACCTCAACGCGGGGATTGTCCAATTCTCCGGCAATCTCCGGCAAGAACTTCTTCGAATATTCTATAACTTTGCCATCGATATCGACGAGGATCGCCTTCTCCACTTCAGGATGCTTCAGCACCTCGCGAATCACACCGCCATCACCGCCTCCTACCACCAACACATGCTTCGGATTCGGGTGCGTAAAGAGAGCTGGATGAGCAACCATCTCATGATACACAAACTCATCCTTAACCGTTGTCATGACCATTCCATCCAAGACGAGCATTCGCCCGAACTCTTCCGTATCAATGATCGACAAATCCTGAAAATCCGTCTTCTCTGTAACTAACGTTTCCTTTATTTTTGCGGTAATGCCAAAGACGGGAGTTTGCTTCTCCGTAAACCACAATTCCATCGTACATCATTCCTTCCAGTAAATATTCAAAAAGGGCCTGCTTTTCAGCGCCGAAGCTTATACTTCCTTTCTAAAATACTTCAGTTGGATGCAGCAGCGCTGCTGCACATTTCCATAGAAAACAAACCTGGTAAGCATTCGTTTGTAGTGGGTACATGCTAGCACCTGATATGTTTCCGCAGAAAGCAAGACTCTCGATCGGTTTTCTTACCGAATGCGGTCTTTTTGAATTACCTTCTCCAATAGAATAGTTGTCTAGCCGCCATATTACACCCACGAGCGGATTTTCGGGGCCTCCAGCTTCACTTCTCGACTTCTCGCAAAGTTTCACTTCCTAATATATTGCACCAAACATAAGAAAGATTATATTAAAACAAGGTAAAATTGCAACAGTCTCTATTCTGCAAAAATGTAAACTCCCCGCTTTGCTGTTTCACCTGTGAATATCTCCTCCAAACTTTCCCATACTAAGAGTACATAACCTATGCCCGCCAGTGTTCACCAGTGCCCATAGGCTATGAAAATTGCTCTGCAAATTAATCGTTATTTATTACAAGGACCTATACGAACTAATGGCCTTTCGCGGCATTAAAACAAACATTTGATACATTCACAGGAGGGAGGCGTACAGTCATGCAAAGGCTCGTACGCAGCGGCAATCAACGCAAATCACCGCGCAAAAGGCGGTTGTTTCTTAAGCTCATCATATCCACCGGACTGCTTGGCGTGCTTGCTGCCGGTATCCTGCTGATCTACCTATATCAAACCAATCTTCCGCTATCCTATTCCGAACAGGGCTCCGAGCTCTTCAGTCGAAACGGCGAGACCATCGCCGTCTTCTCCGATGGGGGAAAGAACCGTGCCAGCGTTAAGCTGGCCGAGATCTCGCCATGGCTGATCCAGGCTACGCTTGCAACGGAAGACCGGCAATTTTATGATCATTTCGGCTTTGATGTCAAAGGAATGGCCCGAGCCATGTTCGTAAATTTAAAAGAGATGGAAAAAGTGCAGGGAGCAAGCACACTGACGCAACAGCTCGCCCGTAATCTCTATCTCTCTCATGAACGCACCTGGTCACGAAAAATCAAAGAGGCTATGTACACGGCACAACTGGAAATGAAGTACAGCAAAGAAGATATTCTGCAGATGTATCTGAACGAAATTTACTATGGCCACGGGGCATATGGAATTGAGACAGCCGCGCAGATGTACTTCGGCAAGCATGCTAAAGATCTCGATCTGGCGGAGAGCGCTATGCTGGCTGGCGTGCCCAAGGGTCCTACCTATTACTCCCCGTATAATCACATGAAGAACGCCAAGGACAGACAGAAGACCGTACTCTCCGCGATGGTGGTTACCGGTGATATTACGCAGCAGCAAGCCGATCAGGCCTATGAAGAGATGCTGTCCTTCCAGACGCGCCAGGAGCGTGCTGCCTTAAGCATTGCCCCTTATTTCCGCGATTACGTACGGAGTATCGTCGTTAATGAATTGGGCTTTGATGAGAACGAATTGGAGCATGGCGGACTTAAAATCTACACAACCCTTGATCTAGGGGCCCAGCAGGCGGCAGAAAATGCAGTTAAGTCTGAACTGAGCAATTCCGGGGATCTGGAGGCCGCGCTTGTCTCCATCGATCCACGCAACGGCCAGATTAGAGCGCTCGTCGGTGGGACGGACTATACCAAGAGCCAATATAATCATGTATTCGCTACAACCCGTCAGCCCGGATCAAGCTTCAAACCGATTATGTACTTGTCAGCGCTGGCTTCAGCGAAGATGACTAGCGCCAGCCAGTTCAACAGCCAGCCGACCTTGTTCCATTATGACGATAATCGCAAGACCTATAGTCCTAAAAACTTCGGGGGCAAATATTTGGGAGAAATTGATATGCGTCAGGCTATCGCTGCTTCGGATAATATTTATGCCGTGAATACCATACTCAAGATCGGCGCCGATCAAGTCATAGAGATGGCTCGGAAAATGGGCATTACCAGCCCGATGCAAGCCGTGCCTTCCCTTGCACTGGGGACCTCTCCCATCAGTCCCTTTGAAATGGCAACTGCCTTTGCGGTTATCAGCAATCAGGGACGAAGCGTTAAGCCAGTCGCCGTACTTCGCATCACTGATGAAGACGGAAAAGTACTGTATGAAGCGCCGCCGGCTAAAGAAGAGACCATCGTGGAGCCCGCTGCAGCCTACGTCCTGACCCAGTTAATGGAGAGCGTATTTGAGACAGGCGGAACGGGTAACCGGGTATCCTCTGATATTAAGCGTCCGGTCGCCGGAAAGACAGGCACAACAAGTACTGACGCTTGGCTTGTCGGCTTCACGCCCGAATTATCCACGGCTGTCTGGGTGGGGTATGACAAAGGCAAGACGCTGGATACCACCGAATCGCGAAAAGCAGCCCCGATCTTCGCCAAGTTCACAGAGAAGGCGCTGGAAAAGGTCCCGCCAAAAATATTCCCGATTCCCGACAGTGTCGTCAGCGTCTATATTGATCCCGTTTCCGGTAAATTAGCCACGGCTGATTGCCCTAATAAGAAGCTGGAAGTATTTATTCAAGGCACTGAACCGACGGAGTTCTGTTCTGCCCATAACAGCAACGAGCCTCCTCCAGAGCCAATACCTACCTCAGACAAACCTGAGAGCAAATCATGGTGGAAGGACCTGAAGAACTGGTGGATGAACTCGAAGCAAGATTGACAAGAAGCACCCGTCCCTATTTCAGCAAAGCTCAAGCCGGCCGGATAATCCGGCTGGCTTTGATTTTTACATTAATAAAATGAAGAAACGGCCCATTCATTCAAATGTTCATTTGAATATTCTTTGGAGAGGGTATATACTATACTCAAACAATCAAATAAACGTTTGAATATATATCTTAATCATTATGAGTTTAATGGAGGGGATACGATGGGAGACCAATTAGCCAAAGAGACTTATGAGCATGTGTGCGGCGACCCCACTAGAGCCGAGGTTCTGCGGCACACGTTATGTGAAGAGGATATTGAGGGCATGACGCAAATTTTCAAAGCCTTATCCGATTCAAATCGAATGAAAATCGCTTATCTGCTACAGAATCAGGAGTTATGTGTGTATGACATCTCTGTTATCCTCGGAACCTCCGTAGCCACCGCATCCCATCACCTGCGGCAATTAAAGTTAATGAACATCACAAAGTCCCGCAAGGACGGCAAGCATGTCTTCTATTCCTTGAAAGACCATCATATCCAGACGCTGATTACTATGACTCTGGAGCATCATAAGGAGAGGAACGATCATGAGTAGATCCGACGATCGTCACCAAGCAGCTGCTTCTGACACAAGAGTTGAATATCGCGTTCAAGGATTGTCCTGCGCCAACTGTGCACGCGAGATGCAGGATCAAATCCGCAAGCTGGAGTACGGGCATGATGCCGCCCTAATGTACAATAGCGGTCGCCTGCTCATGCAGCCTGGGATTAATGTCCAAAAGGTAGAGAAAATCCTGAAAAGCGACGGCGCCTCACTCATTCATCCGGAGGCCAGCCGAGCCGAGGCAGAGGCGTCCACCGCTCTGGACTCCACTATCATCATAAATCCTGGCAAGCATCATTCTCACTCCCACGACCACGGCCATTCCAAGGACCATAATCATGCGGAAGGCCATAGCCATGGTCATGATCACAGTCACGGACATAGTCATGGTGAAGGCGAAAGCAAGCGGGAGAAATGGTTCCTCAGTATTTCCGCCATTATATATATTTTAACTTTTGTATTGGGGAGTGTACTTCCCAAGAGCGTCCTCGTAGGGATGTATCTGGTCGCTATCGTACTCAGCGGATACCCGACCTTCCTGCGTGGTCTGCGGAACCTGACGCGTTTCCGGTTTAATATGGATACCCTGATGACCGTCGCTTTGGCAGGAGCCGTTATTATCGGCGAATGGAAGGAAGCTACCCTGGTCGCTATCCTGTTCGGGCTTAACGAAATTCTGGAAGGCTATGGCATGAGCCGTGCGCGGAAATCCATGGAGGCGCTGCTTGATGCAGCACCAAAGCAAGCCGTCCTGATTCGTGGAACAGAGGAAATTATCGTACCGATCGCCAGCCTGCAGGTCGGCGACACCGTGCTTGTTCGCCCTGGTGAGAAGATCCCTTCCGATGGTGTAGTCGCTGAAGGCCATAGTGCTGTGAATGAAGCGGCGATAACCGGCGAGTCGATCCCTGTGACGAAAAAGCCTGGCTCCAATGTATTTGGAGGCAGTGTGAATAGTGAAGGCTTATTGAAGATCAAGATCAGCAAAGCCTATGAAGATTCGTCCTTGGCCAAGATCATGCATCTGGTGCAAGAGGCTCAAGATACGAAGACGCCAACTGAATTATTTATTGATAAATTCGCTAAATACTACACACCGGCTATCATGATCATCGCCGCGCTAGTCGTACTGATCCCGCCACTGCTGTTAGGTCAGCCATGGATGAAATGGGTCTACGAAGGTTTGGCCATTCTGATTGTAGGTTGTCCATGTGCGCTTGTGCTGTCATCGCCAATTGCCCTTGTTAGCGGCATGACAAGAAGTGCCCGCAACGGTGTCCTGGTCAAAGGCGGTGTGCATCTGGAACAGCTTGGCAAGATCAATGCTATCGCTTTTGACAAGACCGGAACTTTAACCGAAGGCCGTCCTGCTGTTATTCGCGAGGTTGTCTATGAACCCGAGCGCTTCCATGCTATTGCCGGGGCTCTCGAAGCCGGGTCGCTGCATCCGCTCGCGCAAGCTATCGTCCGGCAGGTTGCTAGCCAAGGCATCGACAAATCAAGACTTCCTTCCGTCTCCGGAATGGTTACCTTGCCGGGTGTAGGGCTTGCTGCCGATGTCGATGGGGCCCGCTACTGGGCTGGCAGTGAAGAAATACTTGAGCAAATCTCAATTCGTGAAGAGACCCGCAAGCAAGTCAAAGCAGAGCTGAATCAACTTAAGCAAGAAGGACTAACGGTTGTAATCATTGCCGCCGAACACCAGGTACTCGGATTGTTTGGACTCGCCGACCAACTCAGAGCGGAAAGTCCGGACGTCATCGCCCAGCTCCATCGTTACGGCATCGAACATACCGTTATGCTTACCGGAGACCACTCTTATTCAGCTCGTTCGGTTGCCATGAAGACAGGGGTCACCGATTGGCACGCTGGACTGCTTCCGGAACAAAAGGTTGAACAAGTGAAGGAAATGGCCACTCGCTGGAATGTCGCGATGGTTGGCGATGGCATTAACGACGCACCGGCACTGGCAGCTTCGCGGCTTGGCATCGCTATGGGCAAAGGAACCGACAGCGCGGTTGAGACAGCCGATATCGTACTGATGCAGGATCATCTGGGCAAATTGCCGGGTGCGATCAAGATCGCCAGACAGGCGAGCCGAATCATCAAGTGGAATATCGGCATCTCCCTTAGCTTGAAGTTAATTGCTCTCTTGCTTACGATACCGGGCTGGTTGACCCTCTGGATCGCTGTCTTGTCCGATATGGGAGCAACCATCGTCGTAACCTTGCTAGGCCTCACCGTCCTGTTAGGTAAGGACGAATAAAGCCCGCCTTGGATAAGGAAACCAATCAAGGCCAGTTGAAGGCCTGAGCGACCGCGATTCAACGGGTGGTTTTCTTGCAAAAATAGAATTTCATCAACTTCGTTGACAACTTATAATAGTAACACTGGGAGTTGTATCGACATTGAGTCTTGAACACCGGCCTAAGTGGATGCTTATGAAGTCAGGTTTCCTTCGGAAACGTCTCAGATACTCATACGCAAACTAATATACGCTTCGCTCCTCAGTCCTAGCTCCGTTCAACCTTCCACGGTACTGTAAGCCGGATGATCTGAAGACGAACTAATATAATGCAAATAAGCACCCCATAGAGAGCAAACAGGTATGACCTGCTCATAACTCTATGGGGTGCTTATTCATTATTTATTCGAATGGTCCGTGCCTATGCTTCCAGCGCCGCCTTCAGCTCTTCCGGAGAATTCTCCCACCATTCTGCATTCGTGTCTATCAGCAATTGCTTAAGCGAAGCTTTCTGTTCCGGCGACAAGCCGTCGAGAATTACTTTTCGCTTCAGAGCATAATCCATCTTGTTCACGTGATCAGCGAGAATCTTCCAGCCACGGCGCGCTTCCTTATCAATAAGCATTTCACAAGCCGTCATCCCGCCGTAAAATTGCCCCTCCGGAGTTCGGTCAACCGCTACCCAAACGATCCAAACCTGACGACCATTTGGTACGTCCTCCCGATTTACAGAGAATTTAATCCCCTTCTCCACTTTACTCTTCGCATGCATGGCTCCGATATCAATATACGTCTCATCAACATCGATAATAACCGGGGACATACTGTTCAGATCAATTGAACCCGCCCCAAAACCCTTATGCTTGCTCTTCTCTTCATTACTAATAATATTAAGGGCGAAAATCTTCTTCCCCGTCTTCTGTGATTGGTCCATATTATCCTCCAATTCCCCTTTTCGTTCATACTCTGTGTATTTCAAAGCGAACAACGCCATCAAGCTGCAGTCGGAACGGTTTCCTCAACTTAATTTAATTTTAGCTAATAATCTTCCAAATGCAAACATATACATGCTGTAGATGCTTGTCAACGGGAGGTATCCATTGTATGACCCGAAGAATTTTGATCTTTGGCCTTTCCTTCGTCGCTCTATGCCTCGTCGCCGGAACGGCCCTGTATTTCTACCAACAGAGCCAAACTCATCAGGCTGCCTTCACCTTAGATAAGAACAAGCCTGGGCAAATAGCTGGGATAGAGCATGTATCCTCCGCGCCTCAGAGCGAGAGCATCCAGCAGCCAACCGCTGAGGTGCTCAGCAACCGTGTAACGGAATATCATATCAACGTTAAGCTGGATGAACAAGAGAATACGCTGACAGGTTCTGAGACGATTACCTGGACGCATCCTGGCAAGAAATCGGTCAACGAGCTCTACTTTCATTTATATCCGAATGCCTTTGCCTCGGCAGACAGTACATTTATGAAGGAATCGGGCGGCAAGCTGCGAAACGACGCCATGCCCAAGGATGGCTGGGGATCGATGGAGCTGACCGAAATTCGGACAACCGATGGGATCTCCCTGCTTCATCGGATTCAATATGTCCAACCCGATGACGGCAATGCCAAGGACAAGACGCTGGTTAGAGTTCGTCTGCCTGTCTCCGTCCAAGGCGGGGAGAGCATTACCCTAAAGATCAGCTTCACCGTGAAGCTGCCGAAGATCTTTGCCCGCATGGGCGCCGCTGGCGATTTTGTTATGGCTGGCCAATGGTTCCCCAAGATCAGCGTGTACGAGCCTGCCGGAACCAGGGGACGAGCCACTGAAGGTTGGAATCTGCATCAATACCATGGCAATTCAGAATTCTATTCCAATTTCAGTATATACAGTGTGGAGATCGATGTCCCCGACAACTATACCGTTGCCGCCACCGGCTTCCCGACCAAAGCAGCTAACATCCAGAACGGACGGAAGCTCGTCCATTACTATGCCGATGATGTGCATGATTTCGCTTGGGCTGCTTCACCAGACTTCATCTATGCAGAAGAGCCCTTCTCTTCTGACACGATTCCTGGCGTAAGGATTAAGCTATATCTTGATCCTGCCCATAAGGATTTGAAGGAGCGTTATTTCTATGCCGCCAAGGTAGCCTTAGCCAACTTCAGCAAGTGGTATGGACGATACCCATACTCTACGTTATCGATTGTAGTCCCGCCTGCCGAGGCAAACGGCGCGGGGGGCATGGAGTATCCAACGCTGGTCACCTCCTTCGGAGCAAAGAGCGATTCCCCGGATTACAATGAGCTGGAACGTACCGTTATCCATGAGATCGCTCACCAGTATTTCTACGGAATGATCGCAAGTAATGAGTTCGAAGAGGCCTGGCTGGATGAAGGATTCGCCTCCTATGCCGAGGATAAGCTGATGGAGCAAGAATTCGCTACTAACCTTCCGCTTCCGGTCCAATCCGCCATCATCACTTCTCCAGCTTCCCTAACCCAGAATGCCTGGAAATATGGGGATAGCGATGTATACGCACAGAATGCTTATTATAGAGGAAAGCTGGTCCTGCTTGATATTGAGAAGCAAGTAGGCGCCAAGACGATGAAGCGAATTATGTCCAGCTACAGCCTAAAATACCGCTTCAAGCATCCGACAACAAAAGATTTCCAGCGGACCGTCGAGCAAATCACGGGCCGATCGTGGAAGGATTACTTCAACCAATACGTATATAGCGACAAAATGGCTGATTTTTCAGTGGATCGAATTCAAATTCATCCCTCCGATTCAAGCAGCGGCAACGGATCGATCTATGAGTCCATCATTGATATAAGCCGTAAGGGCGCCGACTATCCAGAGGTAACCATATTGCTCTCGTTCAAGGATGGACATACTCTGCGCAAGACTTGGAAAGTGGATAACGACACCCTCCAGATCAAGGTTCAATACAAAGAGCCTGTGGATTGGGTACAAATCGATCCTGATTATGCGCTCGTTCTTGAGAATAAACACATTAACAACTACCTGAAGGCGGAGATTCAGGAGCCTGTGGGAACCCGCTCCACCTTAACGATTGTCAAATTGCTGGAAACCGTACTCGGCTCGTTATTATGGTAGGTACCCAACCTTTATAAATGCTGTATATGCTTCCGTAGCAAGTTTTTGTCCGCGGCTTATTCTACGGAGGCATACCTTAACAAAACTTTGAGGGGGAAAAGTATGATCTATATACGTAGTGGATGGAGTCTTATAAAAAACCAGCTTCCCTCTATTATCATCCTGTTTCTATATCAGCTGCTATGGGGACTATTTTTATACAGGCTCGTCAATTCAGTAGTTACGGAGGTCCTGGTTAGATACCCAGATCCCCCGCCCAACATGCTCAGCCAGGCTCTATTCCTCCTGGAAGGCCAATACGAGCTCAAGCATAGCCCCGACATCCGTCTCTATCTGGGGTTGCTGCTCGGTATGGCTCTCATCCGACTACTAGTGACGCCTCTGCTCCAGGCGGGAGTCCTGTATGGCTTAATGCCCAAGGAGGAGCGAAAGAGCGGACTTCCGCTATTCCGCGGCATGAAGGAGTTTGGAAAGCCGGTATTCTTGTTCCTATTTATTGAGCTTATATTAATCAGTCTGCCGCTATTATGGATTCTCCCTCACGTCCAGGGAATTCTGCCAGACCTGCTTCGCTCAGGCTCGGTACAGATTGCTCCCATGCTGAAGATGTCGGCCGTTCTGCTCGCTTGGTTGATCTATTGCTGGCTTATTGACCAATGCTTGCTGTTCGCACAATTTGGCTATCTTTTCAAAAAGGGGCTATGGGGTTCTATTCTGATAGGTGTTCGATATGTGCTTCCTGGAGCGGGCATCTCTCTCTTACTCGGCATTTTTGCCCTGATCCTGTTCTTCATCTTTGGTTCAGTATCGTGGATTTGGACCGGAATACTCGCTCTTATTCTGCAGCAAAGCTATCCTTTCATACGAAGTTTGTTCCGAGTTTGGGAGGTAACCTCTCAATATCAACTATGGGAAATGAAGTCACAGAAAAGTTAAATTATTTTTACCATTATAATCCCTTATACCACAAGGCCTCCGCCAGAATCGGAGGTCTTGTTCTTTGTTTTTGTCTCTGAATCTTGTGAATTAGGCATTGCCAAAATATACTTCTCTTTGTTACAATAACAACAGCAGAAATTCAGTAACAGTTTTGTAATCATTCTTGTCATAATAAGTCAAGTAATAGCAATTGCGAGTGTAATTATAACAATTATTTACGAAATCATGGCCGAATTCCCTCCACGGGGAACGGGGGAACCACTTTGGGTGAATTGATCTCGCTAGAGAGGGATCATAGGGAACCTTCAACCGAATCCTTAAGCTAACCTCGTAGGCAATCGGAAGGAGTATTTTTCTTGAAGAAACAGTTAACTACATTAGCTCTTGGTGTTACATTGCTTTTCTCCATCGGAACTGGTAGCGCTTTCGCTGATTCCAAATTAGACTCTGCTATTGATGGAGCGTTAGGAACGAAATATGTATCCGGTGGGACAACGACTTCCGGGTTTGACTGCTCAGGGTTCACGATGTATGTATTCTCCAAGATCGGGGTCAAGCTTCCTCACCAATCGGGATCGCAATATAAAATGGGCGAATCCGTATCCAAGGATGAACTAATCGCTGGCGACCTGGTGTTCTTTAACACTTCAGGCAAAGGCATATCCCATGTAGGTATTTATGTAGGTGAAGGCAAATTTGCTCATGCATCCTCTTCCAAGGGCGTTGTAATCAGCAAATTGAGCGAGAAATATTATGTAGATCGTTATGTTGGAGCTAAGCGCGTTATGAGTTCTGATAAGTACGAAGATGTTACTGGAGAAGTTACAGACCACGATGATGTAGAATAATAACGAATTTTAAACCCACGGAGATTCATTTGGAATCATAACCGTGGGTTTTTTATTTGTCTAAGGGCCTGCTTTTTCCCCGCTTCTGGCCCTTTATGCCTATCTGCCTGGATAGAAACACCGACTTGCAGATCAAATCTATCGACAAGCTTGTCAAACCTGGGCGGGTTTGGTAAAATGACCAATGTAATAGTAACAAGTTTGTAATCTTTGTTGTAACTATCGTAACTTTTGGGTGCATCAACTAAGAACAGCCGAATTCCCCAGCACCCGGGAAACGGGAGAACCATTTAGGGTGAATTGGCCGCAAT
This sequence comes from Paenibacillus sp. 79R4, assembly GCF_013393165.1. Lineage (NCBI taxonomy): Bacteria > Bacillati > Bacillota > Bacilli > Caryophanales > Paenibacillaceae > Paenibacillus > Paenibacillus sp. 79R4. The sequence continues at coordinate 18,000 of NZ_QJOT01000023.1, read as the reverse complement.
CCTGCCGCCATAGGGAACCTTCAACCGAATCCGCAAGCTAACCTCGCAGGCCTTGGAAGGAGCTTACATCTTGAGAAAAACAATCATCGCAGCCGCTGCAAGCCTAGCCATCTTCTTCACCATGCAAAGCGGCAATGCTTTTGCGAGTACCACTCTTACTAATGTTGTTGACTCGGTATACGGTACACCTTACAGACTTGGTGGAATTAGCGCCAGCAGCGGCTTTGACTGCTCAGGCTTCACCAAATACGTATATCAGAAAATGGGCGTAACCCTACCTCGCGTATCAACAGATCAGTTCAAGCAAGGCACTGCAGTAAGCAAGAGCCAGCTGAAGCCTGGCGATCTCGTCTTCTTCAATACGACGGGTAAAGGCGTCTCCCATGTAGGCATTTATGTGGGTAATGGAGAATTTGCACATTCTTCCTCCTCTAAAGGCGTTCGGATCGACAGCTTGAGCAATAGCTACTACAAAACGCGTTATGTAGGCGCCAAGCGTATCCTTAGCCAATATACTTATTCTCTGTATGCCCAAGCCTAATCTTCAGCGTTCAACCATTTAACTTTCATTCATTCATTTATCATCATTTATAACTATATAATGCAATTGATTCCACGCCCGGAATCAATTGCATTTTTTTATCTCCGATCCTGTAGCGCATCGTGCAAGCAAAATATTCTAAAATCGCACTAACACCTTTACAAGGAATAGAATTCCCGTTAGAGTGAGTTTAAAAAGGTATCTAGCATCGTATCATGCAATAAGCAAGGAGGCGTAAATATGGAAAAGTATATTCCGAAATTTCTTATTGTACCTATGGAAGAAGACCATGGCGCAGACATCTGCACCTGGCGCTACGATTCTCCCTATGACGTATATAGCTGGCTCCCTTGGGAGCAGATGAAGGCGCTCGATGTAGAATTCGGCAATCCTGCACTACGGGCCGAACAATACGCCTCCCTATTGGATGAAAACGGCGGGCTCGCGGGCTTTGCCCAATACTTTCCCCTCAAAGGAGTAACCCGTATTGGGGTCGGGATGAGACCTGATTTATGCGGCCATGGTTACGGTAAATCATTTGTCATCGCGATCGTGGAGGAAGCGCTGCGTCGTAAGCCTGATAATGAGGTGGATCTTGAGGTTCTGACCTGGAACAAAAGAGCGATCCGAGCCTACCAGAAATCGGGCTTCGTGATTACTGATCTATATGAGAAGATGACGCCCGGCGGCATTTCCAAACCATACTATTGTATGGTATTTCGCGGATTCCCTAAAGAGGGAGAGTCTGGTCATATTGAACTTTAATGTTGTCTGTGATGATTTGCATATATTTTCAAGAAAACACTAAATTATCATTACTTTTTTTGTCACAAACGCTATGATCCACTGCAATGTTCCGGTATAATGGAATGGATAGCTTACATAAAAGGGGCGATTCGTGTGCAGAAATGGATCATGAGCGGATTACTCGGCGTGGCATTCATTATGGCCATCGTGTTAATTTTCACCTTACCTGGTAAAGAGGAAGTGGCCAAAGAGGCCAAGCCAACCATGCCTGAAATTACTCTCAATGTTGATCAGGCCGATGCTACGATCAAGGCAAACTGTATCAGTTGCCATGGCGATCAACTGCAAGGTCAAGTTGGTCCGAATTTGCAGAAAATCGGAGCTCAATTAACAGCGGATCAGCTCTACGGCATCATCAAGAAAGGCAAAGGACAAATGCCGACCTTTAAGGATAGGCTGAAGGACGAAGAAATTGCGAACGTAGCCCTCTGGCTTGCGGAGCAAAAATAATCGCAGCACAAAGAACGCCCGCCAAGGGGATCCCTGGTGGGCGTTCTTCTATACGAGCCGGCTGTATAACATTGAGTTCCACTTCCAGCCGGGGTAGAAGCCTATCGATGCATCAGCCTACAGAACGCGCCTTCTCGAAAGCCTCGTTGTACTGCTGTGCTTCCTTAATATCAACGGCCGTTATACCGCCTTCCTCCCATGATGTCAGCCGAAGCGTCACTGTTTTATGGTCAATGGTTATAAAAGGGTGATGATTGAACGCCTCTGATATGGCTGCAACCTCATCGACAAAAGCGATTCCCTTCATATAATTAGAGAAGGTATATTTGCGAACGATCCATCGTCCTTCCTCTAGCTCCCATCCTTCCAGTCTCTCTAAATGCGCTTCTATTTCCTGCGGTGTAAACGGCATTTTTATTTCTACCTCCCGTTCGTTCTCAAAAAATATCCCCATATCATTCTTGCATCTGAACCGTACATGAGATATTAATTCATTATATTCTTCTATTCAACGATCATGCTATCCAATATATTACCATAGCGTTTACTGTATAAACAAAATAAGGGAATAAATATTAAATCAATGCAACGAAATCCAGTTCATCCTCTCCGATTAGGAAATTGATGCGATGGTTGTCCGCATCATAAATCACTACTGCGCTGCCAACGGAAATAACCGGCTCCGTGCCTAACGCAAAGAACAAGTCCTCGGCCAGCGCCTCCTGGACCTCCAGCTTCTCCTCCTTCGAGAGGATCTCCCATTCAGAAGCCTCCATCTCAAAGAAAATATAGCTATCAGATATCTGGCCTACCGCCTTCGTGAGATCTGCCAAAATATATTCATAATCTCTGCCATGCTTTACGCCCACGATGATTCTTCTCCCTTCACTCTAACGAATATTCAATCGTAGTCCCATTATACCGGAAAATCGCCCTTAAAAAAAAAGGGAATTCTGTCGATAAAAAAGATAAGCCATTTCCATAAAATCAGAAATGCCGTTCTGCAAGGATGCGGGTGGCAGAATTATGGAATAATTATCTCAAGGACGAGGTGTGCAATGGAAATCTCAACGATTATTGGACTTATTCTTGGACTCGTAGCACTCATTTGGGGAATGTTCCTAAAAGGTGCGCCGATCGAAAGCTTGGTCTCCAACCCCGCGGCCTTTGTCATTATCTTCGTGGGTACCGCTGCGACTCTATTCATGGCGTTCCCGCTATCTGAGCTGAAGAAATTTCCGAAATTGCTCAAAATGACGGTCGTCAAGCCAAAAATTATTACGAAGGGTGAACTGATTGCGCTGTTTGCGGAGTGGGCCACAATTACCCGCCGTGAAGGGCTGCTCGCTCTGGAAGCCAAGGTAGAAGAAATTAATGACGATTTCTTGCGGAACGGAATGCGGATGATCATTGACGGCAATGATCAGGAATTTGTACAGGATGTCCTGACAGAGGACATCGCCGCTACGGAAGAAAGACACAAGGCAGGGGCGCAGATCTTCTCACAAGCCGGAATGTATGCTCCTACGCTCGGTGTACTCGGTGCCGTTGTCGGTCTGATTGCAGCATTGTCAGATATGAGCGATGTCGATGTTCTCTCCCATGCGATCTCAGGTGCATTTATCGCAACCGTGTTCGGTATTTTCACCGGTTACGTACTGTGGCATCCCATTGCCAATAAACTTAAACGTCTCTCAAAGAAAGAAATAGAGATTCGACTCATGATGGTAGAAGGCCTGTTATCCATTCAATCCGGGGTGTCTACAATCGCAATTCAACAAAAGCTTGCTGTATTCTTAACCCCTGCCGAACGCGCTCAAATCCTAGAAAAGGGGGCGGGTGAAGGTGCGCAAACGGAATAAACGCAATCAAGAGCATGAAGAGCATGCAGACGAGAGCTGGCTGCTCCCTTATTCTGACCTTATGACCCTTCTGCTTGCCATGTTCATCGTCCTGTTCGGAATGAGCTCCGTGAACGCGGAGAAATTCAAAGCGGTCAGCGATGCCTTTAACAACGTGCTCAGCGGCGGATCGGGGATTCTGGATCAGAGCTCATTCAATAGTAACGACATGCAATCCTTCAAAGCACAGCCTAAGCCGGACGAAGTAAAAGCGAGTGTAAACGAGCTTAAGCGTAGGGAGCAGGAAAACCTGGAAGGGCTTAAGAAACAATTGGATAACTATATTAAGCAGAATGGGCTGACCAATGATCTTGATACGAAGCTCAATCAGTCCCAGCTGATGATTACGATCAGCGACAAAGCGCTGTTCCCTTCAGGAGAAGCCGAGGTGAAGCCGGATGCCCGTAAGCTGGCCAAAGCCATCTCGGACATGCTAGAGCAGTTCCCGGACTATGAGGTTATCGTCTCCGGTCATACTGACAATGTACCGATATCCAATAAAGAATTCCCTTCAAACTGGGATCTTAGCTCCGCCCGGGCATTGAATTTTATGAAGATATTGATGCTGAATACACAGCTTGATCCACAGAAGTTCAGTGCGATTGGATACGGCGAGTATCATCCGGTATCCACCAACGACTCAGCAGTCGGCAGAGCACAGAACCGCCGCGTCGAAGTATCGATTATTCGCAAGTATGTCGATCCGGATCAGAAGCTAGGTGTAACCACGGCTCATGAATAAAAAAAGATGGAGACCAGAACTCTGGCTCCATCTTTTTTATTACCTCGTGCTGTTCATGAAGGTCTCATATAATTACCAAGCTTGTTACAGCTTATAATTCAACATCCCACCAAGCTCTCTTTTCTCCTGCTCGTTCAAATCCCGCCACGTTCCAACCTTCAATGATCCAAGCTGGATATTCATAATACGAATCCGCTGCAGCTTCTGTACTTCATACCCAAGCGCACTGCACATACGGCGAATCTGGCGATTCTTGCCCTCGACAAGTATAATCCGGAAGGTTCGATCAGAGATTCTTGTAATTTGGCAAGGCAAGGTCATGGCGCCCAGGATTCTAACGCCCTCCCCCATCGCTTTCAGGAACGAAGGCGTAATCGGGCGGTTTACTGTAACGATATATTCCTTCTCATGCTTGCCTTCAGACCGCAGGATCTTGTTGACTATGTCGCCATCGCTGGTTAGCAGAATCAATCCTTCGGAATCCTTATCCAAGCGTCCGATTGGGAAAATACGTTCTTCATGTCCAATAAAATCGACGATGTTGCCTTTGATATGATGCTCTGTCGTACTCGTAATCCCGACAGGCTTATTCAGAGCGATGTAGACGTGCTTAGACGGCTTCTCCTGAAGAGGAGCCCCATTAATCCTCACATCATCTCCTGGCTCGGCCTGACTTCCCAGCTGAGCGGTTACACCGTTAATCGTTACCTTGCCGGACTCGACCAGCTTGTCTGCCTCCCGTCTGGAGCAATAGCCTGTCTCGCTGATAAATTTATTGATTCTCACCGTTGTATGGTCACCCCGTTATGCTATTTCTTCGCCCGTTGTGGTCGCAACTGGCTCTTGAACTTCCTTGATTCGCGGCAGGGTAATCGTCACGGTCGTTCCCTTACCCAGCTCACTATCGATTTCAAACATTCCCTTATGGCCTTCTATGATACGCTGACTGATCATTAGTCCGAGGCCTGTCCCCTTCTCCTTGCTCGTATAGAAAGGTTCTCCCAGCTTATCCAGCCGTTCCTTCGATATCCCTTCCCCTTCATCAATGAACCGAATCGCAATGTAATGCTCGTCATTGTCAGCGACCTGGAGCGTGATCCTTCCTCCTCCGGGCATCGCCTCCATTGCATTCTTCAACACATTAATGAACACCTGCTTTAATTGATTCTCTTCACAGTGTACCAGAAGAGGGGAAGTAGAGAAATGGTGCTCGAACACAATATTATGTAAATGCGCTTCACTATCCAGCAGCGATATCACATCGCCGACGGTATATCTGACATCCTTAATTTCGAACTGAACTGCCTGCGGCTTAGCTAGAATTAGAAATTCACTCACAATCATATTAATCCGCTCCAGTTCAGAGAGCATGATATCTGTATGTGTGTCATTGACGGTGCGCGTGCGCTGCTGCAATTGCAGGAATCCTCTGAGCGTAGTCAACGGATTGCGTATCTCATGCGCTACACCAGCCGCCAGCTGCCCCACCGTCCGCAGCTTCTCCGCGCGCCTGAGCAGTTCCTCCATTTTATTATGCTCCGTCATATCCCTTGAGATGTTGATCAGTGATACGATCTCACCGTCTTCATCGAATATCGGAGAGACGCTAATGCTTACATTAACTAATCGCCCATCCTTGCAAATGCGAGTTGTCTCAGCCAGGACATAAGGACGCCCCTCCCTAAGCTCCTTCAGCCAGGATTCTCTCTCCTCTTGATAAGAATAGGGCACAAAATCAAGCCTGGTGCCGACGATCTCCTCGCTATTCCAGCCATACAGCTGTTCGAACGCCCGATTTACTTCCAATATCCTGTCGCTTAGATCTGTTACATGAATCGCATCCGCCATCTGATTAATAATCGACTCCAGCCGTTCCTTGATTACCTGGTTCTCGTCGTTCTTCAGCTTCAGCTCTTCTGTATGATGCCCCATATAATCCGCCATCCTGTTGATCTGTTGTCCCAGAAGACCAAGCTCATCTTGGCGCTTTATCTCGATTTTGGCCTGGAAATCTCCCGAGGATAACCGGTTCACCTTATACAAAATGTCTTGAATCGGCCGAATCAGTTCTCCGGCAAGAATATAACTTGAGAACACGACGATTTGCAACAATATAATGGAGATTGAAATTTCGTTAATCACCTGCTTGGTGATCGCTGCTGAAATAGGTTCATAGCTGGAGATAATTCGAATCATGTAAGGCTGTTGATTGCTCGGTTGAATGGGGATAAGACACTCTAGTACGCGTTTGCCGTTAATGATTGTATCCTTGAGTAGGCTTGTCCCCTTCTCGGCGGATTCTGCGGATTTCTCAAAGATATCAGTCTCATTCTTATACTTATACGTGCCAAATAGGATGCTGCGATGATCACGAAGTTCATCGGGGAAGAAACCTGTGATCTCCAATAGATGCTGGTTGGACCGGAGAGATTCATTCACAATTCTTTCCGGACTTGTCATGTCTAACATTCCGCCAAAAGAAGAGCCGTTCCCCATTTGTTGGCCGATTTCATTTCTCTTCACATAATCATATATGGAACGGGATTGTTCCACTGCCAGAGCAATTTGCTTAGCGATTAACATCATATTAGCTTCACTGTCTCTGCGAAGATTGTCACGAGTTGACAGAAAACTAAGAACAATGTTAACCGTTAATAGGGCCAGAGCAAAAAGAGACATCACTATAGATAATTTGAATTTAATGGACAAATGATCTTCTCACCTCTTGCAGGACATTGAGGTTAATGTCGAATCTTGCTTTGATACTACCCTCATCATAACCGTATTGTAAGATTTTGCAAAGACGTTGAAATTCCTATTTCCTTTATCTACAATTAAGAAAAAATATCTATTTTCTGCGTTTTATTTCCCGAAACCGCAAAAGTTATGCACAAGTTATGAACATATACACAAGGAAAAAGTCTAATATGTGTATAATAATGGGGATAAATAAGCAGTTATGAACAGTGTTATCCACAACATGTTAACAACGAATATTTGTTCGTTGGACAAAATACTGAATTTTTGATCTGAACAACCGCGAATGGAGCTGAATGGTCATGTCATTACCCTTAATGCACGAACCCCCTGCATCAACTTTTCCCCACGACTACTGGATGCGTGAAGCGATCGCCGAAGCGCGTAAAGCCGAAGCGATTAGCGAAGTGCCTATCGGTGCTGTTATTGTTCGTGGAGATGAAATTATAGGACGAGGATATAATCTAAGAGAAAGTTCACGGGATGGAACAGCCCATGCTGAAATGATCGCGATTCGTGAGGCTAGTGTATATCTGGATGCTTGGCGGCTGTTGCATTGCCGTCTATATGTAACCCTCGAGCCCTGCCCGATGTGTGCGGGAGCTATCGTCCAATGCCGAGTGCCGCATGTCATCTACGGTGCCGCAGATCCGAAGGCAGGCTGTGGTGGAACCATTATGAATCTGCTGCAGGAACCGAGGTTTAATCACCGCACAGAATTAACTGCAGGTGTGCTGGAAGAAGAGTGTGCGGACCTGCTCAAGCAATTTTTCAAGCAATTGCGCCAAAAATGACGCAGCATAAGAGAGGAAAGTTCACCCCCCTTATATAGCTAGGCTGGCTCGGAATTGATCCGAGCCAGCCTATTTAAACATATTATTAACCAACGCAGTAAGACCGTCTTCAAAGCTACTAATGAATAGCTTTTTTCTTGAAGCGCCCGCCTTTTACGTCATGGATATTTCCTACAGCCATAAAAGCATTCTCATCGTAATGATTAACGATTTCTTTAAGCTTGGCTTCTTCCAAGCGAGTAATTACACAAAATATAACCCGTTTCGGATCACCCGAAAATCCGCCCTCACCGGACAAATAAGTAACGCCACGACCCAAGCGGCTCAATATAGCAGATCCGATCTCATCGATTTGATCGCTAATGATCCAAACCGATTTGGATTCATTGAGACCATCCACTACGATATCAATTGATTTATAAGCGATATAATAAGCTAACAATGAGAACAAAGCACGCTCCCAGCTGAATACAAACCCTGCACTTAACAGTATGAAGAAGTTAAAGAACATAATAATCTCGCCCACGGAAAATGGCGTTCTGCGTGAAATCAGAATAGCTACAATCTCTGTTCCGTCCAATGATCCCCCAAACCGAATAACCATACCTGTCCCTAAACCGAGCAAAATTCCACCGAATACAAAAGCAAGCAGCGTGTCGCTGACAAAGGGGTCAACCGGGTGAAGCAATGTCGTACCAAGAGACATAACCGAGATTCCTAGCAAGGTAGAAATCGCAAAGGTCTTGCCAATTTGCTTATAGCCAACAATCAGGAATGGAAGGTTAAAAAGGAACAAAAAGATACCAAGCGGTAATTCAGATAAATAAGAGGACATTACGGAGATACCGGTAATTCCGCCGTCCGTAATCTTGTTCGGGACTAGGAATAGCTCCAGCGCTACTGAGACAATAATGGCACCTACAACAATAAAGATGGATCTCATCAGGATATTCCCTATAGACTTCTGCTTATGCTGTCTAATCATTTGGGATTTCGCTGCCTCAGAGATCGTATCCAAGTTGACAGAGTTCAAACGCATCACGTTCCTTTCATTTTCTTTAGTATAATTTTAGAGTTTCTCTCCCACTCGTGAGCGTCTCGCATGGTCAAGGCCCTACTTATATTATGACATTTTCTTTGTCTCATGTCTTGTTTATTTCAATTTAAGATAAAAAAAATCCGGCGATTTGCCGGAAGTTTGAAGCATCCAATCCATCTTATTTTGATACATTAGCCCTGTGGATTATGATGACTCACATGGTTGCGGTTCTTGACCTTCTTAGAGCCAGACAGCGGCTCTGGACCATCATGTTCCCTGTCATCCCTACGACGGTTATTCTGGTCTGTCTGCGTTCCTGGGGTTGTATATCCTTTAGGCTTGGTCATGTCGTAATTCCCTCCAATTCCATTGATATATCCCCCTGTAACTTGTGAAGAAACGACCCGCTTTATACAACAAAAAAATGAGGATTCTCATCCTCATTTCGGTTTGCTTCTATATACTGCCTTGATCAAGGTTAATGAAAAATAATCTGGCGGAGAGGATGGGATTCGAACCCATGTGGGCTTGCACCCTAACGGTTTTCAAGACCGCCCCGTTATGACCGCTTCGGTACCTCTCCAAGTATGAATCTGATTCGCGTAACAAATCAGATTCTAACATATTTTTTTTGCATGATCAAGTTATTTTTTTGTTGTGATCTTTTCTACGCCGCCCATATATGGACGAAGCACCTCAGGAATGACCACATTGCCATCCTCTTGCTGATAATTCTCCAGAATAGCAGCAACAGTACGCCCTACAGCCAAACCAGAGCCGTTCAAGGTGTGGACAAATTCCGGTTTTGCCTTTGGTTCCGGACGGAAACGAATATTAGCCCGACGTGCCTGGAAATCCTCTACATTCGAGCAGGAGGAAATCTCACGGTACATATTGCTCTGTGGCAGCCAGACCTCAAGATCATACGTCTTAGCCGCTGTAAAGCCAAGATCAGCCGTACATAGAGCCAATACGCGGTAAGGCAGGTCCAGGAGCTGCAGCACGCGCTCTGCATTCGCCGTCATTTGCTCCAATTCGTCATAGGATGTCTCCGGATGGACAACCTTGATCATCTCTACCTTGTTGAATTGATGCTGGCGGATCAATCCGCGCGTATCCCGTCCAGACGCACCTGCCTCAGAACGGAAGCAAGAACTGTATGCCACATATTTCTTCGGCAGATCCTCAGCATTCAGAATTTCTTCCCGATGATAGTTCGTTACAGGAACCTCTGCGGTCGGAATCAAGTAATAACCTTCCTCCGTCAGCTTGAATACATCCTCTTCAAACTTCGGAAGCTGTCCTGTGCCGTACAAACTGTCGCGATTAACGATATATGGGGGCAGCATTTCTACATAGCCGTGTTCATTGCTGTGCAAATCCATCATAAAGTTAATCAAGGCCCGTTCCAGGCGCGCTCCCAGACCCTTATAGAAAGTGAAGCGCGATCCGGTTACTTTGGCACCTGCTTCGAAATCAAGAATGTCCAGGTCCGTCGCGATATCCCAATGCGCCTTCGGCTCGAATGAGAACGAACGCGGCTCGCCAATACGGCGCACCTCCACATTATCATCCTCAGAAGCCCCGATCGGTACGCTGCTATGCGGAATGTTCGGAATGCTCATCGTTAGATTGTCGATCTTCACTTCGAGCTCACGAACTTCTTCATCCAGAGCCTTGATACGATCACCAACCTCGCGCATTTCCGTAATGAGATCATCCGCATCCTCTTTGTTCTTCTTACGCTTGGCCACCTCAGCAGATACTGTGTTACGACGGTTCTTCAGCGCTTCACTCTCCTGGAGCAGCTCCCGGCGCTTCTCATCAAGCGGTAAAAAATCCGAGATCATCTCCAATGATTTACCCCGGTTCTGAAGAGCTTGTTCGACACGAGCGTAGTCATTTCTTAATATTTTTACATCTAACATGGATAGTCCCTCCTAGAATCATCCCGTAGCAGGCCGTGCCGATTACAAGCTGAACAATAGACGCCGGGATCGCTTAAACGACAAGAATCAATCAAAAAAACAACCTTGACCCTTGGTAAGAGTCAAAGGTGTCTTTAATATCAGCTTTATAGAAGTTGTTCAAATGAACTCAAACTTATTGTACGGCCGCTTGGTAAGTCTTAATCATCTCTGTAAAATAAGTATGCAGGGAATAATCATCCGTAAGCTCCGGATGGAAGGAAGAAACGAGAAGATGTCCTTGCCGGGCCGCTACAATCTCATCATTGTAGGTCGACAGAATATCAACTTCATTTCCCACCGCTGTAATTAAGGGTGCGCGAATAAATACAGCTCTGAGCGGCTCTTGAAGTCCCTTCACATCAAGATTCGTCTCGAAGCTCTCACGCTGGCGCCCAAAGGCATTTCGGGAGACTTTGATATCCATCAGCCCGAGATGCGCTTCTTCTCCGCTTTCTATTTCTTTGGCCATTACGATCAGTCCGGCACAAGTGCCAAATATCGGCTTTCCTTGCTCCGAGAACGCCCGAATAGCTTCAATAAATTCGTATTTCCGCATCAATTTGCCGATCGTTGTACTCTCGCCGCCCGGAATAATCAATCCATCCAGCTCTTCAAGCTGCTCAGTATGCTTCACAGCGACGCCCTCTGCTCCCGCTAGCTCTATGCTGCGGATATGCTCTGTTACAGCACCTTGCAACGCCAATACTCCTACCTTCATGGCCAAACCTTCTTTCTCTATCCAAGCTATCGACTTAAGACGCGATTCATGAACCATGAAGCGCGCCTCGGAGTCATCTTACCAACCGCGATCGGACATACGCTCAGCGGCGGACAATTTCGAAATTTCGATACCTTTCATCGGCGTACCCAGGTTCTTGGATACTTCCGCAATCAATTTGTAATCTGTATAATGGGTAGTCGCTTCTACAATCGCCCGAGCGAACTTCTCAGGACTATCCGATTTGAAAATCCCGGAACCGACGAATACGCCGTCAGCACCCAAATGCATCATCAGGGCAGCGTCTGCAGGAGTAGCCACTCCGCCAGCGGCAAAGTTTACAACCGGAAGCTTGCCAGCCTCATGGACTTCAAACAGCAGATCATAAGCCACGCCCAGATTTTTGGCTTCAGCATACAATTCGTCCTTGGACATGTTCTGTACTTTGCGAATTTGGCTATTGATCAGACGCATATGACGCACAGCTTCAACAATGTTCCCCGTTCCTGGTTCACCTTTTGTACGAATCATCGATGCGCCTTCGCTAATACGGCGAAGCGCTTCACCCAGATCCTTCGCACCGCAGACAAACGGAACGGTAAAATCACGTTTATCAATATGGAAGACTTCATCTGCCGGAGTCAGAACTTCACTCTCATCCAGATAGTCTACCCCAAGCGATTCCAAAACTTTAGCTTCCACATAATGACCGATCCGTGCTTTGGCCATAACCGGAATAGATACTACTTTCATGACTTCTTCAACGATGGTTGGGTCAGCCATGCGGGCTACGCCGCCAGCTGCACGAATATCGGAAGGAACCCGCTCCAAAGCCATAACAGCGGTCGCACCAGCTGCTTCAGCGATCTTAGCTTGCTCGGCATTCATAACGTCCATAATGACGCCGCCTTTTTGCATCTCAGCCATACCTCTTTTAACTCTCGATGTTCCAGTTTCCATAAATTCCACGCCTCCCGATAATAATCTAACTTGATATTTTACATCAGTCGCCTAAAATATACAACCCATTCACTCGGAATTTATTCGTTCTAGAACAAATTCTTAATGCCGTTGAACAAATCGCTAAAGAAGTCACCGATTGCCCGCATGAAAAGCTTGAACCAGTTGGCCTTCTCTGCATCCTGGGAAGTAATTAGGTCAACCGTCTTCTCCAATGTCTGATTCATTCCATCTGGCTTCAAGGTGTAAGTCACTGTTCCAACCTTGGTTCCCTTTGGAAGCGGAGCTGTCAGAGATGCGCTTTCCGGCGTCATCGTGACTTTGGACTCCACCTTACTGATGTCCGCACCCTTTGGAATAACAAAGGCCACTTCTTGGCTGCTTACAAGCGGAACCTCAGTGTTCTTCGCCTTCTTCACCGTAATTGTCTCAGATCCAGTTACCGTCGCATTAGGAGCAACGACCTGTTTGGTCTCGAAGTTGTTAAAGCCGTAGTCGAGCACTTTGCGCGTTTCAACAAAGCGCGCCGAATCACTGGAGGTGCCCATCACGACGCTGATCAGACGATGACCATCACGAACGGCGGTTCCCGTAAAGCAGTTGCCTGCATTTTGCGTATGGCCTGTCTTCAGGCCGTCAAGACCTTCATAAGCATATTTTTTGAAATTGGTTATGTTCTTATTAGCTTCAAGCATCCAGTTCAAATTGACGATTGGTGTCTTATCGCGCTCTCTGAATTGGTATGTCTGCAGCGAAGTAAATTGGTTAAAATCCGGATGGTCAGTTACAATATATCGAGCCAAAATAGCCGCATCCTTGGCCGACATCACTGTCTCCTGATCCCCAGGAGTACGAAACTCCTCCGGCATATCCTTAATATCAAGACCTGTAGAATTGGCGAAATGAGCTGTAGTCATCCCCATACGCTTCGCTTCATCATTCATTAATTGCACGAATTCCTGCTCGGAGCCGGCCACAAATTCGGCCAAAGCAACCGTTGCATCGTTGGCTGAGCCAATTGCCATGGCGGCATAGAGGTCCTTAACTGTATGCTGATCCCCTTCAGCCAGGAAAATCCGTGATCCTTTAGTCAAAGAAGCATTTTTACCTGTAGTTACTACGGTATCCCAACTGGTCTTACCTTGCTTCACATACTCCGCCACGATGTACTCAGACATCATCTTGGTCATGCTTGCAGGTGGCAATGCTTCTTCACCATTTACGTCAAGCAGAACTTGCCCGGTCTCCGCATCCATCAGAATAGCCGATCCTACCTTCAAATCGAGAGATTCTACGGATGGTATAGCCGCTCCTTTTGCAGGAGTGGTTGATTTCGTCGTTGTTGTCGATTCTTTTTGCGTCGTTTGCTGCGTTCCAGTCTCAGCCAGCGCCATCGCTGGAACCAGAGAGAAGCACAACATATTCAAAACCAATATAGAAGCAGCACTTTTACGAATAAAATGCGGTTTCATAGTTTGCTTGGAAGTCGGAATTGCGCGTTGTTTTCTTTTCAGTTTCAATGTTCCTTAAGCTCCCCTCATATTCTCGATTATTGCTTAGTCTATTCTATCACAGGGCACCCTGCAAAAAAAGACAGGCCCAGCGATTTCCGCCTGGCCTGTCTTTCTCCAATCTCTTTCTTCTATTAACTAATAGAATAGTTAGGTGCTTCCTTCGTAATTTGGATATCATGCGGATGACTCTCACGAAGTCCCGCGCCTGTAATTCGTACAAATTCTGTATCGTTACGAAGCTCGTCCAGATTCTTGGCTCCACAGTAGCCCATACCTGAGCGAAGTCCGCCAAGCAACTGGTGAATCGTATCGGCAAGCGGCCCTTTATAAGCTACGCGGCCTTCAATTCCCTCGGGAACCAGCTTCTTGTCATCGTCCTGGAAGTAGCGGTCCTTGCTGCCTTGCTTCATCGCAGCCATAGAACCCATACCTCTGTATACTTTGTAGCGGCGCCCTTGGTAAATTTCAGACTCGCCAGGGCTCTCTTCGGTACCTGCAAACATGCTTCCCAACATTACAGCATGTCCACCTGCAGCCAAGGCCTTGGTAATCTCGCCAGAATATTTGATACCGCCATCGGCAATAATCGGAATGCCGTATTCACGAGCTACCGTAGCACAGTCATAGATCGCTGTGATTTGCGGTACACCGATTCCGGCAATTACCCGGGTCGTACAAATCGAACCTGGCCCGATACCCACCTTAACGACTGAAGCGCCCGCCTTAATCAGTTCACGCGTAGCTTCACCTGTTGCCACATTACCTGCGATAATCGTCAACTCAGGATATTTTTTACGGATATCAGACACCGCTTCAATAATATTAATATGATGACCATGTGCAGAGTCGAGCACGATGACATCCGCACCAGCACCCACCAATGCCTCAGTCCGTTCAAACATATCCTTGGAAATACCTACAGCCGCTCCAACCAGCAGCCTACCTTGGGAATCCTTAGCCGCATTCGGGAATTGGATCGCCTTCTCAATATCTTTAATTGTAATAAGTCCTTTGAGAATATTATTGTCATCCACTAATGGCAGCTTCTCAATTTTGTGTTTCTGCAGAATAACCTCTGCCTGTTGGAGGGTTGTACCTACAGGTGCAGTCACCAAATTCTCATGAGTCATAACTTCACTGATCTTGATGCTGTAATCATGCACGAAACGCAAGTCACGGTTCGTCAAAATGCCAATTAGCTTATTATTCTCATCTACGATCGGTACGCCGGAAATCCGGAATTTACCCATTACTGTCTCTGCATCAGAGACAAGATGATCAGCCGTCAAGGAGAACGGGTTCGTAATTACACCACTTTCCGAACGTTTAACCCGGTCCACTTCCTCTGCCTGCTGTTCAATTGGCATGTTTTTATGAATAATACCAATACCGCCTTCGCGAGCAATTGCAATTGCCAGAGCTGATTCAGTTACCGTATCCATGCCCGCACTGATCAAAGGCACATTCAACTTCACACGATCGCTGAGCTTAGTCGATACATCAACTTCCTTAGGCAATGTTTCTGATTTGCGAGGGATTAGTAGTACATCATCAAATGTTAAGCCTTCTTTGTTAAATTTGCTTTCCCACACCTTGAAATTTCCTCCTTTAGTTTGAACTACCATTCGACCGATTCCCGTATAAATCAAGGCCAATTCCTTACTTACGAAAATATATTAATTGCAATCTTAGCAAAGCCCCTATAGGCTGTCAAGAAAATGTGTCAGGAAAAAAGGTTAGGCTCCTCAGCACACACGACTGTCCATCAGCGGTGTACATATCTGCAATTTCGAACATTTTATGATCATAATACTGCCCCAAACGCTTCATTTTGATTCCGATTATTGGATGGATAGCTTTAGACGAAACAGGGACTGCCCCTCTGCAGCGAAAGCTACATTAGAACAATCCCTCAATTTTAAGTATGCAAATTATCTGCCTCAGAACTATATATGATGCTGCCCTTGAATGATTTCATCGATAACCCCATATTGCTTCGCTTCCTCCGCGGTCATGAAGAAGTCACGGTCCATATCCTTCTCAATCCGCTCCAGCGGCTGCCCCGTTCGCTCCGCTGCAATTTCATTAAGTCGACTGCGAATGCTAATAATCCGTCTGGCACTAATCGCGATGTCGCTTGCCTGCCCTTGCACACCACCATGAGGCTGATGAATCATAACCTCGCTATTCGGAAGCGCAAACCGCTTCCCCTTTGTACCAGCTAACAGCAAAATGGCCGCAAATGAAGCTGCCATCCCCGAACAAATCGTCTGCACATCCGGCTTAACATATTGCATCGTGTCATAGATGGCAAAGCCAGCTGAGGTCGCGCCACCGGGACTATTGATATAGAAGTGAATATCCTTCTCCGGGTCCTCCGCCGCTAGAAATAGCATTTGCGCCACAATACTGTTCGCAACGGTATCATTAATCTCCGAGCCTAAGAAGATAATCCGGTCCTTCAGTAGTCTGGAGTAAATATCATACGATCGTTCTCCATGGGAGGTCTGGTCAATAACATAAGGAATCACTGTACTCATCTTGTATTGCCTCCTTTAAAAAGGTTGGTTAACTGCGTTGTCAATCTACACCGTTCAATCCACAGCTTAAGCTGCCATGCTCCGGAATAGGTCGTGACCGAGCAGCAGGCTAAACGGTTTCATCTCAGCATGGGTCTTCTGTCTGGATCTATCCTTATGCACGTATTGCACCGCAGGAAGAACATCCCTGCTTCCTTCGTTCATTAACAGGAGCAATGCTGCAGCATCCTGTTCATGGAATGCCTTAATATAGGCATAGACCGTGCTCTCATCCACTTGCGAGGCAGGGTAAGAGCTGAACAGTCTCTTTACCTTGCCTGAGTCATCAGCCTGCCTCTTAGGGTCTACCAAGGCCTTTAGCTTGGTCCGGACACGATGCAGCAGGGCCTTCACCGCACCCTCGGTCATATTCAACATCCCCGATACTTCTCTAGCTGTGAACTTCAGGCCGTCGATTAATAGAAGGACCGTCCTCTGCTCCGGATTGAACCTCTGAATCATCAACTCCATGATGTGATGGAAAGCAGAAGGATCATAAGGCGGGTACGAACTCAACGGCGCTTCTAATTGCTCAGGTTCCACAGGCAACGATACCGTATCCAGGCGCTTCCGTCGTCCCTGGTCAATCCATGCATTACGAGCAGCGCGATATAAGAAGGCCCGGGTTATATGAGCCTGTGCCAATGGCCTCTCCTGCACATAGACCCATACCTTCATCCAAGTCTCCTGAGCCAGATCATCCCCTTCCCAGACCGAGCCTGTCAGAGAACGGCAATATTTCTGCAGCACCCGATGATGCTCCTCGATCCATTCGGGAGAAGCTTCTGTATCCTCAACCTTTGGGTTCATGGGAATAATTCGATCCACTCGGCCATACCTCCTTACCATCTGATGATCTTTCTGTTCGCTCCTTACAGAGCCTTCACTGTAATAAACGAAAAAATCACCGCAATCGATACGGTGATATAAATTTTATCGTAAGTTATTCTGTTCTTATTGTATTCCATATACAAAAGAACCACCACCGATTAACGGCAGTGGTTCTTATCGCTTGGCGGCTTCCTACTCTCCCAGGACCCTTCGGTCCAAGTACCATCGGCGCTAGAGGGCTTAACGGTCGTGTTCGGGATGGGTACGTGTGGAACCCCTCCGCCATCGCCACCAAACGTTCAAGGTTAATCCTTGAAAACTGGATACGAAACTCATTTTGCATATTTAGATGTTTTTTGGATAAGCCCTCGACCGATTAGTACCTGTCAGCTCCATA
>NZ_QJOT01000022.1:0-68606 GCF_013393165.1 Paenibacillus sp. 79R4 | reverse complement strand
GTCCTGAGCCAGGATCAAACTCTCCAATAAAGTGTTACTCATTGAAAAGAGCGATTAGCTCATTTTGAATCTGACTTATTTCTTAGATTTCACTTGACGTGAAACCCGCTCACTCGTTGTTCAGTTTTCAAAGATCAACTTCGTTTTTAGCGTCGCTGCGTTCTCAGCAGCAACTCTTATAATATATCATGTCCAGCTCATCAATGCAAGCATTATTTTTCTTTTCCTTTTTAGAAGCTGTCCAACAACGCTTTAATTTAATGACTGGACATTTAATATACCACCGTGCCACAGATAATGCAAGCACTTTTTCAACTTATTCTGATTAACAAAAAAAGGCCGTCTCCAATCGTAAATAACTACGATATGAAGACAGCCCTTATCCTTTATTTAACGCATATGAGGGAACAACAATACATCACGAATTGAAGGCGAATTCGTCAACAGCATAACGAGACGGTCCATTCCAATTCCCAGCCCCCCTGTTGGCGGCATTCCGTATTCGAGCGAACGAATGAAATCCTCATCCATCTCATGCGCTTCATCATTTCCATGTTCGCGTTCGAGCATTTGCGCTTCAAACCGTTGACGCTGATCAATCGGATCATTAAGCTCGGAGAACGCATTAGCATGCTCACGTGCCACGATGAACAATTCGAAGCGATCTGTAAAGCGAGGATCTTCTTCATTCTTTTTAGCCAAAGGAGAAATCTCTACCGGATGACCATATACAAATGTAGGCTGAATCAACGTCTCTTCTACAAATTGCTCGAAGAATGCGTTCAAAATATGACCATAGGTCATATGCGGCTCAACTGGAACTTTATGATCCTTAGCCAATTGGTGTGCCTCTTCATTCGTCATCTGGACGCCAAAATTTACACCAGTTACTTCCTTAACCGCATCAACCATCGATACACGGCGCCACTCCGGGGTCAAATCTACTTCTTGGCCTTGATAATTGATTACCGTCGTACCCAATACTTCTTGAGCGATATGAGCAATCATATTCTCAGTCAAAGACATGATATCTTTATAGTCAGCATAAGCTTCATATAATTCCATCATAGTAAATTCCGGGTTATGGCGCGTCGAAATTCCTTCATTGCGGTATACCCGACCGATTTCATAGACCTTCTCCATGCCGCCAACAATAAGCCGCTTCAAATGGAGCTCAAGAGCAATCCGCATATAGAGCTGCATGTCCAGTGCATTATGGTAGGTAATGAACGGACGAGCTGCCGCACCACCTGCAATACTGTGAAGTGTTGGCGTCTCAACCTCCAGATAGCCGATGGAATCGAGATAACGACGCATGGATTGAATAATCCGGGAACGGTTAATAAACGTCTGCTGTACCTCTGGATTCACAATCAAGTCGACATAACGCTGACGGTAACGCAGTTCAACGTCCTTCAGACCATGATATTTATCAGGCAAAGGGTAGAGAGACTTGGACAGCACCACCAGGTCCTCTACATGAACTGTAGTCTCGCCGGTCTTCGTCTTAAACACCACGCCGGTTACACCGATAATATCGCCCAGATCAAGCAGCTTGAACGCTGCGTACTTATCCTCCGGAATACTATCCTTGCGAACATAAATCTGAATTTTGCCGGATAAGTCCTGGATATGCGCAAAACTTGCCTTGCCCATACCGCGCTTAGCCATAATACGGCCAGCGATAGATACCTTAACTTGCTGCTCATCCAGCTCTTCCTTCGTCATTCCATCATACTTGCTCAGAATATTCCCCGCCATATTGTCGCGCACATATTTGTGGCCAAAAGGGTCGATCCCAAGCTCGCGCAGCTCGTCCAATTTATCGCGGCGAACCTTCAATAACTCACTAATCTCGATGACTTCTTCATTTTGCATTTCTTCGTTATGCGTTTCTTCGCTCATGCTTCGCTCCACTCCTTACAAACTATATAATAGGATTGTTTACACCATCAATCACAAACCGACCCACTTAAAACAGTGAAAGAAGCCTCCGCTGGGGAAGCTTCTTGAATCGCTAAATCAGCTTTATTTCTTGATATCAACAATTTTATATTGAATAACGCCTGCCGGTACGTTCACATCGACTACAGCGCCCTTCTTTTGGCCCAGAATTGCCTTGCCTACCGGGCTCTCATTCGAAATCTTGTTCTGCAGCGGATCGGATTCAGCTGTACCTACGATCGCATATTCCATCGTATCACCGTACTCCAGGTCTTCTACAATAACCGTCGAACCGATGCTTACTGTATCTGTATCGATCTCGTCGTTGTTAATAATACGCGCGTTGCGAAGCATCTTCTCCAGCGTAATGATACGTCCTTCAATAAATGCCTGCTCATTCTTCGCATCTTCATACTCCGAGTTCTCGCTAATATCGCCGTAGCCGATCGCGGTTTTAATCCGTTCAGCAACTTCACGGCGTCTAACCGACTTCAGATTCTCAAGTTCTTCTTCCAGTCTTTTTAGACCGTCCTGTGTAAGAATAACCTCTTTATCGCTCATCTCAACCGATTCTCCTGTCATGGAAATAATTTTCGCACTCGTGTAAAGCGATCTTGAACTCCTCAAATATATAAGCGGTCGATATATCCTGCAAATAGGAGCAGCCAATCCCCCCCACGTATGGCGAAGGCCCTGGTTTCCGCCTGGCCAGAGGCGGCAAAAAATAACGCATCATTGAGATTATCATATGCAATCTCTTGGAGGTCAGACCACTCCATGTTGTGGAAGTTATCTCCTGAGGCGAATTTATACTGTGAAATTATAGGGGAACGATTCTGAAATGTCAATGACAGCTAAATTTCCAAATGTAAACGTTTCAAAAAGTTCGCTTTTTCCACGGTTTGATTTAGCTGGTTATTCTTGTAACTACGCCGACGCCTCAGTCGCTTCCGGCTCTGTGGAAAGGCTGGCAACAAAGTCTTCAAGAATGCGCACCATTTCATTTCGTCTCGTCTCTTCCATAATGGAGTCCTTAATCCGAGCGGCCCCTTTTAATCCCTTCAAGTACCATGCCAAGTGCTTGCGCATCTCGCGAACTGCGACACTCTCGCCTTTCAGCACAGCCAGACGGTCCATATGCAAAATCGCAATTCGAATCTTCTCTTCAGCACCGGGCTCCGGGAGCAGCTCCCCCGATCTCAGATACTCTATGGTACGATACAGCATCCACGGATTCCCTAGCGCCGCCCTTCCGATCATAACACCGTCACAGCCTGTCTCTGCCAGCATCCGCTTGGCATCCTCAGGAGTATGAACATCACCGTTGCCGATAACCGGGATCGATACTGTATCCTTGACCTGCTTGATATAACTCCATTCGGCTGTGCCTGTATAGAGCTGCTCCCGAGTCCGTCCATGGACACTGACAGCCTTAGCTCCAGCCTGTTCCACAGCCTTAGCATTATCAACGACATAAATATGCTCCGAATCCCAGCCTATACGCATTTTCACCGTAACCGGCTTACTTACGGCATCAACGACAGCGGATACCATCTCGAATATTTTATTTGGATCAAGCAGCCATCTTGCACCGGCGTCACATTTTGTAACTTTAGGCACCGGGCATCCCATATTAATATCAATAATATCCGCATTCGTCTGCTGATCGACAACCTTCGCCGCCTCAACAAGAGACTCGCGGTCACCTCCGAAAATTTGCAGGCTCAACGGCTTCTCCCGTTCATCCACAAATAGCATTTCCTGCGTGCGTTTGTTGCCATGAAGAATAGCTTTATCGCTGACCATCTCTGCACAGACCAGCCCTGTACCAAATTCCTTGGCGATCAGCCGGAAGGCAGGGTTGCATACCCCAGCCATCGGGGCGAGCACGACTTGGTTTTTCATTTTAATATCGCCAATCTTCAGCATGATGGTCCCTCCTATATATAATCGGATTTATTTTATTCCAACTTCAGTTCTTGCAGGGAAATTCCCAGACAATCTGAAATTTTAATTAAAATTTGATCTTCTACATGTCGATTCCCGCGTTCTATAGCACCGAGAACCGCTAATGAAATCCCTGACCGCCCCGCCAGTTCTTGCTGGGTAAAGCCTTTCAGCTTCCGGAACGCACGGATGCGCTGACCCAATTGCATGCTTTCCAAAATCGGACGCCCCCCTTATCATCCATCTGTTCAAGAACATCGTGAACACGACGATATAGTCCAGACGCTTCCCCTGTCGGAACAATATCAGCTAGAGGAACGAGTACAAATGCCCGTTCAAACATCCGGGGATGCGGGAGAATTAAATGGGCAGTAGACAACTGATGCCCTTCCACCCATAACAAGTCGAGATCAACCGTCCGGGGGCCCCATCTAATAATGCGTTCCCTGCCCAGCACCTGCTCCGTCTGCAGCATAACATCAAGCAGCGCTTCCGGGGCCAGCGTTGTTTGCAGGGCAATGGCCATATTTACAAAATCAGGCTGATCCGCGTATCCAACCGGATCGGTCTCATACATATTCGAGCAACGAAGTACCGTAATCCTGGGGTGTTCATCTAATAAATTGATCGCTTCCTTCAAAGTTGCCTCACGGTCGCCCAGATTGGCTCCCAGTGCAATATAAGCCTCAGAAGCTTCAGTCAAAGTCTGTATAGTCATGCATGCTTCTCACTTTCTTGAACGGTATAGTTCCACCGTAACGCCATCAAAATGAACATCAAAAGGCGGATGCGGTTTGGTTAAACGAACCGTTAACGCATCTACCATAGTATAAGTGTCCAAAACCGAGGATGCAATATGCTCAGCCAGAGCTTCAATCAGCTTAAAGCTCTTATGCTGGACGATTCCTTGAACCAGCTCATGGACTTCGGCATAATTTACCGTTGCAGTCAGATCGTCACTGCTTCCGGCAGCACTCAAATCCATTTCCAATTCCAAATCTACGATGAAGCGCTGGCCCAACTTGCGCTCCTCAGCAAAAACGCCGTGATACCCGTAATATTCCATGCCGCGCAAAATCATTTTATCCATAATTTATTTATTTCCGCCTTTCCATATATCTTACTTCCATATCAAAATGGAGTGATCGTCGTATTAAGTGTTAAATATACACAATAGCATCGCACATTTGTACCGTCTGCTTAATCTCTCTTACATCATGCACCCGCACGATCTGACAACCTTGGGCAATACCAAGCGCCACCGTAGCCGCCGTGCCCAACACAAGCTCATCTACCGGCAGATCGAGCGTGGTTCGAATAAACCTCTTGCGCGACGTCCCCAGCAGCATCGGGAAGCCAAGCTCAACCAGCTTGTCCAGCGATTGCATCACTTTCAGGTTCTCCTCATAGTCCTTAGCAAACCCAATTCCCGGATCGAGGATAACATTATCGTCCCGTACCCCGGCATCCCTGGCAATCTTAATGCTCTCAAGCAGATCATCCGCCACATCCTGCATCAGAGCATTATAATTGCGGTCATGCCGATTATGCATGATGATCGCCGGACAATCAAATCGAGCTGCTACCTCAGCCATTTCCGGATCTGCCTTGAAGCCCCACACATCATTTATTATATGAGCTCCCACCTGAAGCGACTCTCGAGCAACGATCGCCTTATAGGTGTCCACTGACAAAGGAACCTGCGGCATCACACGATGAAGCGCCTCTACGATAGGGACAACCCGCTCCAGTTCTTCCTCTGCTCCTACGGGGTTATGCCCGGGTCGTGTGGACTCTCCACCAATGTCGATAATATCCGCTCCGGCAGCTATCATCTCCTCGGCATGGCGAATCGCCTCATCCCTCCGATTATAACGTCCCCCATCCGAGAAGGAATCTGGGGTCACATTAAGGATACCCATAACTAACGTACGGTTGCCTAACTCCAGCACCGTATCACCACAACGGTAACTACGCTTATATCGTTTTGGTTGCATTTACACTCCCGCCTTTTGTCTATATTGCTCTACAAGCTGTCTTGTAATAGACCCCATCCGGCCATTTCCGACTATATAACGACCTCCTTCAGGCTCTAAAAGGCCTGTTACGGACACCGCTTCCTGGATGGAATTCGTCACAAAGATCTCGTCCGCTTGCTTCAAGCGATCCCACTTGTAATATCCTTCTTCAAACGGCAGTCCCAATTGGTTAGCCAGTTGCAGAATAAACGCACGAGTAATCCCTGGGAGAATACCAGTGCCTATATCCGGCGTATATAGCTTGCCATTTTGCACAAAGAAAAGATTGCTTACGATACCCTCGGCCAAATAACCGTCCGCAGTCAGCTGCATCCCTTCGTAATTCCCCGCCCTTAAATGCGTGTATTCTCTTAATTCACGCTTCGCCAGCATATTATTCATATAATGAAGCGATTTGAGCCGAATCTCGCCCTCCGGCGTATTCCTAAGCGTGTTCAGCCGATATAGCGACTTGCCCTCCATATACAGCTGCGGATCTACTGGCCCTAGTGGCTTAACATAAATAATGACCGCAGGATCTCCATAATCTTCTGAGGGAAGTCCTAGCGGACCTTCTCCCGCCGACACTGTGAGACGAATATAACCTTCCTGAAGATTATTGAGACGAAGCAGTTCTCCAATCTCCTGGACAACTTGATCTAACTGCAGCGGGTAGCGAATCCCCAAGCTCCGGCAGCCTTGCTCAAGCCGCTCCAGATGCTTCTCTATTAAAAAGGGACGTCCATTATAGGTCCGAAAAGTCTCAAACAGGCCCATCCCGTACATAAAGCCGTGATCCATTACGGACAGCACGGCTTCAGCGGCTGGGGTAGGAACTCCATTCACCCCGATATATTTCATAAGAATGCTTCTGCCTTCCGGCTTAAGAAATTGCGGAGAATTTGATGGCCGTGATCGGTGATGATCGACTCCGGATGGAATTGCACGCCTTCAACGGCGTATTCTTTATGACGCAAGCCCATGATCTCTCCCTCTACAGTCTCCGCGGTGATCTCCAGGCAATCCGGCAGACTCTCCCGTTCAACGATCAGCGAGTGGTAACGCGTCGCCGTAAACGGCGATGGCAGTCCTGTAAATACCGATTCACCCCGATGGTGTATGGGCGATGTCTTCCCATGCATTAGGCGCTCCGCGCGAATCACGTTCCCGCCGAAGGCCTGACCGATCGCCTGATGACCGAGACAGACGCCAAAGATCGGAATGACTCCTTGGAACCGTTCAATGACTTCCAGTGTAATTCCAGCCTCGTTCGGTGTACAAGGACCCGGTGAGAGCAGAATGTGATCTGGCTTAAGCTCAGCGATCCCGTTCAGATCAATCTCATCATTACGCTTAACAACCACTTCTTCCCCAAGCTCTCCCAAATACTGCACCAGATTGTACGTAAATGAATCATAATTATCAATGACCAGTATCATTTTTCTTCATCCCCCTTCTTGTCGCCTTGGCATCCATCTTGATGGCTTTTTCCCAACGCCATGGCTATTGCCTTGGCCTTATTATGACATTCCCGATACTCGCGGTACGGTGAAGAATCAATGACGATCCCCGCTCCCGTCTGAATATATCCGAATCCGTCCTTTACGACCAGCGTACGTATAATAATATTTAATTCCATATTGCCGTTATAGTCAATCCACCCCATCGCCCCGGTATAAGGCCCGCGGGTGACAGGTTCCAGCTCCTCGATAATCTCCATCGTCCTGATCTTGGGCGCTCCTGTAATCGTCCCCCCGGGGAAGACGGCCGCAATCGCATCCATCGCTGTCTTGTCCGCCGGAAGCCGTCCCTCAACCTCAGATACCAAATGCATGACATGCGAATAACGTTCGATCGTGAACAGCTCGCTTACTTTGACGGAGCCAAACTCAGCTACCCGCCCGAGATCATTGCGCAGCAGATCAACCAGCATAATATGCTCCGCCTGCTCCTTCTCGTTCGTGCGCAGTTCCTGCTCCATCTTCCGATCCTCGGCCTCGGTTAGACCGCGCCGCCGCGTTCCTGCAATTGGACGGGTGCGCATGATTCCCTGATCCAGCTTGATCAGCAACTCAGGCGAGGCGGAGACAAGCTTAAAGTCAGGAAAGCTCATGAACCCCATATAAGGCGAAGGGTTGATCTCTCTTAAGTCTTCATAAATATGCTCGGGCGTGGCCGCCAGAGGAAATGCTTGTCTCATTGACAGGTTGACTTGAAATACATCGCCCGCAGCGATATATCTCCGTACTTGCTCCACCGCCTGCTCAAAGCCTTCTTGCGTGAAAGAGGCACTATGTGCTGTAGGCACCGGAATAGACTCTAATGTAGACGCTGAGCTCTGTCTAGTATTACCGTTCTTTGAGCTACTGAACCTTTGCCATTGTTCTATCATTTGAGCAGACGTTCTTTCAGCCAAGTCATATTTCTCCCGTAAACTAGCGCTGCTCTCTTCCCTGCCCGCTATCGGGCAATGAACAACCGCATAAATATCGCCACTCAACGCATCAATAACCCACAGCTCTTCAAATCTCATCCAGATATAATCATCAAGCTTGAGGTCATCCTCCGCCAATTGCGGCAGACGCTCCAAGGATCTTGCCACATCATACCCCAGAAATCCAACAGCTCCCCCACTGAAGAAGGGAAGTTCCGGGATGAATGGAGCTTTATAGGGAGCGAGCCACCTTCCTAACAGTTCAAGCGGCTTGCCCTCTAGCATTGCTACCTTAGACTGCTCCTGGCTTAAATCGTAAATGTGGGCCTTTTCCGCCTTGCCGCGAATTACAGACACCGGCGTCAAACCGAGAAAGGTGTAGCGTCCCCCTTTTCCACTCTCCAGCACACAGCAATAAGGATGAGCCTCCTCCCAAGCAGCGGACCAATGGGCAGGCAACGGGTTCTCAGCATGCATTTTCACTGCATACGGCAGCATAGTCCAGCTCCCCTCTTGGACCAGACGAACCCAATCTTCAAATGTTAGCATAGTCTTCATTAGATGCTGTATCCCCCATCATCTTGTTTGTGCCTGTAAGTATACTAAGCTTTTCTCTTTTATTAAAGTATAAGTGCGGATATAAGTGTACGTTCAAGAAAGTTTGGTTTTCAGTACCCGAAAGGTTGGGTGAAGCCAGGGCTGAAAGAAGCGGACTCTTTGAACCCCAAAGGTATGCAAAAAACCCCGGGAGTTCGAACCGAACTACCCGGGGGATGGTGTATGATCTGACTCGCGCAGGTAAAACTCAAGAATGATAAGATTAAGCTTCGAAATTGTATAGCGGTGTGCTCAGATAACGCTCGCCATTACTTGGAATAACCGCTACTACGCGTTTGCCTTTGCCAAGCTCCTTAGCAACTTTAAGGGCAGCGAATACGGCTGCGCCGGAGGAAATACCGCCTAGAATTCCTTCTTCTCTAGCAACATGACGCGCTTGATCGAAGGCTTCGTCATTGTCAACATGGATAATTTCATCATAAATGTCACGGTTCAAAATCTCAGGAATGAAGTTTGCTCCAAGGCCTTGAATCTTATGTGGTCCCGGTTTGCCGCCCGACAAAATCGGAGATGCTGCAGGTTCTACCGCATAGATCTTCACGTCTGGGAAGTGCTTCTTAAGAACTTCACCCGCACCGCTAATCGTACCGCCTGTTCCGATCCCGGCTACGAAAGCATCCAATTTACCGTCAAGCGACTCAATAGCTTCTACGATCTCAGGACCCGTCGTCTCACGGTGAATTTTCACATTCGCTTGGTTTCTAAATTGATCCGCGAGGAAATAATCCGGATTGGCAGCCAGAATTTCTTCCGCCTTCTTAACAGCTCCGTTCATTCCTTCCGATCCTGGAGTCAGTACAAGCTCTGCTCCGTATGCACGCAGCAGATTGCGACGTTCAATACTCATCGTCTCAGGCATAATGATAACCGATTTGTAGCCTTTGGCAGCAGCAACGAGCGCAAGACCGATCCCCGTATTACCGCTGGTCGCTTCAACAATCGTACCGCCCGGTTTCAATTTGCCAGCCTTCTCCGCTTCCTCAACGATGCTGATTGCGATCCGGTCCTTAACGCTGGAGCCTGGGTTTTGGTACTCCAGCTTGACATAGATTTCTGCACTATCCTCAGGAACAATCCGATTCAAGCGGACCAGAGGTGTACCACCGATTAACTCTGTTACATTATTTACGACCTTTGCCATATAAAGCCCTCCTTTGGATAAAAAGCATGAGGCAGATCATCGGAGCAGCGAGCCGTATAAGCAACAGGCTGCCCTTTGAACTTGAACTTTAACAATATAATCTTGATGTAAAAATGAAGCCGATTTGAGGAAATCATCCTATTCTTGGTCTTCATTTATTTCCGAGTAATTAAGTTGGTTTTACTATCTATTATCTTAACAACCTAAGGTAGGAGTTGTCAAGAAAGGACACAAAAAATACTTTGCCCTTTCGATTCATTTCTGATTCCAAGGGGCAAAGCATCCTATTCGTATTTATTAAAACGATCCAGCCGCTACTCCAGCCGTTATTTATTCTGCTGATCAAGCCGGGTGATTAATTCACTGATGTCTTCGCGACTGAACTTATACACTTCATTGCAGAATTCGCAGATAACCTCTTCTTCTTCATGGCCGGAATCACGAATCTCCTCCAGCTCTTTTCTGCCCAGGCTGATCAGAGTACGTTCAACACGCTCCCGCGAACAATGACAGGCGAATACAATGTCCATCTCGTCCAATATCTTCACATCAGGAATGATCCAGCGCAGCATCTCCTCCAGCTCCATCCCTTGATCAAGCAGCGAAGTCACCGGTGGAAATCTTCCGATGGATTGCTCGATGGCGCTAATCTCTTCATCGCTTAGACCTGGCATCAGCTGAATGATGAACCCGCCAGCCACAATGACGGAATGATCCTCCTTCACCAG
This sequence comes from Paenibacillus sp. 79R4, assembly GCF_013393165.1. Classification (NCBI taxonomy): domain Bacteria; kingdom Bacillati; phylum Bacillota; class Bacilli; order Caryophanales; family Paenibacillaceae; genus Paenibacillus; species Paenibacillus sp. 79R4. Next base: position 57,776 of record NZ_QJOT01000022.1, on the reverse strand, counting down.
AACACCCAAACCAACAGCGGACGGAGTCTGTTCCGATACCGCAAAATAGTAAGTGAAGTCTTCAGCGATCTCACCTGAAATAATTGGCGAGCTTCCGCTGTACGGCTCCTTCAATCCTAGATCCTTGGTGACATGAATATAACCGGTCGTCCCTACAGCAGCGGCCACATCCATCTTGCCTTTTCTTTTGCTCGTCGTCTGTACATGAGGATTCTTGACTGTACCACGAACCTCACCTTTGGCATTGGCGTCGGCAATGATCTGCCCGATCGGTCCATCACCCTTCACTTGCACCGTTAATTTCTCTTCGCCCTTCAACATAGCACCCATCATAGCCGCAGCGGTAACCGTGCGGCCTAATGCTGCCGTTGTCGTCGGGAATGTATCATGCCTGCGGCGCAGCTCTTCAACAAGCCCGGTTGTGCGCACGGCAAAAGCGCGAACCTTGCCATCCAGCGCGATTCCGCGAATGAGACGGTCTTTTGTTGTATTTATAGAATTATCCACCCGAGTATCCTCCCTATGTCTATATAAATGGATGTTCAAAAAGGCCGGGTTACAGCACCCAGAAGGCATTAGTCTCGATTGGTTGTTCCGATCAAAGCAGACTTTTTGAACTACCTTTATGATGTAATTATTTATTGGTTGCGTTCGTAAATAATACGCAATCCCTCCAGAGTCAAGAGTGGATCTACTTCTTGAATGGATTTGGATTCGCTGGCAATCAGTTCGGCAAGGCCACCCGTAGCGATTACCTTGATATCTCCATCCATCTCACGGCCGATTCTGTCTACGATACCATCAACCTGTCCGGCATAACCGAAGATGATACCAGCCTGCATAGCGTGGACCGTGTTGCGGCCAATGACCTTCTTAGGCTTCTCCAGTTCAATCCGCGGCAATTTCGAGGCTCGTTGATACAGCGCCTCCGTCGAGATTCCAATCCCCGGAACAATGGCCCCGCCGAGATAGTTCCCTCCATCATCCACGCAGTCGAAGGTTGTTGCCGTACCAAAATCAACGACCACGAGCGGGCCGCCATACTTCTCTATCGCCGCAACAGCATTGACAATCCGGTCCGCACCAACCTCACGCGGATTCTCGTATCTTAGATTCAGACCTGTTCTGATGCCCGGTCCGACAACCAGAGGTTTCCTCCGTAGATATTTCACACTAAGTTCCTCCAGCACATGCATCAGCGGAGGAACTACAGAAGAGATAATAACCCCTTCGATTTGCTTAATATCTATATTAGACATTTGGAACAAGTTATAAATCAGTACTCCATATTCATCTACCGTAGATTGACGATTCGTACCAATTCGGAAATGATGCAGCAGTTCCCGCTCTCTATAAATGCCCAGAACGATATTTGTATTGCCGACATCCACCACAAGGAACATCGATTTTACCTCACTTTCTTCTCGCCCAGATCCAAACTGATATCCAGGCTTTCAAACGAATAGGTCAACCGGCCTACCGAGATGACATCGACGCCGCTCTCGGCGATGTTATGAATCGTCTGCAGCGAGACATTCCCGGATGCCTCCACGGTGACGTGCGGAGCTTTAGACTTGATGAGAGCTACCGCTTCCTTCATTCGCTCTGGGGCCATATTATCGAGCATGATAATGTCCGCCCCGGCAGTCAGGGCCTCCTTCACCTGCTCGAGGCTCTCGGTCTCCACTTCAATCGTCATCGTATGAGGGATATTCGCCCGGGCTCGGCTAACCGCTTGCGTGATTCCGCCTGCGCCCTTGATATGATTATCCTTAATCATAACCGCATCGTACAATCCAAAACGATGGTTCGCTCCGCCACCCATCCGTACGGCATACTTCTCCAGCATACGGTGGCCTGGCGTCGTCTTGCGCGTATCGACAAGGCGCACAGGCAATCCCTCCAGCGCGTCAATGAACGACCGGGTACGTGTCGCTATGCCTGACAGGCGCTGTAGAAGATTCAGAGCAAGCCGCTCCCCTGTTAAAACGCTGTGCGTACTTCCCTCAACTTCTGCTAGAATGGTGCCTTTAGCTATAGCTTCCCCATCCTGGACGAATGGAGTAAATTTCAACGTGGGATCCACGACCTCGAACACCAATTGCGCGACAGGCATGCCCGCCGCTACCCCCGCTTCCTTGGCATGAATAATCCCTTTGGATTCATGGCCAGCCGGTACGGTCACACTAGTAGTAACATCGCCTGAGCCCACATCTTCGCGCAGCCATATGCGAATTGACTCCACTAGTCCTTCATTATATCCATTAAACATCATCACTGATTTCCTCCAGCATCCCTTGTTCCCGGTGCCGCAAAATATGCCTCAGCCAACGCTCATCATTCCGCAACGGGAAATCCTCCCGATAATGGCCGCCACGGCTCTCTTCTCGGGCTAGCGCTGATTCTGTCAACAGCAAGGAACAAGTTAACATATTGGCAAACTCCATCTGCTCACTTGTGTGCAGTTTCGTCGTGAAAATAGGCTGCAGCTTGTGCAGCTCCTCTAATCCCTTGAGTAAACCACCCCGCGTCCGGCGTACACCGACCTGGCGAACCATCACTTTCTGCAGCTTCAATCTACGTTCAACAATCGGCTGTGCTTCTTGCTCTATACGCTCCCCAGAGTAAACGATATTCAAGCCCGTCCTCCGGATCGGCCCCAGCTGACGGATTCGTTCAATGATCCGGCTCCCATATACAATCGCCTCAGATAGCGAATTGCTGGCCAGACGATTGGCCCCATGCACCCCGGTTGATGAGACTTCGCCACAAGCGAACAATCGTTCAACGTTGGTCTCTCCATGATGATCGGTTAAAACGCCACCCATCATATAATGCGCAGCTGGAGCAACCGGAATCCAATCCGTCGTCATATCCAGGCCATAACCGAGGCATGTCTCATAAATGGTTGGGAACCGACGCTTGACCAGCTCGGATGATTCATGAGTGATGTCCAGATACACATTTGTGGATTGAGTAGCCTCCATCTCGCTCACAATAGCTCTGGCTACAATATCCCGAGGCGCCAATTCCAGCAGTTCATGATATTTCTCCATAAAGCGTTCGCCTTTGATATTGCGCAGAACCGCTCCTTCGCCACGCACCGCCTCTGAAATCAGGAACCGCGGTGCCCCGGGATAGCACAGTGAGGTAGGATGAAATTGAATAAATTCCAAATCACGCAAATAGGCGCCAGCCCGATAAGCGATCGCAACACCATCTCCAGTAGCTATCTCCGGATTCGTCGTATAACGATACAATTGACCGGCTCCGCCGGTGCATAGAATCGTGGCTTGTCCGCGCAAAAATACACGTTGCCCATCCGGCCGCTGAACCAGCGCCCCCAGGCATTCATTGTCCTCCGTAATCAAGTCGATGACATAATGCTCGCTCCATACATCAATCCGATCATGGGAAATAACCTGCTCAGACAATGCCCGTACGATCTCATAGCCTGTAGCATCCCCATTGGCATGAAGGATACGACGATGGCTATGCGCCCCCTCCTTCGTCAAGGCAATTGCTCCATTCTCTACGTCAAACGATGTACCAAGACGAATCAGTTCCTCTACGCCCTTAGGCCCTTCATGAACCAGAATGTTGACAGATTCCAGGGAGCATAGCCCGGCACCTGCCATCAAAGTATCCTCCCGATGGGATTCAGCGGAGTCGTCATCGGACATGACGGCGGCGATACCGCCTTGCGCATATCTTGTATTGCTCTCCATAAGCGCTTTTTTCGTAATCATGGTTACGTGCCGATCTTCACTTGCCTTAATAGCTGTAAACAACCCGGCGATACCCGAGCCGATTACAATGATGTCTGTATCGATCACAGGCAATTGCCCAAGATCAAAATCGACCAAATATTGTGGAATCACGGTAGTCACCTGTCTTGAGATGAGAGTAGCGCATGCTACTGAACTTGTAGCATGCGCTCTAGAGAAATTCTAGCCTTGTCGGCGACAGCAGGCGGAACATAAATTTGCGGCTGCATCGTCTCGAGACATTTCACGAGTTTCTTCAAGTTGTTAACCTTCATATTTGGACAAACGAGGAATTTGGAGGCAAAATGGAACGCCTTATCCGGGCTATCCTTCCTAAGCTGATATCCGGTTCCATCTTCCGTTCCGACGATAAAGTCCTGCGTGTTCGAATTTTTGCAATAATCAATGATTGCTGTTGTACTACCTACAAAGTCGCCCATAGCGACAACCTCAGGGCGGCACTCAGGATGCACGACGAACTCCGCATTTGGATGCTTCGCCCTCATCTCAACCACATCTTTTACAGTTAGCATGTCATGGGTGTTGCAGTAGCCTTCCCAAATGATCATCTTCTTGTCTGTGTGCTGCTGGACGTAGTGGCCCAGGTTCTTATCCGGAACCCAGATAATCTCATCGGCATCTACCGAATTGATCACCTTGACTGCATTTGAGGATGTGCAGCAAATATCGGTCTCTGCCTTAACCTCAGCGGAAGAATTAATATAGGTAACAACCTTGGCATTAGGATGCTGCGCTTTTAGCTTGCGAAGGCCGTCGACATTTACCATATCGGCCATCGGACAGCCGGCCCGTTCATCCGGAATAAGTACCGTCTTGTTCGGTGCCAAAATCTTTGCGCTCTCTCCCATAAAATGAACTCCACAGAAGACGATCGTCTCTGCATCGGTTGAAGCCGCCTTCTGGGCAAGCAAAAATGAGTCGCCACGGAAATCGGCAACCTCCTGAATTTCATCACGTTGATAATAATGCGCTAGAATAATTGCGTTGCGTTCCTTCTTGAGCTGTACGAGCTTCTCCCGCAGTTCGCGGTTCATCTCCGCCTTCCGCTCCAGTGCCTGTGCCTCCACGGATCCTTCCTCCCCTGTATGCGCTCACGATTCTACGCCGCGGCTTCTCTCTATAACCACCAACAACTGTTCATTTCATTGACCTAATCTTATGACAGTACTTATTGTCACACGGTATTAACAATTAATTTACACAAGGTGAGTTACACTGTCAATCAATCTGCATGGCATAATTCACACGTGATTAGGCGCTATTTATAGTGATAGGCCTATTATAAGCGCAAAAAACCGGAGGACCCTCTCAGGTCCTCCGGCATGCTATCCCTCATCTTGGGAATGTATCGCTTCGCTTATACAGTAGGCGTACTGCCACCGTTATTAGATCCGTTATTGTCGCCATCTTCCGGCGTAACCGGAGGATCACCTACAGTTCCCTGCGGCTTATCCACGACTGGATCTTGCGTGAAGTCATTGGCAGAACCGCCTGGTACGTCGTTCGGGATGTCTCCTTTAGGGATTACTGTATTCGTATCTTCGGTCTTACCTTGAATACGAACCTTCACATCTCCAACGGAATCAATAACCGGTTCTCCAGACTCGGTGGAACCGCCATTGTCGTTGCCATCAGTCACTTCGCCAGACTCCAGCAATCTGCCATGCTTGATCAATTGATCGATTTGATCAAATTCCAGAGTCTCAACCTCAAGCAAAGTTTCTGCAATCAGATGAACTTCCTTGGAGTGCTCAGTCAGGATTTGTCTACATTGCTCATAGCACTGGTTAATGAAGCGCTGCATCTCTTGATCAATCTCATAAGCAATTTGATCACTGTAATTCTGCTCATGCCCGAAGTCACGGCCGAGGAACACTTGCCCTTGCGAGGTTCCAAATTGCATTGGGCCAAGCTTCTCGCTCATCCCGTACTCGACAATCATGCTGCGTACGATGCTAGTCGCTTGTTGGAAGTCGCTGTAAGCCCCGGTACCGATCTCGCCGATGAACAATTCCTCGGACACACGGCCGCCCAGAAGGCCTGTAACTTTCTCAAGCAGTTCTTGCTTCGTAACAAGCATCCGATCTTCCTTCGGCAGCATGATGACATAGCCGCCAGCGCGTCCACGTGGAATAATGGTTACCTTGTGAACCATATCGGCATTGGCCAGGAAGTATCCGACAATCGTGTGGCCCGCTTCGTGGAAAGCGACAATGCGCTTCTCGCGGTCACTGATCACACGGCTGCGTTTCTCTGTACCTACAATGACACGGTCGATCGCTTCATCAACCTCAACCATGGAAATATCTTTACGATTACGGCGCGCTGCAAGCAAAGCAGCCTCGTTCAGCAAGTTCTCCAAATCTGCGCCTGTAAATCCGGTCGTCCGTTTTGCGATCACATCCAGACGGACATCCTTCGTAAGCGGTTTGTTGCGGGCGTGTACTTTCAGTACTGCCTCACGGCCTTTCACGTCTGGACGATCAACCGTAATCTGACGGTCAAAACGTCCCGGACGGAGCAATGCCGGGTCAAGAATATCGGCACGGTTCGTTGCCGCAACGATGATAATACCTTCATTGCCGCTGAAACCATCCATCTCAACGAGCAATTGGTTGAGTGTCTGCTCGCGTTCATCATGCCCGCCGCCAAGTCCGGCGCCACGCTGACGACCCACAGCATCAATCTCGTCAATAAAGATAATACATGGAGCATTTTTCTTCGCATTCTCGAACAAGTCCCGTACCCGGGAAGCACCGACGCCGACGAACATTTCAACGAAGTCGGAACCGGAGATGCTGAAGAACGGAACGCCTGCTTCGCCGGCTACCGCACGAGCGAGCAAGGTTTTACCTGTACCCGGAGGGCCCACAAGCAGGACACCCTTCGGAATTCTTGCACCTACCGCCGAGAATTTCCGCGGGTCCTTCAAGAAGTCAACGACTTCGACAAGCTCTTGCTTCTCTTCATCCGCCCCGGCTACATCCTCGAAGGTAACCTTCTTCTTCTCTTCGTTATAGAGACGGGCCCGGCTTTTGCCAAAGTTCATCACTTTGCCGCCGCCGCCCTGCGCCTGATTGAACAGGAAGAAGAACAGAATGAACATAATTGCCAGCGGAACAATCGAAGTCAGGAAAGTAAGCCAGATACTTTGTTCCTGCATTTTCTTCCAGGTTACTTTAAAATCGTTCTGCTCGCTAAGATCTGTGATCTCCTTGAGCACATTCTCGTCAAATGGAATATAAGCCGAGAATTTCTTCGTCCTGCTGTCACCGACTTTTTCTTTATACTCACCGGTTACCAGATAGGCATAACCGTCAAATTTACCGGTTAATTCCTCAACATTGTTCGCCTTCAATTGCTGGCGTAACTCTGTATAACTAGGGGTGACGGTTTCCTCTTGTCCGCCAATAAGAAATTGAGCGATGCCCACCACGACTAAGAAAAGTATCAAATAAAAACCAGAATTCCGGATGAACCGATTCATCCCCTACCTCCTCTCAGAACCTTAAAATATTTTACCATAGCCGCATACGCCTTTTCAAAAAACAGGCAAAGAGTCCATCAGACCGTAAGAACGGCTGATCTTAGCTGGAGTATACCTCCGGCTTAAGTACCCCGATGTAAGGGAGGTTACGGTATTTTTCAGCATAATCCAGTCCATATCCAACCACGAACGCATCCGGCAGAATAAATCCGGAGATATCAGCCTTCAGATTTACGGTCCGGCGGGCTGGCTTGTCAAACAGTGTAGCGATCTTTACAGATTTTACATTGCGGCGCTGGAGCACATCCACCAGATAGCTTAGAGTCAGTCCGCTGTCGATAATATCTTCCACGATCAGAACGTCGCGTCCTTCGACGGAAGAATCCAGATCCTTAATAATCTTTACTTCACCTGATGAACGGGTGGACGTACCATAACTTGAGACAGCCATAAAGTCCATCTCTACAGGTACTGTAATCTGCTTTACCAGATCCGCCATGAATATAAAAGCGCCCTTAAGAATACAGATGATCAGCGGATTGCGCCCTTCATATTCTTCACTTAATTGTTTGCCGATTTCTGCGACTTTTGCTTCGATCTGTTCCTGTGTGAACAGAACCTCCTGAATATCGTTGTGCAAAGTAAGTAAACCCCCTACGTTAAACTATGAATGCCTAGATTTGCAGTTCCTGCTTCAGTTAAACCTTCTCGTATCCAAAACTATTCGCAAAACGGAAGTCGTATGCTGACTTACCGTAGCAATTTCGGAACGACGGAGACCGGGAATCCATATAATTTGGCCTTCCGCGTCCGTCACCATAGGGATTTGGGAGCGAGAAGAAGGAGGTATTTTCGCGTCGATGAAAATATCCTTTACTTTTTTGCTTCCATTTAATCCTATGACCTTCATAAAGTCTCCTGGCAGCCGGGAACGCACAGTAAGCGGATAAAGGAGCTTATCCGCATCGAATACCGCTTCCTCGTCCCCCAGTTCATCCAGGGATATAGAGCCCATATTAGCTCTATACCGGGTGAAACGCAAACAATGCTCCGTATTTGGAACAGATATTTCAGCCGGAAAATGCTTTACGAGATATGTATAGGGTAAACCTGAATTTCCCGTAGGATCAAGCATAAATCGGATCGTATCATATTCACGCATACAGCGCAGTCCACCGCCAAGATCAAGACTCCATGTTGTAGTCAGATTCTGAATTGCACCCTTGCGAATCGCTTCAATCTTGGTAAAATCATTGTCTTCTGTGCCTAAAGGCAGATAATTTAATATTAGTTTAATCAACCTCCGTTGTAAAGCGGCATGTAAGGCGACAAAGGGCTCAATCTTGAAAGAAAAAATCCCGCCTTCGTCAAAGACCAGTTCCTGATATACCTGTTCCGCCTTCTGCTGTAAAAAATCATCTTCTGCACCAACCACTTCGGCCAATCGATTAAGCGATTCTGTAAGTCCGCTATTATATTGCCCCAAAAAGGGCAGCACATCCAGACGAACTGCATTTCTTGCGTACTTAGGCAATAAATTTGTGCTGTCTGTAACATATAGTATGCCTGTCTTCTCACACATCTGAATCAGGTCATTCTTGTATATACGAAGCAGCGGACGAATAAGTTCCACATTTTTTTCGCGCCGCTTCATGCGCATGCCGGCAATACCGGAAGTTCCACTGCCACGCATGATCCGCATCAGCACCGTCTCGGCCTGATCGTCGGCATGATGGGCCAGCGCTATTGCGTTAGCCTTATATTTCTCTGCTACAATATGCAGGAACTCATACCTCTTCTCGCGGGCCGCAAGCTGGGCTCCATGCCCCGATTCCTTCATATATGCTGGAATATCATAGACACCAAGCTCGAACGGGATACCAAGCTCGCTTGCCATCCTGCGTACGAATTCCGCTTCTTCATCCGACTCCGCACCGCGAAACCCATGATTTACATGGGCGCAGACTAATTGAAGTTTGAGATCAGGCTCCGCAGCCAATTGATGTAATATATGTAGAAGCGCAACTGAGTCAGGGCCTCCCGATACAGCCACGACAATACAGTCTCCCGAAGACCACAAGCTCTCCTCATAGCCGATCTGGCGCACTTGCTCAACTAGTCGGTGCATTACTCTACTGTTCATGCGCCCTCCCCCTCCAATCGTCATCTCTCTATTATAAACACCTAATTCCAGAATGTGAAAAACAAAGCGCAAAGAAGTAAAAGCAAAGATAGCGTAAAAGCCCCCATCATCCACGCTGGTGTCGGTGATTTGGCCTTACGCTGCATCACTTGCTTCTGTACCTGTTCTCTCCATAATTGGCGAGCCTCCGCCGTGCTGCGGAATTTCCCCTCTAACGCTCGCTCCAGCCATTTGCGGTAAGGCTGCAGGGACGCCTCGCCCCGTACGATCGCCAGCAAGTCGCCCTTGCTGCGAGTTTGCGGCAAGCCGGTGGCGACCTCCTTAAGCGGGGCCTCAGCCAGCAAATGAATGCATACGACCGCCAAGGAGAACAGATCATAGGAAGGCTCCGCCGTCCTTCCCCCCGCGCCCCAGTAACCGCGGTCGTACCATTCTGTGAACTGTCGCACGCTGCGGCCGTTTTCGCTGACTCCGCCATAGTCAATGAGCTCCACCTCACCATAAGGCGAGACGAGCACGTTCTCCGGCTTTAAGTCCCCGAACGTGAAGCCCAGGCCATGCAGCCCCTCCAGCTGCTGCAGCAGCGAATATCCGGCGACATTCAACCATCTGTTGCCCTGTTGTGCCAGGAACACTCGCAGCGGCTCGCCCTTCACATAACGCATAACATAGAAAGGAATCTCCTTGCCTTCCAGAGAGTAATCATCTACCTCTACCAGATATGAGAGATCCCTTTTTCCTGTTGAGCTTATCTTGCGTTTTCTCCGCTGCAGCGCCTTAAGCACGTTGATTTCCGATTGCAGGTCGATCGTGTCGAAGCCCATTTTGAGTGCATACAGTCTTGAGCTCTTCACCTGCTTCACCAAATAGACGACCCCGTTGGCGCCTTGTCCAAGCAGACGCTGAATCAAATAGCGTTCACCCTTCCAGCGGCCGGTTACAATCGTTCCTGGCGGCAGGGTCCATTTAGACGACGTAGTCACCAAGCATCGCTTCTCCTTCACCTTTCTCGTCCAAACCATTCCTAGCTCCGTGTCCATTCAGTGTACCATAACGGAAGAATTCAATCACCTTCAGGATCGCCGGACCAGTTGGAGTTGCCCCCCTCATCGTCAGGCGCTGGAAAATAGACCGGGCTGAGCCTAAATTGCTGGTCCAACCGATATCCAGGACCGCATCCTCACCGCTATGAGCGCCCGGAAAGTGGAAGACGGCCAGTTGGCTGCTGCCCTTCCTTGCCCCCAAGCTTAGCATCATATCGCGGATCGCTTCCTCAACAGCAGCCAGCTTTGGCTTCATACTGGCGCTGGCGTCGATCAGCAAGGCTACCTGCAGCGGACTGTTCTCGCTAAGCTCATCAATCACCTCCACCACCGCTGCGCGCTGTTCGGGCGGCAGAACCTCAACCGAGGATTCACCCAATATTTGCTTTAGCTCCTTGCCTACCGCCTGCTGTATCGTCTGAACGACCGTCTTCCTCGTCAGCATCTGCATCGTCTGTGCCAGTTTCTCCGTCCCCGTTAGACGGCTCATTCCTCCGCCGCTTCTAGCGATCTCCTCAATTTCGATACTGCCAAGCTCACCAATCGTCCCATAATCAACAACCCCTACTACATTGACGGTGATCCCTTCCTGACGGGCCAATGCCGCCGCCATTACCGGACTCTCTCCTACATTGGAACAACCATCTGTAATTAGCATAATTTGTTTCATAATTATAATCGCCTCCTAATCATTCCTGTAACTCTCTCTTCTCTAGCATTTCCAGGATTGATAGGATTCAAACTAGATCGGTTGAAACTAATTGAAAGGCAGGGAACTAAAGGAATATATTCTTGCAATTACCCTGCTGTACCCCTGGCTAAAATAGAAGAAGCGGCCTCCGTCAACGCGCTGACGTGCCGCTTCTGTACTATATTTAAGGCTCAAGCTATTGGAAACATAGCTTCTATGGCGCAGGGAAGTACCCAATCCGCACCGCATAATCTATCATACGCCGGAAAAATTCACGATCCGGCTCGTGGCACATAACAGGCGTACCTGCTAGAAACTCATTTGTCTGTGGGCAAGCGAAGCGGTAGATCGAGTTCTTCGCACCATCTCCCTCCAATTGAGCCATCGCCAGCTCCATACCGGTCTGGTCTTTCGGCTGATTCGGATCGAGCAGCCATGCCTCGTAATCACGCCACTCCAACAAATCCACATAATAGCCATATTCACGCAAATGTTCAACCATGTCTATATAAGCGATCTGCACGGGATTGCAGATGTGGAATAACCTTCCCGCACTCTTCTCCTGTAGTGCCAAAGCCGAGATAGAGGCACCCGCATAATTCACCGGCGTGAAGTCTACCTGCCAATGCACTCGCGGCGCCTTGCCAAGCAGGAGCATCGCCTTCAGCATCCGGTAAAAGGCGTTATTGTCTATGTTCTTCTGGAATACACCCGTAGTTGAATAGCAGGACAGGTTACCTACCCGGTATACCGAAGCAGCCACTCCTTCTTCCTCACAGGCCCGAATCACCAGCTTCTCCGCTTCGAGCTTACTATTCGTATACACATTCTCGGTGGCTACCGCGTTGTAGCCACTGCCTTCTGTGAACGACTCCCATAGGCCGAGGAAAGCCAGATCCTCCGGAATGCCCAGTGTGGACACATAATGGAAGCGCACATCCTTCCCGCGCGCCAAATCAAGCAGACGGTCCGTACTTCCAACGTTCACTTTGGTAAAATAATCAGCCGAACCGAAATGCTTCACCTCAGCTCCGCAATGGATAATGGAATCGAGATGCTGATCCAACAGCGCTGCATCCTGTGGGCTAAGGCCAAGATGGGGCTGCTCCAAATCCCCGCGAACCGCGAAAACCCGCTTCTCCATATTTCGTGTAGTTTCGGTTCCGTAATACCCCTTCATCACATCGACGAGACGCTGATAGGGTTCTTCCCCTTCTTTGGCACGCACAAGGCAATATACGACCGCCTCAGAGCTTTGCAGCAGTTGATAGAGCAGAGAGGAACCCAAATACCCGGTAGCCCCGGTCAATAGAATATGACGCTGAGGGGAGACAGAAGGTTTACTGTTCCTGCCGAACCTGCGTGGATATTCCGCTAAATCACGAATTTCCCCATTACCCGCGAAGGCATCCTCTTCCTCAGTTGAATCCATTAATTCAATCACTCGCTCAGCCATAGCATGCACTGTCGAGTACACGAAAAAATCGTTGATTTTTAATTTAGGAAACCGCGGCTTGAGCCACACCAGCGTCTCCAGAATTTTCAGAGAATGCCCGCCAATCTCAAAGAAGTTGTCATATAAGCCTACGCGACTGCGATGAAGCGACTTCTCCCAGGCGAGCGCGATTTCCTGCTCTAATTCGGTAACCGGTGCAATATAGTTAGGGTCTTCCTCGACCTGCACAGGGATATCATAGGTGCCCAGACGTTTGCGATCGATCTTGCCTGTCGGTGACAAAGGCATCGAATCCAACATCATAAATTGACCTGGAACCATGTAGGCGGGAACCTTGGTCTTCAGGAAGGAAGCAAGCTCCTGCTTACTGATCTCCTCGCCGGACTTGGAAGTATAGAAGCCTATCAGCATCTTCTCGCCGTCATCGTCCTCCCTGACGATCACAGCAACATCCTTCACCTTCTCATGCTTCGCCAGATTCTCCTCAATCTCTCCGATCTCAATCCGGTAGCCCCGAATCTTCACCTGAAGGTCCTTTCTCCCCATGTACTCGATACCGCCATCATTCAACAAGCGAACCAAGTCGCCGGATCGATAATACCTTTTACCCGAACCAGGGTTTGTCGGATCGATAATAAAAGCTTCTTCCGTCTTGTCAGGCAAATTTAGATAACCTTTAGCCAAACCGATGGAATGAATCAGCAGTTCACCCATTACATTCACCGGGCAGAGCTGGTCATTCTCATTGACGATCAGTACCTCGTAATTAGCGATAGGCTTGCCGATGCTGACCGTTGTCAGGTCTTCTGATACTTGTTCCCTGATCATATGCGTCGTCGCGGCCACCGTAACCTCTGTGGGTCCATAAGCATTTACGATAAACGGCTCATGCCCCATCTTCTTCTGCAAATTACGGACGGACTCCCCTGGAAGTGCTTCGCCACCGATAACAAAGCTGCGGATCGCTTGATACTTGACCGCCTCTTCTACCGTCAAATACGCCGATAATTGATTGAAGAACACGGTTGGCAGAATTCCTATCCGCGTCGCCCCGGTATCCTCAATCGCTGCGGTAAAGCTATCGACCGAATAACGCTGTTCATTGGACAATAAATGCAGTCTGGCACCGCAGCATATTGCACTGAATATATCGTATACGGAAGCATCAAAGCTGAAGGTAGAATATTGCAAAATGACGTCATGCTCCGAAAATTGAAGCTGCATAGCAGTAGACATCGACAGGTTTACAACCCCAGCATGGCGGATCAGGACCCCCTTTGGTCTTCCCGTTGTACCTGACGTATAGATCGTATACGCAATATCCTCCTGATCGATAGCAATCTGGCAGGCCTCCGTTGAATAAGCGGCGAATTGCCCAAGATCAAAGCATAATAGCTTCAGTTCATTCGCATTATCCGCTACAAGCGGCTGCAGCTTAGATCGATAAGCCTCCTTAGTTAGTACAATCCGGGAACCCGTATCTTCGATAATATACTGATTCCGATCATCCGGATGCTCCGGGTCCAGCGGAATATAAGTCCCACCCGCTTTGAGAGCGCCAAGCATGCTGACGACAGCTTCCATGCTGCGCTCCATGTAGATAGCCACGAATCCGCCTTTGTGCAGTCCCTGCTCCATTAGCGCATGGGCGACCTGATTGGATAACCGGTCCAGCTCAGCATAGGTCAACTTCCACTCAGCCGACGATAGGGCAATCCGGTCCGGGCAGCTCTCGACGGTCCTGTTAAGCATCGATGTTATCGTCAGTTCTACTCCCCAATTTCTCGCCGTATCATTGAGTTTCTCATAAGCCAGCACATCCTCATCGGTCATGACAGAGATATCGCCTAGAACGATCTCGGGATGAACCAATACGGCCTCAGCAATACATTGATAATGTCTGGCGAACTTGTTTATCGTACTCTCTTTGAACAGACGGCTCGGATAGTTAATCTCAGCTACCCACTTTTCCCCCTCTGTCCGCACATACCAGTTAAGACGGCTGGCCTCATAAGCGGCATTCCGCCCATAGATGGTCTTCACTACAGGAGACTGTGCAACCAGCTTCTCAATTTCTTGAATAGACAAACCTGCTTCATTGGATGAAACTAGCCGCTCCTCTATTGCAGACAGCAATTGGCTGAATGGCATCTCAGCTTCAGTATGAATCCGCAATGGAAGGATTCGACCGTCCCCTGTTTGTATTCCCACGATTTGATCCTGTTCACCGCTCATTCGATATAGGAAGACATAATAACAAGCGATCAGCCAGGTTTGAACATCCGTCCCATGGGCCATCTGTCTTTTGAGTGATGAACTAATACTCAATTCATAGCTCATGCTCTTGGACTCGCTGGCCATTGCCAAATCTGGATAGTCAGTATGGATATGAAATCCGGATAATGGCGGCTGAAGCTCTCTTAGCCAATATTCCCGGGCTTTCTGATTTATCAGTAGGGTACTCACAAATGTTCAGCTCCTATTCTCTCTCTCTATTTAGGGGTGCTCAATCAGTCTCCCCTTGCACGATTACAGCTTCAATCCCTCTACCAATTTCTCTAACTTTCCGGAGATTTGATTCAAGTGCTCGGCAGAGCTCATAATATTGTCGGAAGAAGCTCTCTGCTCCATGGCACTCTCCTTGATTCGTTCAGAGATAACCGCATTTCTCTCCGCATATTCGGCAATTTGCTTAATAGTCGCAGTAATCTGCTCTGTCTCAGCTACCATCTCCTCAGTAGCGGCAGAGACCTCCTGAATTTGACTGGTCACGGAATCTGTACCATCCAATATCGTAGCGAACAGCTCTCCTGTTTCTTGAACGATCTGGATACCGGCAGCCACATTCCGTTCTCCTTCGCTGATTGCGGTGACGGCTGTGCTTGTCTCTTTCTGGATATAGTGAACCAGATCAGCGATTTGCTCTGCTGACTTGGCGGACTCCTCGGCCAGCTTCTTCACCTGGTTAGCTACAACTGCGAAACCTCGTCCTTCCTCACCTGCTCTGGCCGCCTCAATGCTGGCATTCAACGACAATAGGTGAGTCTGTTCGGCGATTTGTGTAATTACCTGTACAATCTCCTCAATTTGCCCGGAACGTCTCTGCAATTGTTCAATCGAGACGACCGATTGCTGCACGGATTGCTGAATGGAATCCATCTGCTTAATAACCCCGCTGATATTATCCCGTCCAATCTCAGAATTGTCCTTCATCTGCATCGATGCATCCGACAATGCTGAAGTGCTGCCAGCAATCGTTCCTACGCCTGAATTGATCTCTTCCAGTGAAGTCACACTCTCGGAGATCGACTTGCTCTGCTGCGTAGCCTTCTCGGAGATTTCCTCGATATTATCGCTGATCGCCATAGAGCTCTCATGATTCGTCTCCAGCGTCTGGAACAGAATCTTCGATTGATCCGCCGACTGAATAGACACCGTCTTGATGGTCGCCACCAGTTCATTCATATTGCGAACCGTTGCATTAAACTTCTCATTCACCTGGCCCAATTCGCTCTCATCCGTCTTCAACTGTACGCTGAAATCGCCTTTGCTGAGCTTGTCCAATGCTGACATAAGATCCTTCACGGGCGCAAAAGTTTTCCGGGTCGTGAAATATTGAGACGACAAAATAACGATCAGAATGGCAATAAGTGCGAGTACCGTATATTTCAGCAAATCTGTTTGGCCCGTCATAATCAGACTGGCATCGAAATCCATGCCTATGTATGAGAATACTTCACCATTCTTGTCCTGAATTGGATAGAGTACCGTCAACCAAACGCCGTAATCGTCCTTATAAGGCTTTGTGAACGTAATTTTTTTTGTTTTTAGCATTTCTTCGACGCCCTTCACATGGTAAGCAGGCTGTCCAAGCATATCGCCCAGGAACAAGCCCTCACCCTCGAACATATCAAGGATGGCCGTCGGAAAAGCGATCATCTGAGTACTATCGTTCTCTACCTTTGCTCCAAAGATATAACCTTGAGCAACATCGGGATGCGTTGCTGACAAGTCATCAAATACTTTCGTCAGCTTCTTCTGAAGCTCAGAATTGCGATCCGTGTCTGTCATCGCCGCTTTGGCTTCTTCCGATGTGATCTTGTCCTTCCAGGCTTCCATGACCTTCTGTGAGTTGTCCTCCAACTGATTGGTTAATACGGCACCTTGAATATAAAAGCTGGCGGCGATCAGGATAACGCCGGTCATTAGAATGGAGATACTCGTTAACAACATATTTTTCGTAACAATGCTCAAACGGTTAAAAAAACCAAAAATCTTCATATTCAGTCTCCTTTTCAGTCCAGATAGTGACTTGGAATCAAACATAATTCCTTTCTTTTAAACCTGTTTTTCTTCATTCCCCCTTGAATAAGTAGATCCACCTAAAATTTGGGCAAAAAAAAAGATAACCGCATAGCAAACACTATAGGTTACCTCTTTTAGCAACTGGCTGACATATCCCCCATAAGGAGAATTAGTCCCTATAGCTTTGCGTCACTACCTTTCGATAGCTTTGCCCAAACATGTATAAAATTAGTTCAATGGACGGATCTATCTAACAAATTTCGACAACACGACATGATAATCTTACTATGATTTTCAAATCATTCCCATGATAAATAATACCAAAATTGTGTACATTGTTTGAATTTTCCCATCTTTAGATTCGCTACTTAAGACCTATTCTGCTAGAAAATGACTGCTTGTCGCATGTCAGCTTACGGTCCGCGGCCGCTCCAGCCTTGATATTCCGGGAATATGCAGGGTTGCCCATTCAGGCAACAAATGATCAATTTTAGCCACTACAACGGTCATATCATCGTGGATCGTATTTTTCTGATAGCGAATTACTGTCTCCAGCAGGCAATCGGCGATTTCCTGCGGCTCATCCGCATGGATCTCCGAGATCATCCGTTTGATCCACAATTCCTTATTTACAGCATAACCGGGAGCATCATACACTCCATCCGTCATCATAATCAAAATATCTTCAGGAAGCAGCTGCACTGTAACCAGATCAATCTCGATATCCTGAATAATCCCAATCGGCAGATTGCTAGCCGTGATCGGTATAACCTCATTTCCTCGTTTGATAAAGCTCGGTGATGAACCAATCTTAAGGAATGTCGTCTGCGCAGAGAACTCATCGATCAGAGCCATATCAACTGTAGCATATACTTCATCCGGCGAACGGAGCATCAGAATCGAGTTGACCGACTTCACCGCCAATTTCTCATCCATTCCGGATTGCAGCAGCTGCTCGAGAATCCCAAGCGCCGTGCTGCTCTCCAGTCGGGCCCGCTCTCCATTCCCCATACCGTCGCTGATGGCCACAGCATAGGTTCCGTTCCCAAGCTCCATGGCACTAAAGCTGTCTCCGGATAGCAAATCTCCGCCCTTAGCCGCCCCGGCGACGCCGGTCGTCACCTCGAAAGTCTTGGCTGAACCAAAGGTTACCGTAGCCAGTCCA
The DNA here is from genome assembly GCF_013393165.1 of Paenibacillus sp. 79R4. Classification (NCBI taxonomy): domain Bacteria; kingdom Bacillati; phylum Bacillota; class Bacilli; order Caryophanales; family Paenibacillaceae; genus Paenibacillus; species Paenibacillus sp. 79R4. The sequence continues at coordinate 39,698 of NZ_QJOT01000022.1, read as the reverse complement.
TCTCTACCCGTAGGCATATTCTCCCGAACCACCGTAATATGCTCGTCCACAATATCGGATAATAGCGGCGCTATAATCTTCCGGCATTCATCAAACCCACGAGTATACGCATGGACAATTTCGATTTCTACATTGCCGTGGTCCAGACTGATGATGTCGATGCTATGAATGGACAATCCCATTTTGTCGAGTGCATCCCGGATCTGCTCCTCTTGCTTATACATCGCCTGCCCTTCCCGCTGAATCTCTCTCGCCAAATCTTCCATGACCTGCGAGACTCCCGACAGCTGCTCAGCTACAAGCTGTCTGCTATCGTATATTTGCCGCTTCCAATGCATATCATTTTGATATAGGTTGTATTCCTGCTTCATCAGATCAAGCACTTGATCTGTCTTAATACACAGCTTATTCCACTTCGGCGGAAGATCACGCCTCGTCAACTCCGGATTATCTTCCACAGCTGACATCATCTCCGTCATTAATTTATAGGTTTGATAGAAGTTGCCGTCCCAGCAGGCCTTGCGGCGCAAGCAATTCGCACAGGCTCCCTCGGTAATTGCATCCATGAAATGGCCAACCTCTTCGCTTTGCTTGGACATTTCGCCGCTGCTGGCCATCTGACCGAAGCTGCGCGACAATTGTTTGAATACCTGGGAGAACTGAGCTACCCTTCCGGCTGTAATCTCCCTGACCCGCTTCGCATATTCATGCTGTGATTTGATATGATCCTGCGTGCCGGGCACATACTTGGCGATAACGCTTATAACGCCCTTTGGCGTTGCGAGGAAGAGGAGGATTGCCACACAACTCTCCCAGGTTGAAGACATCACTTCGGCTGGTCCTGTCAAATAGATCGCTAGAATGGACGATCCGAGCAGCATTCCCAGGGCAACCGCCCATTTGCGTCCCTCCCGCAGCATACCAGCCAGCATGCCGGCAAAAGCTAGCAAACTCATTTGATAGAGCGCTGTCATATTAGCCAAGCTGAGGATTAGTCCGGTAATCACACCCACCGAAGCCCCTAGCGAGGCGCCTCCGACCAGGGCAAACAACAGAATCAAATATCTCGACATGATATGTTCGATCGACAGACCGTATATTTCCCATCCGACAGCTCCGGTCATCACCGATGCCAACAGAATAACCAGACAGAGGATTTCCTCACTCTTGAGATGGCGTCCCTTCCTGCGAAGGGAGAAGACCGGAACAGACTGAATAAAGACCAGGGTTAAGACGAAGCTCAGTATAGAATCGGCAACCATCATCATCATCGAATACCAACTTAACGATGGGCCAACGACCGCCTGAAATAATCCTACGAGGAAGGTGCTGGTGAATACCGCCAAGGGAGCGTAGGATATATCCGCCCGCTCAAAACTCTCAAGTCCTCTATGAATCAAGTAGAAAATTAGTAGCTCCGCAGCAATCCATAGTCCATGCTGAACCGGAGACAAAAGCGCTCCAATGACCATCAGGCTCCCTGCTGTTATTGCAATATCACGGCGCATAAACATCATCACTGCAAAGAAGGCGGCAGCGAACGGCGACAGCTCGTCCAGAATAGTAGCTCTTCCCAGTAAGAATGCCATCACCAGAAAGAGCAAATTCCATTTATTCACCGTAAAACGCTGAGCGGCTCGCTCTAGAAACGGTACATCCATCCATGTTCTTCTGCCATTTGCCTTGGCTTGCCCTTTCAGTCTCTTCAAACCGGGAAACGTAATGACATTCCACTTCTCCATCAACTGGCACCACCTTATCCAATTTGTTAGGTATGTCCCATTATAGGTAGGGTGAACTGGAAAGTTTGTCAGATACCGGAGTAAGCAGCAAAGAAATTTCCGACAAATTGAGAGGGGTTTACGAAACACCACGAACCTAGGCCTGTCAAAGGATACATCCCCCTTATACGTGCCTATGTTCGTACCAAGCCTCGTAATTTTAGCCGACTTTAGCGCAGATGGATCTGAAACATATCGTGTTATTGCGTAATAACCTGTCGCCTAAGCGGGACAGACGACAAAAATAGAAGCTGGAAAAAAAATCTAGACATGGATTTGAGAAGAATCCTAAATCATTTTCCTATGAACAACAAAAAACCGTAGGCATATATATGCCTACGGTGGATTTCATATTTAAAAAATTACATTCGTTTAGCTCCGCGTCCTCCGCGTTTGCCTTCCGTATTCTTCTTCAACGAAGAAATTCGCTCTTCACTATCCTTCAGAAAACGCGACATCTTGTCTTCAAAGGTAGATTTGTTAGAGAAAGAACGTCCCCCTCGATCCCGATTAAATCCGCCACTTGGCCGGTCCCCGTCTCTGCCGCCGCTTGGGCGATCGCTTCTTGGTGCACGAGGCGGTCTGGTTGACTCAACCGGCTTATCAACGGCTTGCTTAATGGAAAGTCCGATCTTACCGTCCTTATCGACATTAATTACCTTCACGGTAACCATATCGCCAATCTTCAAGTGATCGTTGACGTCCTTCACGTAATTGTCGGCGATCTCCGAGATGTGAACGAGACCCGTGACACCTCCTGACAGATCCACAAATGCTCCGAAATGCGTGATGCCTGTCACTTTACCTTCTAACTTGGTGCCCACTTCTATTGCCATAAAATAAAATGATCCTCCCTTAAAAATATACAGCCAGGCCTCGAAATCATGACTGCGGTGATTTGATTATACCGAATGAGTGAAACAAGGTCAACAGACGGATGCCCTTAGATTTCAATCATTATCCGAGCCGGAATCGGATACCCGAACCGGAATCTCACCAGGTTTATACAGTCCATACTTCTTCATTGCGATCTGGCCAATATACTCAGGATCTTTCAGACGATTCAATTCATAATTTAATTGATTCAAGCTCTGTTCCGCCGCTACCTTGGAAGCTTGACGCTCCGATAGCTGCTGAGATTTCTGTCCGATCTCGCTGGATTGAGATATAAAGGTATGGCCCGACCATATTATGAATATAGCCATGAACATCATCCATAACCGTAACCGGCGGCGCGCTCCGGTTGTTCCGGATGCCTTATTCTGCGATTGTCTGTCTGTCGATACCTTATGCAACTGAGCGCCCTCCATTCTCTTAATCTTGTATTCTGCGAAATCTATTCTCTATGAAACCAGCGTCTCCATAACGACTTTATCCAATCCCGCACGGCAATCAGCCTGTCCGAAATGCGAAGTCGTCTACGAATCGGCCTAGTCGCCCACAAAAGAAGCTTCCAAAACGGCAGCAACGTAATCCGCCCCAGAAATAATAACATCACCCATATAAAACCAAGCAACAACCAAATTCCTTTGAGTAACAATCTGATCGGTGCAATAAGCACAACCCGGACAATTCCGACTAATATCCTATAAAACCGTTTTATTACTATAATTAACATTACCACAAAACGTTCAGTTATAACACTAAGAAACAAAAAATGAATCCAAACGCCTATAAAAAGCCCTAGAAACACGTAAAATCTGATCTCTCCCTGATTTGTATGATACATCGTCCGGAATACAAATAAAGCTGAAGCGAACCAATATAACAGATCAAGGGCATGGATACTCCAGCGCGGGAAGCGGAATTGGATGGATACGACCCGGTAACCGTCGAAGACCATTCCCATAATTCCTCCGCATGCCAGCATCCAGAGAAGGGTTATCCACTGTGTATGCAGATTCATCGGAACAATTTACCAAGGAAGCCCTTGTTTGATGAATGGGAGCCCGGCTCCAAATAAGACAGGGAATTTACCAGGCCCTCGATACTGACAAGCCCCTGTTCTAGATTCAAGTTCTTGATATGTAAATTCTGTCCGCGGATCGTCAAATGCCCTAGCTCGGTCTGCAGCAGAAACTCCTCGCTATCGAAGCTCTCCACATTCTGCACCCCTGATATTTCGAGCAGTTTTCTTTGAAATAAATGCAACTCCTGACGCTTCCCTTTTCCTTGTTCGACCATGGCATGTACCCCTCCTTCTTACAGATAGCTTATGGAGCGGATGCTTGGTTTAGAACCAGAGAGAAAATAAAAAGCGGTGCCCTGTGGCACCGCTGAATAAGCAGTAATCTAATTTGTTACTCGAACAAATCATGCTTTGCGATCGGTTCTTCCTTCACCAAGGTATACAGCGTAGCAGCTTCTTCTTTGCGAGTCGTCTCAGCTAAGCGTTCAACTCTTACAGTGACCAGCTTCTGGCCGAATTGCACCGTAATCTCGTCGCCCACCTTCACCGGACTGCTTGGCTTCGATTCACGGCCGTTAATCAGAACTCTTCCTTGGTCGGAGACGTCCTTGGCAACCGTGCGCCGCTTAATCAAGCGCGACACCTTAAGGAATTTGTCGAGACGCATTATTTTACAGCTTCTTTAAGTTTGTTGCCAGCTTTGAATGCAGGTACATTGGATGCAGGAATTTCGATCGTCTTGCCAGTTTGCGGGTTGCGGCCAGTACGACCGGAACGCTTGCGAGTTTCGAAAGTTCCGAAACCAATCAATTGTACTTTGTCTCCACCAGCGAGAGCCTCAGTGATTTCACCAAGAAATCCGTTCAATACGGATTCAACGTCTTTTTTAGTTAAGCCACTCTTGCTGGAAATGTTGTTGATCAGATCTGTTTTGTTCATTAATAATGCCTCCCAATAGATAAAGAAATAAATGATATTGCTGTAATTGGAGCGAGAGCCCCTCCTACCGCAAGGATATCTTTGTATGAGTATTCTTGCTTGAAATGAAAAATCCTGCCCGGAACTTAGAATTTTTTTGTTTATTTCGCAAAATTAACCGCATTTTAGGCAATTTCCCTAATTATCTCCGTTCATTCTCCTTTGATTGCTCCCATAAATGGTCCATTTCGACAAGGGAGCTGGTACCTGGAGTTTTCCCGGCTTCGTGCAGCCGCTGCTCTACATAGCTGAAGCGACGTACAAATTTGGAGTTTGTCTGCGATAAGGCTTCCTCCGGATCAACACCGATGAATCTTGCGGCATTCACGACCGAGAATAGAACATCTCCCAGTTCAAGCGTCTGTTCTGACAAGTCCTTCGTCTTCACAGCCTCGCGAAGCTCAAGGACCTCTTCCTCCAGCTTGGCCCATACCGCATCGATATGCTCCCAATCGAAGCCAACCTTCGCTGCTTTCTTCTGGAGCTTATACGCCTTCATCAGTGCTGGCAAATCGCGCGGTACACCGCTTAGCGCTGATAATCGCTCAGGCTCGATTCCTTTGCGGCGCTTCTCCTCCGCCTTCATCGCATCCCAGTTCCGAAGCGCAGCCTCGGCGTCATCGGCACTCAGTTCTCCGAATACATGCGGATGGCGGTAGATCAGCTTCTCATTCAGCTCCTGGATTACATCGAATACGGAGAAGGTTCCTACCTCTTCCTCCATCTGCGAGTGCAGCATAATTTGCAGCAGCAAATCACCCAGTTCTTCACGCATATGGTCCGGATCATCCTCATCGATCGTCTCCAGCACTTCATAGGTTTCTTCGATCAGATTTTTGCGGATCGACTGGTGCGTCTGCTCACGGTCCCAAGGGCAGCCGCCAGGACTGCGCAGAATCGACACAATCTCGTGCAGACGATCCAGGGTGCGAATGCGCAAGGCATCATCCATACTTGCAGGAACGTATACCAGCGACAAATTGCCAAAGCCGGAGACGCGATCGAGCTCATATAAGGGCACAGTCACGATCTGCTCGCTTCCCTCTACACCGAGGGCATGTCCTACGGTTATCTCATAATTGTCCGGGTAGATATCCATCAGACTCAGCTTGACATCGGAAGCTGTGAATTCATCGTATACTTGACCGATCAATGTATGCAGACGCGGGTTAAATGTTCCGGCGGATATATCCGAAGCGTCCAGCAGCTGGAAACCTTCGATCGGGTCAAAGCCCAGCCTTGCGAATGCCACATCCAGGAAGCTCTCGCCACCGATGATATTCAACGGAATCCGCTCAGCAGGACAGCGCTCCCGCAGCAGCTTGACCGTCGCTTCCGCGACCATCGGATGACCCGGAACAGCATAGATGATCTCTTGCTCCTCCGGCAGTCGATTAGCCCGCTCGATCAGTCGTTCTACAATTTCTGCGTATACAGAAGGGAAATCCTCCTTCGCCTCATACACAGCATCAAATGAAGTGAACCCGACTCCCGTCTCCTCCAGCCAGCCCACTACAGGATGCTCCTTCGTACGCACATATCTCTGCTGTGCTTCCTTGAGCTTCCTAAGACTGCCCAGAGTTAAATGCTCCGGATTGCCGGATCCAAGCCCCATCACCGTTATGCTTCCGCTCATGTATGAGTCACACTCCTGTTCCAATCGTGTTTAGGACGGCTTGCCGGCCGCCTGCTTCAGCTAGTATCCTGCACTGCTGTCCATAAAATATGCCCAAATGGCATGATAATACTATACCACTAGTTCTGTCCAATTACGAAATTGCAAACACCACTGATATAGAGGACAACCGCCTGGTGTTACTCTCGGCGTATCAGCCTCAGCCGGATGAATAGCCTCAACAGCCTGGGACCGATCCGCGGCAGGGCGGCTACCTCCGCCGCGGTCAAGAGCCGTGTTCGCAGGACGGCGACGGCGAACACGGCTGCGCCGAGCAGCACGCCCAGCAGGCTGACCAGGGCCGCGATCAGGCGGCTCTGCGGCAGCGGGGCGGCGGCCAGGAGCAGCAAGAGCACGGCGGCAGCCAGCGCCAGAACGGCGGCGGCCGGCCGCAGCAGCGCTGCTTGCGCATGGGGGCGCAGCCCCGTACGTCGGAGCAGCAGCGCGAGGTTGAGCGCCGCAGCGACAGCGTAGACGACGATACCGGCGATGGCAGCGCCGGTAATGCCCAGCTGCGGCACAAGAGCCGCGTTCAGCGCCGTCTTGAGCGCGGCGGCCAGCAGCAGGTTAAGCGCGGGAGCACGAACGAAGCCAAGCCCCTGCAGCAAGGCTGCTGTTACCGTAACCAGCGCGCTTGGCGCTGCCGTCCAGGCGATCCAGGCCATTGTGCCGCTGCCTGTCCCATCCTGATAGAGCATCACATTGATCGGCTCGGCGAGAAGAGCAAGCCCCGCCGAGGATACGAGCCCGATTAGCCAGAACCAGCGCAGCGCCAGCGTTAGCTGCCGCCGGATGCCTGCAGCGTCCCCGCGGACGTTCATCTCCGCCAATACAGGGATGAACAACACCGATAATGAAGAGGCTAGCATCGTCACCAATTGAACAAGAGGAATCCCGCGATTGTACACGCCAACAGCCGACATAATAGCCAGCTCATCCCCATGAGCAGACAGCAGGCGCGGCAATGTGAAGGTGTCCACCAGGCTGATTAACGGTACCGCCAAGGATGCAAGACAGATTGGAATCGCATAGCGGAGCAGGGACGAGAGCAAGGCGCTCCCCCGTTCCCCCGAATCCGGGGTAACAGGTGCCACTCCCTTGCCAGCATGCCCCTTAATACGATTAGTCCCCGCTTTGGCCAGGTCTATGTGCCCGATTTCTGCTCCAAGCTTCCTCTGGTAGCTAATCCAATACATCAGCATCACTATCAGGCCAGCTGCCCCGCCGAATGCCGAGCCAGATAGAGCCCCGCCAGCAATAACCGACTCCTTCGCCCCGGCACTGCTTAAATACAACAGGAATACAATCATAACCGCAACTCTCACAGCTTGTTCCGTCACTTGGGATACCGCGGTTGGAATCATATTTTGCAATCCCTGAAAATAACCGCGAAGCGAGGCGCTCAGCGGTATGAAGAGCAATGCCGGAGCAGCGCTGCGCAGTGCCGGGACCAACTGGCTGCTGCCAATAAGCTGTGCCAACTGCGGAGCGCCAAAGTACATTAATGCGCTGCTGGCTAATCCCAGGACGATCATCAGAATTGTAGCGAGCCGCAGTACCGCCTGTTTGCCGCGTTCGTCTCCTTCCGCATGGCGCTCAGCCACAAATTTCGAGACCGCTGTTGGAAATCCAGCTGTCGCCAGCGTTAACAGAATCGTATAGAACGGATAGACGGTATTATAAATGCCGAATACTCCGTCTCCTCCGATATTTTGCAGTGGAATTTTCTGCAGGGTCCCCAGCAGCTTCGTCATAATCGCCGCCAGGCTAAGTACCGCCGCTCCCTTTAACAGTTGGGACGAGACGTTGTTATTGCCTGATTTCATAATGAACCTACTTTACGTAAAATAATAAACTTTCGCTATTCAGAATATGTCCATTATAAAACGAAACCGACTGCCGCGACCACTTTTGCTATTCACTCCCCAGGTGTTTACCAGATGGGCATATTCAAAAGCAGCCACTAAGACATAAAAAATACACTCCGAGATATGGCGGCTGCAAGCCGTCTTATACATTGGAGTGTACGTGTAAAAATGCTTTATTGTTCCATCTGTTTGCCGAGGAATCCAGCTGCAGTCTCTGCCATCTTCGTCTCTAATTCAGACATGTTCACCGATTCATCCTTGTTCATCAAAATCACAGTACCGATGGGATCGCCGCTTGAGATAATTGGCGCAATCACGTAGGAAGAGATCTGCTCCGGATGATCCTTATTGATCTCATAAGTTCCTGATGTTGTTTCTAGAATCGTCTTGCGCCCCTCCATACTGCTCTCCAGTAAGGAACTGATCTGCTTGTCCAGGTACTCCTTCTTGGAAGCGCCTGCTACAGCGATCATCGTATCCCGGTCCGAGATAAGCGTAATATGCCCAGTGCTCTCATAGAGCGACTCCGCATACTCCTTGGCAAAATCCCCCAATTCACCAATTGGTGAATATTTCTTCAAGATCACTTCACCATCGCGGTCCACAAAAATTTCAAGTGGATCCCCTTCGCGAATCCGTAAAGTGCGGCGAATCTCCTTAGGGATAACCACCCGTCCTAAATCATCAATGCGACGTACAATTCCAGTAGCTTTCATATCACATGTTGCCCCGCTTTCTTAAGAAGTTTTGAACTACTACTGTTTGGATATCTGTTTAATCTTCGGATGTATTTGTACAGAATTAGAGGGATTGTCGGCTCCTTGTGATTCTGACCATAGTATTCATCCCTTCCCAAATCCTTATGCATCGTATTTTACCTAATCGACAAGTACTTGCTAATGGCAACAAGAGACAAGAAAGCAGCGTAAAATAAATTCACGCCGCTAAGTAATGTCTCCCTAAGGAAACAGATCATCCCTTGATCCAAGATGGATCAAGATTATTTGCTGCTATTCCCGTTATCAGCACCGGAGGTATTGCTACCATCCGATTTCTCCGAGTTGCTGGAATTACCGGAATTACCAGATTTATCAGCATCCCCATTGGTTCCGGTATTGCCTGAACCTGAGTTAGCACCCTTATCTGTGTTTTCCGCTTTCTTCTCTACCTTAGGTAAAGTAATTTTCTTGATAATTTTCTTCTCCAGATCACCGGACATAAACTCGTCCAATTTTTGCGAGCCAACAGACATCTTCAGCGTATCCTTTTCAGTATCCGTCAAATCTGCGAATGTCTTCTCAGTTCTGGCCTCTACACGGATAATATGGTATCCGTAATCGGTCTCCACTGGATCGCTGATTTTGTTCAGAGGAAGTGTCATTGCCGCTTCTTTAAACTGCGGTACCCATTGGTTCACAGGTGCGTCTGCATACAAACCGCCGTTATCAATGTTCTGCTGTCCATCATTTGAATATTGCTTAACCAACGCAGCAAAATCCTCACCCTTGTCCAACTTAGCCTTAACTTCTTTGGCTAATTTCAGAGCATCCTCCTTACTGCGTTCCTTACCTTCCGAATCTTTAAATCCAATCAGAATGTGACGAACGGAAGCGGTAACGTAATCTTCCTTCGTTGCTTCGAATTCCTTCTTCATATCATCTTCGGTAATGCCTGTTAACTGAGTCTCCATTACCGTATAAATACGGGTCATGTAGTTCTGAAATTCTTTTTCTGTAATTTTCTGTGCGTCCAGCATTTGCTTCACATTATCAGCGCCATTAGCGTCCTTCATGGCCTTGTATTGAGCTTCAGCCTTCTTCTTACCTTCGTCCTTCATCTTGTCGTCGGCTTTGCTCTCCCAATATTTATAGGCGATCGCCTGTTTGACCAAGTATTCCCGGAAGTCATCCATTTCCGTAAACTGTGCCATTTGCGGCTGCAAGGCAAGAACCATGCGCTGTTCAAGATCGAATTCCTTTTGTGTAATCTCTCCACCGTCGTACGTAGCTACGACATTGTTGTCCGTTTTTTTGCCGCATCCAGCCATTACGGATACAGCCAGCACGACCACGAGGGTAGTCAGCAGCGTCTTCCAAGAACGCCCTTTACTTCGAAACATCTTGTAGTTCCCCTTTCGTCTTGAACGAGTCCTTTAGGGCTCCCAGGAATTGCTCCAATAGGCCCATCAATTCTTGGTCGTCCATTCCTTTGGTTTTGATCCGGATTACCATACCAGACCCTTGGTTAAATTGTACACGTCTTCCGAACAGATTTCCAACCTCCGCGAGTTTCGCCGGAATCAGATCCTTCTCTCTGCCTGCATAGAACTTCATAGTCACCTCGTCACCGCGAAGCGCGATCGATTCAATGCCATACTTTTTGCCATACAGCTTAACCCTGGCAACGGACAGCAGATTCGTTACTGCCTCTGGCAAATCGCCGAAGCGATCAAGCAGCTCGTCCTCTAAATCGGCGACATCTTCGAATGAAGCCGCGGATGCGGTTTTTTTGTAAATCTCAATCTTCTGCATACTATCATAAATGTAATCCGGCGGTAAATAGGCGTCGATGCCAAGATCGATCGTCGTGCTCCAGGATGATTCCATCGGATCAGGCTCGCCAAGCATAGATACCTTCCGTTTCTGGATTTCCTCCGCCAACATTTGCGAATACAGGTCGAATCCAACCGAAGCGATGAAGCCGTGCTGCTCCGCTCCGAGCAGGTTGCCTGCGCCACGGATTGCCAAGTCCCGCATAGCAATTTTAAACCCTGAACCGAGTTCAGTAAACTCCTTAATCGATTGCAGACGTTTCTCCGCAACCTCCGTCAAGGATTTGTCCCGCTGATAAGTGAAATAAGCATAAGCGATCCGGTTGGAACGTCCGACTCGACCTCGCAGCTGATACAGCTGGGACAGGCCCATCTTATCAGCGTCGTGTACAATCAGGGTATTCACGTTCGGAATATCGACCCCGGTCTCAATAATACTCGTACTCACCAACACATCAAATTCCCCGTCCAGGAAGTCGAGGATCGTCTTCTCCAGCTCCTGCTCGGACATTTGCCCATGTCCCACAGCTACTCTAGCCTCTGGAACAAGCATGGAGATCTGTGCAGCCATCTCTTGAATCCCTTGAACTCGGTTATACAAGTAATAAATCTGCCCACCGCGTGCAATCTCCCGTTCCACCGCTTCGCGGACGAGAGAAGGGCTGTATTCTACGACATATGTCTGTACAGGGAACCGGTTCTCCGGCGGCGTCTCAATGACGGACAGGTCGCGAACGCCCAGCATCGACATATGCAGGGTGCGCGGAATAGGTGTCGCCGTTAGCGTCAGCACGTCCACATTGGTCTTCAGCTTTTTTAGCTTCTCTTTATGAGTTACACCAAAGCGCTGCTCTTCATCGACGATGAGCAGGCCCAAATCCTTGAAGATCAAGTCTTGGGACAGCAAACGATGCGTACCAATCACGATATCGACAGTCCCTTGCCGTACTCCCTTGATCGTCTCATTCTGCTCCTTCCGACTACGGAAGCGGCTCAGCGACTGGATGTTGATTGGATAACCCGCGAATCGCTCGCGGAATGTCTCATAGTGCTGCTGCGCAAGGATAGTAGTAGGCACCAAGACAGCGACCTGCTTGCCTTCGATCGCTGATTTAAAGGCAGCGCGGATAGCCACCTCGGTCTTGCCATAACCGACGTCTCCGCAGAGCAATCGGTCCATGGGACGCGAGATTTCCATATCTTTCTTGATTTCCCCAATCGCGCGAAGCTGGTCCGGCGTCTCATCGTAAGGGAACATCGCTTCAAATTCCTGCTGCTCCGGCGAATCCTTCTCAAAGGCATATCCTGGTGAAGCCTGACGTTCCGCATACAGCTTAATCAGGTCATCAGCTATATCCTGTACAGAAGAGCGGACTTTATTTTTGACTCGGTTCCATTCATTGCCCCCAAGCTTATAAACCTTCGGTTCCTTGTCCTCTGAACCAACGTATTTCTGGATCAGATCGATCTGTTCGATCGGTACGGACAGCTTGTCACCGCCGGCATACAAAATATGAATGTAGTCCTTATGGATACCGCCAACCTCCAGCGTACCAATGCCTACATACTTCCCGATCCCATGATTCTGGTGAACGACATAATCGCCTACCTTCAGCTCGGTATAACTCTTGATTCGCTGGGCATTATCCATACTTTTTCCGAATTTACGGGCTTTGCGCTGCTTCTTGGAGAACATCTCCCCTTCTGTAATCACAACCAGGTGAACGGACGGGAATTCGAAGCCGGTTTGTAGGTTACCCTTCAACAGCATCGGTTCATCAATGCCATAGTCAAGCAGCACCCTGCGCATTCTGTCCATGCGTTCTTCGTTGCTGGCCAGCATCATGATGTTGGCCCCGCTCTTCTTCCAGCGCTCCATCTCTGACTTAAGCACATTCATTTGTCCGTGGAAGTCCTGCATCGAGCGGGCTACAAAATTGATGATGTTCTGCGGTTGTGTGTGCGGAACCTGCCTTAAGAATAGCGACAACAGCAGCGTCTGGAACGGACGATGATAGAGCACATGCTCCGCCTCCACCGCTAACGGCAGCTCAGGCAGACTCTTCCCATTCTGCAGCAGATGCAAGTTCCACTCCGCCTCATCGCGCTCCAGCTGCTTGGCTGTCTCTAACAGACGTGCGGGTTCTTCCAACACAAGCAACGTATCCTTGGGCAAATAATTGTACAATGTGTGATGCTCCGGATAGAGCAAAGAGACATACTTATAGATCTCCGGAAAATATACATGCTCACGCAGCATTTCAATTTCCCGGGAAACTTCCTCTTTCAGCTTAATCTTTGCCTGACGGTCGGTCATCTTCTCAAGCTGACGCTCCAGTTGCTCTGTTGCCGCCTGAGCCGCCTTTGTCATTCGATCGCCGGAAGCAATTAACTCTTTGCTCGGCGTAATCGTTACCTGCTTAATCTTGTCAACAGAGCGTTGGTCAGCAGGATCAAAGGTACGAATTGAATCGACTTCATCATCGAACAATTCCACACGATAAGCCAATTCGGAGGTCAGTGGATAAAAATCCAAAATACCGCCCCGTACGCTCATCTCCCCACGGGATTCTACGCGCTCGACCCGCTCATACCCAAGCTCCACCATCTGGGTCAAGAACGAATCCAGTTCAACGGTCCCTCCTACCTCAATCGACAGGCTGGCGCTTGTCATCACCTCTGATGTGGGGATGTAGCGGCGCACGCCAGAATAAGGCACCACCACAATGCCGCGAAACTGTTGCGAGCATTGCAGCAGCACCTCTATCCGCTGGGCCAGCGTCTCCGGGCTGGAAATGGCCGACTCTGCAGCTACCAATTCATTAGCCGGATACAGCATGACCTCTTCAGATGATAGCGCTTCCTGTAAATCTTCATATATCTTCTGGGCTGAGAACATGTTATGGGTAACCACTAGCATCGGGCGGTTAACCTTCTTGTGCAGCGATGCCAGCATAACCTGTCTGGCTGAGCCGGACAAACCGGAAATAAGCTGCTCTCTCATTCCCGATTCTATCCCGGCTACCATTGAAGCAAAGTCAGAATCTTGCGAAAAAGCCTGTATGAGTGCTTTTAACAAATGAGGCACCTCTCTTATTGCTTAATTGATACTATTCTTAATAAAATTCGCATGACGAAAAGTCACGATTTCGTGAACATTGAGCTACCCTGGCGATTCGGGGTCCGTATTCGAACCAAAAAGGAGCCTCAGCACGCTTGCCAAGGCTCTAATATCCGTCTTTTCAAAGTGAATCCTTCATCCTCGCTGCCGATCATTGCAGCGGATTCGAGAGCAAGGTCAGCTCCGGATTGTTCTCCAGTGCCTCCCTGCAATAATCGCAGGTCACCCGAACCGTAGTATCACCGTTCGAATCATACGCTATTATATCTCTCCGCTCATCGGGGGTCAAGGAATGGAAACCTAGCTGCGACTCGGATATATAGGGTGCCTCTATTCTACCAATAAACGTTCGGCAATGCCGACATATATAGTTTATTGCCATCTATATGCCTCCTGAAGAATCATTATGTCTTCAGTATGCCCTGAAACGCCGTAGCTTAGCCCTATGCATTACCTGTTTGGGCCAACTATATGAAGTCCGAAACTATGGATTAAACCTGGCCATCGTCTGCTCAAAAGTGTGATCCATGCTGTATTCCAGCGCATCACAAGCCGCATCAATCGACTGTTGAAGCAGCGGCTGATCCTTCTTGGCAAACTTGGACAAGACATAATCTACTACTGCATACCCCGGCTCCGGCCGGGAAATCCCCATGCGAATCCGGTTGAACGTCTGCGTCCCCGTATGCTGGATGATCGACTTAATCCCGTTGTGCCCGCCGGCACTCCCTTGATAGCGCAGGCGATTACGCCCCAGCTCCGTATCCAGATCGTCATACACAACGATCATGTCTTCCAGAGCCACTTTATAATAATCCATAAAAGCCCGAACCGCCTCACCGGATAAATTCATATATGTCATCGGCTTGATCAGCGCGACCTTGCCACCCGGCAAGAACCCTTCACCAACTAAGGCCTTGCACTTGCTCTGCTTAATCTCAATATTGTGCCTGCGCGCCAACTCATCCAATGCCATAAACCCGATATTATGACGGGTCTTCTCATATTGACTCCCCGGATTCCCGAGGCCGACAATCCACTTCATCTTCGTTAATCCTCCATTTATCCTCTTCTCTGGTATCCCGGCGCATCCCGCAGGGATGTGGCTCCTCGTCCTTTCCCACCAATTTCGATGGATAACTGACTTCTCGCCCTTACCTAGCGTATCCCGGAGGGACAGCGGACTTTCTTCGCCCCACTGAACCTCTCTCAGTTCACACAATAATCCCTGCTCTAACCTCAGCGCGTTCCGAAGGAACAGCGAACTCCTTCGTTGAAAAAGCAGCAGTCAAAGAGCACCACAGACCACTCTACGCTCCCTCACAACCGCCAATAATAGAGCGTACCCCGCAGGGTGAAAAGCGGCCCAACCTCACCGTCACCCAGACAAGCCGGAAAGCAGCAGAGATCTCCCCGGCATGTTTTTCAGGTAACCCAGGTGCTCCCAAAGTAAGACGTACCCGGAGGGGGAAAAGCGTTCCATACAACAAAAGCCCCTAGCGCCTCCCCCTGGAAGGGGGACAGTCGCAGGAGCACCTCTTTACCTCCAACGTTATCCATATGCAGGAGTCCAGAGGGCTGCAAGCCCTTTGGAGCCCTCCCTTATGGTAAGGGAGGGTTTGGGAGGGTTGAGTCAAATCACTCTATTTCAAACAACTTACTAATCGACAATTCCTCATGTACACGAATAATAGCTTCGCCCATGAGAGGGGCTACAGACAGAACCTTCAACTTGCTAGTCGGGTTAGGATGCGTAATTGGAATCGTATCCGTAACGATTACTTCTTTGAGCGGAGAATTCTCAAGCCGCTCCATCGCAGGCCCGGACAGCACAGGGTGTGTGCAGCAGGCATAAACTTCCTCTACGCCGCCTTCCTTTAGCGCGTTGGCCCCAAGCACGATGGTGCCTGCGGTATCAATGATATCGTCGACGAGAATAGCGGTCTTGCCTTCAATATTCCCGATGATGTTCATAACTTCACTTACGTTAGGTTCCGGACGACGCTTGTCGATAATCGCCAGCGGGGCATTCAGGAAGTCGGCCAGCTTGCGGGCACGAACTACACCACCGTGGTCAGGAGATACGACAACCGGGTTCTGAATATTTTTTGAACGGAAATATTGAGCCAGAATTGGGACACCCAGCATATGATCCACTGGTATATCGAAGAAGCCTTGAATCTGCATGGCATGCAGGTCCATCGTAATGACGCGGTGGGCACCTGCTTTCTCAATCAGATTAGCTACCAGCTTGGCCGTAATTGGATCGCGCGAACGCGCCTTGCGGTCCTGGCGCGCATATCCGTAATACGGAATAACTACATTAATGCTCTTAGCTGAAGCACGTTTCAAAGCATCCACCATAACGAGCAGCTCCATCAGATTGTCATTAACAGGAGCACAAGTAGACTGCACAATATATACATGGCAGCCGCGTACGCTCTCCGACAATTTGACTTGAATTTCACCGTCACTGAAGCTAGTCGTCTCCGATTCCCCCATCGGGATTCCAATATAATCGGCAATTTGATGCGCTAATTTCGGATTGGAGTTACAAGTGAATATCTTCAGTTTAGAATCACAATAAGTCATAAAATTTAATACCCTCCGTGCTGTGTAGATAGATTAGAGATGTCTCAAACTATCCCCGTCATTAATATGATCACTGCATCCTGAAAAACCTGAAACTTCGATTCATACTACTTCTTCCATGGCCTAGGCATCTTGCTGCTATTCTCTTGATTCTTCTTGTTCTCTTTGCTTCTTCGCTTTGGCACGGGCGCGAATCTTCTCCGCGTAACCCGGCTTATTCTCCTGACGATTCCGCGCAATAGCCAGATCATTATCCGGCACGGTATTCGTGATCGTTGAGCCAGCTACGACATAGGCGCCCTTGCCGATCTTCACCGGTGCTATCAGATTGACATTGCTGCCGATAAAGGCATCATCTTCGATCTCAGTAATAGACTTATTATATCCATCATAGTTGACCGTAATCGCGCCACAGCCAAAGTTGACGTTCTTGCCTACCTTGGCATCGCCGATATAGCTAAGATGAGAGACTTTCGAGCCATCATCCATAGAGGCATTCTTGATCTCTACAAAATCGCCGACCTTCACATGACTACCCAACTTAGTTCCTGGACGCAAATAAGCAAACGGCCCTACGGTCGTATCCTTGCCAACTTCCGCCTGGCTCAGCACCGAATGTTTGACCTTTGCACCGTCAAGAATGTGACAGTTCTCGATATCGGAAGAAGGACCGATCACACAATCCTCTCCGATAACCGTCTGTCCATATATAGAACATCCCGGCAAAATAACGGTGTCCGCTCCGATCTCAACATCGGCTCCAATATACGTAGAACCTGAATCGACAATCGTAACACCGTTCAACATATGCTTACGGTTAATGCGAGCTCGCATAAGCGTCTCCGCTTCAGAGAGAGCGATACGATCATTAACACCGATAGACTCGGTATAATCGTCCGTTCTGTAACCTTCAACAACATCGCCTTCTTGAACCAGAATTCCTATGACATCAGTTAAATAATACTCCTGTTGAGCATTGTTATTTGTCACTTTCTCCAGAGCGGAAAATAACTTCGCATTATCAAAACAATAAGTGCCGGTATTGATTTCCTTTACCGCATCTTCTTCAGGAGAGCAATCCTTCTGCTCAACAATTCGCTTCACGGAGCCATTCTCACCACGGATAACCCGTCCATAACCTTGTGGACGATCCACCTCAGCAGTAAGAATTGTAGCCGCCGCCCCATTCTTCTCATGAAGCTGAAGCATCGCTTCGAGCGACTCCTCAGTGACTAACGGAGTGTCTCCACAAATAACGATCGTCGTTCCATTCTCTTGGCCAAGAAGCTGTTTGACTTGCTTGACGGCGTGACCGGTCCCTAGTTGCTTCTCTTGCAGTACATATTCCGCTGAGGTGCCAAGATAAGACTGTACAGCCTCCGCACCATGGCCAACAACGACAATACTGCGTTCACATTGGACCTTCTTCACCGTATCCAAGACATGACCGACCATCGGCTTACCGCAAACGGGGTGGAGCACTTTATAGAGCTTCGACTTCATGCGTTTCCCCTGTCCTGCAGCAAGAATAATCGCAAATCTTTTCAAGGCCCCGGCCTCCTTCAATTGAACTCATTACTGACTATATCTCATTTAGGGCAAAAAGAAAAGAGAGCCATGGGCATGGCTCTCTTTTCCTCGAACCCCAATTAGTTACGATAATACAAAAAACTTAAGCCCCTTCTTCAATAACTTCCTCTTGTTCAGCTGCGCGCTCGTATTCTGCGAGAACTGCGCTCTGAATCTTCTCGCGAGTACCCGAAGAGATCGGATGCGCGATGTCCCGGAATTCCCCGTCCGGTGTGCGCTTGCTAGGCATAGCTACGAACATCCCGTTGTTACCGTCAATTACACGAATGTCATGAACAACAAATTCGTTATCGATGGTAATGGATGCAATCGCCTTCATTCTGCCCTCAGAGCTGACGCGGCGGAGTCTTACATCCGTAATTTGCATATGTGTTCACCACCTTTTTCCATCAGAGACTTGGTGTAATATTCCACATAGCAAACGGAAATCCTTTTTTTTTCGTGAATAAAATAGGCCAAAATCAAGATTTTTTTTGGAATAATGTGCTATTCGACACAATTCGCCATAATTCCGGTAGTTTTTACGGGAAATCGACTAAATTCTGGCTTAAATCATTTATCAAAATAATTACCAGGGGTAACTGAAATTTCCTTTTCCTTAGCATCCACCGCACGTAGTGTAGCCAAGGACACATAGTCCTGGAGAAGGCGTTGTTCCGACTCAACCTCCCCGGATTCCACCAGGACCCCAACTCCTGCGACAACCGCATCGAACTCGGCGAGCAAATCAACCATCCCCTGAATCGTGCCTCCAGCCTTCATGAAGTCATCGACGATCAACACCCTTGATTTCTCCTTGAGCGCACGACGGGACAATGTCATCGTATGCAAGCTTTTATGTGAACCTGATACATAGTTAATGCTTACCGCCGACCCCTCCGTGACCTGATGGTCTCTACGCACAAGCACAACAGGCAGGTTTAATTCGGCACCGGTAGCATAAGCCAACGGAATTCCCTTGGTCTCAACAGTCATAATGCAATCAATGTCTACATGGGCGAAAGCGGTCGCAAACAGCTTCCCGGCCTCATTCATCAATGCCGGTTGTCCCAGCAGATCCGACATGTACAGATACCCCCCGGGAAGAATGCGGTCGGGCTGAGACAATTTCTCGCACAGCTCGTTAATAAATACAAGAGCCTGCTCCTTGCCTACCTTGGGAATATACTTGACCCCACCGGCAGCGCCTGCCAGCGTCTGCAGTTCACCAATTCCCTCATCTTCGAACACTTCTTTGATAATTGCCAAATCCTCACTGATGGAAGACTTGGCTGCGCCATAACGCTGCGCGAACGTTGTCAAAGGTATCAGATGATGGGGACGGGATAACAGATATTGGGTCATTTCAACTAATCGAGCGCTTCTTTTCAATTTTTTCACGAAGACCCCTCGCTAAATCCGAATATTTTAATGAAAATATAACATTTTCGTACGGTTTTGTACAATCTTTACTTATTAAGTCAATAGGCGGACGGCATACACCTCTTTGCAGAAGCCCCTTAGCCCGTTGTAAATCCGCGGTACCTTCGACTCCTTGGACACAAGTCCGAAGACCGTCGGGCCGCTGCCTGACATCAACACACCATCCGCTCCGAGCCGGAGCATCGTCTCTTTGAGATGAGCCACCTCCGGATGCATTTGCAGCGTCACTTCCTCAAGCACATTACCAAGCTCTTGACACATTCCATGGAAGGAGCCGCTATCAAGCGCCTGGATCATTCGGCTGGCCGAAGGATGCTTCGTAATCCGATCGCTGCGGAATCGGCCATAGACCTCCTCAGTCGATACATTGATCGGCAGCTTGGCCAGAATGACCCAGCATTGCGGTGGATTTGCCACCGGAGTTAGCTTCTCCCCCCGGCCTGTAGCCAGCGCTGTTCCTCCTGTGACACAAAATGGCACATCCGAGCCAAGTTCTGCACCAAGCTCCATCAGCTCCGTATCCGAGATACCAAGCTTCCACAGGCGGTTCAGGCCGCGCAGTGTTGCCGCCGCGTCGCTGCTGCCACCGGCCAAACCCGCTGCCACAGGGATCTTCTTGTCCAAATGGATGTAGACCCCGCTTGGAACCTTGTAGCGCTCCTTAATCAGCTTAGCGGCCTTAAAAGCCAGATTCTTCTCATCTAACGGAATATAACCCGCCTGACTCGATATAATAATCGTGTCGCGGGGAAGCTCGCTCATCTCCAGACGATCCGCCAAATCGACCATCGTCATGATCATTTCGACCTCATGGTATCCATCAGGCCGTTTATATAGCACATCAAGCATCAAATTTATTTTTGCCGGTGCTTTCTCATAAATTTTCAAGGCGTTCACCTATCCTCAAATATCCATACACTAAGATCTCGTAGCTGTTATTCTGAATTTGTATTAATCCATAATGTAATGGGTTCAGTATACCTATTTTATAAAATAAAGGTTCATTCCGTCTATGTAAACGAAAAGACAAACCTGCCTTCTCTATATTACTTTATCCTGATACAAAAACAAGGCTCCCCCCTCGGGAGAAGCCTAATTATTTGCATTCTTATTGTGAATTCTTTGCGGCAGCCCGTTCTGCCATTTCTATCGCCCTTTTGACCATATTTCCCGCATCCTTGGCTCGAATACCTCCCCAGCCTTGCTGCTGCACCGTATTGTAGAATCCAAGCTCCTTGGCGAGCTCTACCTTCAGCTCCTCCGACATCACACTGCGCCGTCTGCGTGCCATAGCCACTTCCCCCTTTAATCCTAAGATAAAGTGCGAGTTCAATAAGGAACATCCGTAGTATGCTACATTAGGCCAAACTTCATACGATGATTAGGGCGAAGTGACGTCCCGGGCATATGTACATTTTGGACATAAAGTTGTCATGAAAAAAGCGACCTTCGCAAAATGCAAAGATCGCCTGCTGTTATATCATGATGTTCACGGTTTAATATACGAAAGCCCCATTCCGTTGTCATCGTTATACACCATAACTTCAACGGATTCGGTCAGTATATCGGCATAACTATAGGACACACGTTTGAAGCTTTGTTGATCCTGACCCAGCTTCACGATAAAGACTGAAGGATAAGTCTCCTCTAACACTCCAGTACGTTCGACAGTCTTTCGGCGACCACCGTTTGCCCGCAGCATGATTTTCTGACCAACGTGAGCTTCCAGACTATTTTTAATTTCTGATAGTGCATTTTTAGCCATGGCCTGTGACCACCTTCCTTCTTTGTCCATTATACATGAAGGGGGTCGCAATTGTCAAATTAAATAAATAATTATATCAGTATGAAAAAAATCTTGTCAACGATTTTTTTTCGACACTTTCTGAAAAGTTCGATTTACATCGTTGGAACAATGTTTAATTTGGATAAATCCTTGAGCGTAGGCAGTCCGATCCGGTAGCTGCCCCGCGTCTCGATTCCCCCAACTCCCTGCGTGCCGCTAATCGTCTGATTGAGCACATCGGTAATATGAATCGTATCCCGAATTGATGTCAATGACGCCTTAGCCGCAATATAGACGGGGTCCAGGGCATGAATCAACACGCGGGCAGGGGAACTGGCAAAATTGGCCCCTGCCTGCAGCAAGGCCTCAAAATGCGACTGACAAGCTCCCGCCACGATCGTCAGTGTATCGAAGTTACGTTCATATTCACGCGCTATACGCACAGCCTCTACAAAATGCTTGGAGTTTTTGTAACTGGTCAAGTTGTACAGGTCTCTTGATGGAGGGTTTTTTAATACCCCATCATGCCCTGTCAGCACGACAATGTCCGGGTTGACCGTTGGTAGCAGCCGATATAGCACGCTAGGCATCGCAGACTCATTTACATAATAGCCGTTCACAGGCACTCTAAGCTTCTCGTAGAGATCAAGGCTCTTCTGTAAGTATCTCTCATCCCCATCCAAATGCAACACCTTGCCGGGCACCTCAAAATAAGCCTGCTCCTGAGCTGCAGGAGACCACTGCTGGACCGCAACCTGATTGCGCTCCGCCAGCTGCTGGCGGTCCTGACGCAGCCGTTGCAGCGATTCGGTCGCCTTGATTCGCGCACGCTCTGTCTTCTCTCCAGGTGAACCTGGGTCCACCTTTAGCAAATCCGTCAGCGGCGCATCGGCCAGCAGACGGAATTCTGTTCCCTTTATGATGGCCACGCTCCGCTCGATTCTCTCCACTCGGAAGGTAACATCCCCTCCGTAGGATTTGCGGACGACCAAGTCTCCCAATTTCGTCACAATCCATCACCTCTATCCCCATCGTATGGGCGGATAAAGGGATTGGTTACAGCTAAGCTTCGTTCAACCCAAATTGCACGAGCATATTGCTCAGCTTGGCGAACTCATGCAAATCCAGCGTCTCCGCCCGTCTTGACGGAGCAATGCCGGCCTCTCCCAGCAGAGCTTCCAGACGCTCCCTGCCCTCCTTCGGGAAGAAACGGCTCTTAAGATTGTTTGAGATCGTCTTGCGTCTTTGTGCAAAGGAAGCTTGTACCACCTCAAAGAAGAACGCTTCATCCTCCACTTGAACCGGAGGCTGCTTGCGCACCTTAAGACGAATTACTGCGGACTCCACATTCGGCTGCGGGATAAACACGCTGTGAGGCACTGTACAGACCAGCTCAGGCTCACTGTAATATTGCACAGCAATACTTAAGCTGCCATATTCCTTCCCTCCAGGAGAAGCTGCCATTCGCTCAGCTACCTCCTTCTGAATCATGACCACGATATTCTCCAGAGGCAGCTTCTCTTCCAGCAGCTTCATCAGGATAGGTGTGGTGACATAATAAGGCAGGTTAGCCACTACGCTAACGCCATTCACAGCGCTGAATTGCCGAGCGAACAACTCCTTCAGATCCAGCTTCAGCACGTCGCCATGAACCACCTGCACATGCGGGAACGGCTCAAGCACTTCTTCAAGGATCGGCAACAACCGCTGGTCGATTTCCACGGCGGTCACTTTGCCGGCCTCCTCAGCGAGCCTCTCAGTAAGCGCTCCAATGCCCGGGCCGATCTCCAGCGCTCCCTTCGTCTTATCCAGCCCTGCTGCGGATACTATTTTGCCAAGAATATTTTGGTCGATCAGAAAATTCTGACCCAGACTCTTCTTAAACGAGAAACCGTGACGCTGGATAATCTCCTTCGTTCGGCGTGGAGTTGCTATATCTTCTCTTATCGTCATTAATGAATTACCCCTTCATCCTCCAATTGTGCCAGTGCAGCCGCGAACTCCTCTCGGCTGATCTTAAAGGCCACCAGCCGCTTATATAGCTGTTTGCCGTTGCAATACCCGATTCCGAGCAGCTCGCCAAGCTTACGTCTTCTTGCAGCCGCTTGAGAGTGAATAATGAGACCTGCATCGATTAAGTCTTCCCAATCGATCAGAGGCTCCATTCCCGCCGTCTCGCTGCGTACTCGGCTCAGCGCCTCCCGAATCGCCTCTGGCGACGCATTCTCGACCCCGATATCTCCCCGCTTGGTCGCATCGGCCTCCCGCAAGAAGGCATGCTTGCAGCCTGGCACGCGCTTCGCAACGATCTTGCGAATCCTCTCTCCGGCATGATCCGGATCTGTAAATATAATAACCCCGCGCCGCTCCTGGGCGAGTGCTATTTTACGCAATGTTCTCTCATTGATGGCTGAACCGCCCGTCTCAATCGTATCGGCCTCTACGGCTCGCTTAATCGCCACAGTATCGTCCCGGCCTTCCACCACAATGATCTCTTTGATCATATACGGCCTTCCCTTCCATGTAGAGATTGTTCAAAAAACCTGCTCCTGATCACAAGATCGCACTGAAAACCGGCCTTTTTGAACACTCATATATATCCCTAAAAATTATACGCTTTAATAAACAAAACAAAAAGAAGAGGATAGATTCCCCTTCTTATCCACTGTCTTATTCATCATCCTAATAGAGGTTGCTCAAAAAGTCCACTTTTTGAACCCCCGCTAATCACGATCCTAGATCTTATTTTCGATATATCCTTTCAACTTTGCAGCCAACTAGTTGAGCTCTGGCTTGGTCGGGCCGATGACATAAACTGTCCGACCCTTCTTGCGGCCGAATTGGTTTGCTGTTTTGAGCGAATCAAAATATACGTCCATCTTGTTGCCTTTAATAGCGCCCCCAGTATCTTCCGCTTTGCGGAATCCGAGGCCTTCAATGTATACCCACCAACCTAACGGAACGACATTTTTATCGACAGCGATCGTTCTTCCCTCTTGAACTCGGGTTCCTGTAGCTGTTTTCGTGCCGATTCCATCCTCTTCTGCAGAGTAGGCAGTCAAGGTTACGTTCTTGAGCATTTTTTTATATTTGAACGAGACTCCGCCCTTTTTGGTCAATCCACTGATGCTCACCTGATCCGAGGAGCGGGAAATGCTAGCGGACATCACAGCAGTCTTCGGCTTCGTGCCCACGGCAATGACTTTAGGTGTGGCCTTCTTAACGACCTCCTTGCCAAGCCAACGCTTTGACACGAATTTGCCATCCTCATACACCTTCTCAACATTGTGTACGACTAGGCCCTGGCTGCCTTCCTGTACGACCTTCGTTTCACCCTTCAGCAGCTGATCATCACTTGTCTTGACGACATTGAATGGTACGGTCTCTTGTTGTTGAATATTATGTTTCTTGACACGAACGATATTAATAACCATATTCGCTGTGACGGCCTGATTCAGGCCTGGAGAAACTTTATCCTCCTGATTCACATCTACGCCTAGTTCCTGAATAGCGTCCTCTACCTTGGCCTTCGTGGTAAAGGTCAGCTTATGAGCGCCATCCACACTGATACTGACGGGAACGGCCCGGACAATCTCAATCCGGTCCCCATCCTCTATTGCGCTCGACAACGATTTGGAAACTTCATCGCCCGGCTGCAATATGATGGATTGTTCATCCAGCACTTTATTGACCAAGGAATGTCTGGTGGTGATTGACTCTGTCTTTCCATCAACAACCAAATATATTTTTTTACTGTTCTGTGTGTAGAACCAAATCAGGATGATGGTGATTACTGCAATGGCCAGAACTCCAACAAGCAAAACCTGACGCAGATGTTCTTGCTTCCATCGCATTGCGTAAGACATGCTGGATGAGCGTGATTCATGGGTATCCTGGTTACGGAAAAATCCCATATCTTCCGTCCTCCTTACATAGTCCCGCCGTCTAGATCGACATATCATGAAATTGACGTGACTACAGATCGATTTTACGAAATGCCATAAAGCGCACTCCGCATTCCTGTCCCAGTCCTCTCGGCATTGGTCACCCCCTGTAAACAACAGTATGATGACCCTACTAAGTTTATTCAAAACAAAAGAAGCCTAAAGAAAGAGTTAGAGGAACTCTGTTCGTGGCTTCCGGAATAATCAGTGATGTATAGATGCACGAGTTGTTGCCTCTCTGGATACGCCTACGAGGTTAGCTGTCGGGTTAGGACGTAGAGAGTCGCCCTTTCTTAGTTCATTCGCTCATGGCGCAATGACCTCGAATTCACCCCATAGACCCTTACAAAGAAATCCTTCACGACATGCTCATTCATAATCTCATGAATTGCCGTGGTCGGTTCCCCCGTTCTCCACACTCGGAGATTCAGCGAGACTGGTTTATGGAACTTCGGTAATCTCTGGCAAAATAAGTCTGTGAGAATCGCCAAATGGATTACTGAAGAAATTCTATCTTGTTTCGATACATGTTGTAAAGGACGAATCAACAACGTTTATTTTAATAATTGGTTAAAAAAATGTAATAAACAGAGTTTTAATTGTTAAAATGCATTAATCTTTCTCGTTTACTCATTTTTTCATTACTTTTTCTCAATATTTCAGCGAATGCCAAATCGTTCCATTGCATTTTTGGTTGTTACGTTGGCTAATTCTTCCAAAGAAATCCCTTTTAATTCCGCTGCCGCCTCGGCGACGAGACGGACGTAACCCGACTCATTTCTCTTCCCACGATATGGGTGTGGTGTTAAATATGGGGAGTCTGTCTCAATCAATAATCGGTCCATGGGAACCTTCATAATAACCTCTTTTGGCTGCTTGGCATTTTTGAACGTAATCGGCCCGCCAAATGACAAATGAAATCCCATATTCAGACACAATTTGGCAATTTCCCAGCTGCCAGAGAAGGAATGCATCACACCGCCAACTTCACTTGCCTTCTCTTCCTGCAAAATTCGTACAATATCCTCATGTGCATCCCGATTATGAATCGAAATTGGCATTCCCAGACTTCGAGCAAGCCCGATCTGATTGCGCAGGACCTTGTGCTGCACCTCTTTGGGTGACGTATCCCAATAATAATCCAGCCCGATTTCGCCGATTGCGACGACCTTCTCATGCTTGCACAATTCCGCAATCCAGTCGAGGTCACCATCCTGCATCGTAATCGCATCTTGCGGATGCCAGCCCACGGCTGCATAGATAAAATCGTATTGCTCCGCCAATTTCATCGTCGTCGGAATCGTCTCCCGATTAAAGCCAATGTTGATCATCCGCGTCACTCCCTGTTCCAGAGCCCGCTGAATGACCTCCTCGCGATCCTCGTCGAACTGTGGAGCATCCAGATGGGTATGTGTATCAATAAGCATCAATGTATATGCGCCTCCCAGCTAGTTCATTGGTTAATTTTTGTTGAGTTCATCCTGGCATCATTCGAGAATTTTAATGCTGTTCTACGAATAGTTCCGCAATCTCCCGCGGCAAATCGTCAATAACTGCAAGAACTTTATCATCTGGAAAATACAAATGGAATTTCCCGCGCTGCAAACCGCTGATCGATCTGACAATATCCGATACTTCGGAAATCTCACGCAAACGTTCTTGACGGTCCAGAAGCAGGATCTGCTTCTCCCGCCCTTCCCCATCCGGACGAAACACATCATAAGGCAGATCCGTTGGAAAATCAATTTCCAAATCGTATTCCGGATTAAGCCCCGCCTTATCAAATGCAGCTCTAATCTCTTCAATTGTCTCCATATCCAAAGAGTCCATCTCTACATATTTATACAGCTTGCGGTCGATGAACCGGGAGCACAGTTCTCCAAGCAGCTCGTCCGTCTCCTTTCTCCACTGCATAAAGGCCGTCTGAACCAACGCTTCATCTAATTGAAGATAGTCCTGTACCGTCATGGTGCGATTAAATAATGAAGGCAAAGGTTCCGGCAGAAACTTG
Source organism: Paenibacillus sp. 79R4 (assembly GCF_013393165.1). NCBI lineage: Bacteria > Bacillati > Bacillota > Bacilli > Caryophanales > Paenibacillaceae > Paenibacillus > Paenibacillus sp. 79R4. The sequence continues at coordinate 12,470 of NZ_QJOT01000022.1, read as the reverse complement.
AAGCGATGGCCTTGCTCATACAACGCCTTCGCTCTTTTGAAAATCTGCCTTAAAATGATCTCTGAGCTGCGCGTAACCGGATGGAAATAAATTTGCCAGTACATCTGATATCTGGACATTAAATAATCTTCTACCGCATGCATGCCCGAATCCTTGACGACAATTCTTCCTTTATACGGTCTAAGCATTCGCAGAATCCGATCCATATCTATCGTTCCATAATTAACACCGGTAAAATAAGCATCGCGCAGTAAATAATCCATCCGATCCGCATCCAGCGGGCTGGAGACGAGATTCACAACAATCGGCTGCTCATAATCCTTGCGAATCACCGCCGCTACCTTATCTGGGAAATCATCCCCCATCCGGCGCAGCACCGATCTGACCTCTGTGTCACCGAGCAAAATGCGACAGGTCCAATCCTCATGATGCATCTGGAAGGCCTGCTCTACCGAATGAGAGAAGGGACCATGGCCGAGATCATGCAATAGTGCAGCACATAGAGCTACCATTCCCTCTTCCCGGGGCCAGTCCGCATAATTGGCGCGCTCAAATTGAGAAATAATTCGCCGGGTAATCTCATAGACTCCTAAAGAATGGGAGAATCGACTGTGCTCAGCCCCATGGAACGTTAAATAAGAAGTTCCAAGCTGACGAATCCGACGCAAACGTTGAAATTCCGAGGTATTAATGAGCGACCAAATAATTTCATCCTGCACATGAACATAATTGTGAACGGGATCCTTGAATACTTTCTCTTCTCGAAGCTGACGATACATGTAAAATCCCTCCCTAACCCATAATCTTAAAAAAAATTTGTAAGGTGATTTGACGAAACTTTAGCTAATGTCGACAGATTTTGTCGAATTTTGTCTAAAGTTGTTGAATAAACACTTTCCATATTGTCGAATCATAGAATAACCTGTTTTAAGCGGAAAAGCGCCTATCTACCAGTAATTTAAGGATAAATTATGTTTTTTCAACCAAAAAAATAGAAATAAAACTGAACTCTACCATAAATAGGTTGACTATTCTGGCAATGGTTGGTATCATAACTATCATAAAAGATAGAAGTTTGTCGAATAATGACACTTTTAAACTATAGCGAGAGGGGCTACTATCAGTTATGATGAAATCAACAGGTATTGTTAGAAAAGTAGATGAATTGGGACGTGTCGTGATCCCGATCGAATTGCGCCGTACACTAGGAATCGGTGAAAAAGACGCTCTTGAAATTTACGTTGACGGAGAACGGATCATGCTTAAGAAATACGAGCCCGCTTGTATCTTCTGTGGCAATGCCGAAAACGTAACTTACTTCAAGGGAAAAATTGTTTGCCACGAATGTTTAAGCGAATTGCCTACCCCTGTGACAAATTAATAAAAATAGTATATAATAGATTTACTGAATATGTTAATTCTAACCTTTTTCATATCTCCTTGGCGCCTTCCAGGCTTGAACCCGGCCTACGAAGGCCCCTTTTTTGACCCATAAATACAATTTATGGTTTTTTAGCAATTAAAAGTAAATTATTAAATGCTTTTTTTAAAAAAAGGTTCCTCTTTTACAGCAGCATATTGTAAATATCCCGTTTAGAAACTCCTCGATCATTAGCAGCCTTCTTCATCGCTTCTTTTCTCGGCAGCTTCTCCTGTTCTTCATAGTGTGCGACATGATCCTCTACCGAGAGCGCTTGCCACCATGCATCTCTCCGTTCCTTCACCTCTTCAGGATGAGCCCCGGAGACAACGATACAATATTCGCCAATCGGCGGATGCTCCTGCAGCCATTCGAGGCATGCGCTGAATGTTCCCCGCACCATCTCTTCATAACGCTTTGTCAGCTCGCGAGCCAGCACAACCTGTCTATCCCCCCAGGCCTCCAGCAGCGCCTCAAGTGATTTTACCAATCGATGGGGAGATTCATACAGCAGCAATGTACCTTGCTCATCCAATAGTGAGCTTAATAGCTTGTCTCTATCTTTATTATCTCGCGGTAAGAAGCCAAGAAAGGTGAATCTCTCTGTAGGCAGGCCTGACACAATCAAAGCTGACAGAGCTGCGTTTGCCCCAGGCACCGGAATTACGGAAATACCCGCTTCCAGCGCTAGCTTAACCAGATCGCTGCCCGGGTCGGAAATGGCCGGCAACCCGGCGTCACTGACCAGCGCCAAATTTTTTCCTTCTATTATAAGGCGTATCAATTCCGGGCCACTGGCTGCCTTATTATGCTCATGATAGCTCAGCAGTTTACCGGGAGATATTTCGAAATGACTTAACAGCTTGCGCGTCTGTCTCGTGTCCTCCGCAGCGATGATATCCGCCTCCTGCAGGGTTCGCACAGCACGATAAGTCATATCCTCCAGGTTGCCGATCGGCGTGGCGACAAGGAACAATTTCCCCTGGCTATTATTTTCCGGCTTATCCTCAAAACTTCTCTGTATGTTTATACTCATGCCTTCCCCTCTTTTGGTCCATAATAGATATCCATAACTTCGTGAAAGTACTCCCCGCTCTCCTGATATACGATCAGCGGAGGCAATATTTTGACGTCCGGCTTCCCATCCCGATGCGCCTCGATCAGCACCATGTTGGCCTCTGATCCCGCCCGTGGGTGTACAAATCGGATCACCTTGGGCTCCATCCGATATTTCCTGAACATTGTGATGATATCACCAAGCCGCTGTGGTCTATGAACCATCGATATTTTGCCCCCGGGCTTGACCAGTCGCATTGCCACTTGCGCTACATCCTCCAGCGTGCAATGAATCTCATGCCGAGCGATGCTCTGATGCTCACTCAGCTTCAGATCCCCACCGGTTAGCGGCATATAAGGCGGATTAACCGTTATGGCATCATATATGCCATTCCCGCCTTCCTTAGCCAGATCGCGCAGATCGCCCTCCATAATGTTAACCCGCTCCTTCAAGCCGTTCATCTCCACGCTGCGCCGAGCCATGTCCGCAAGCCGGGGCTGAATCTCGATGCCTTCAATTAGCGCCTTCGTCCGCGTTGACAGCAATATCGGAATCACACCGTTGCCGCTGCATAAGTCCAATATCCGGCCGTATTTCGGAATATTTGCAAATCTCGCCAGCAGTACGGCATCCATTGAGAAGCTGAACACCTGCTCGCTCTGAATGATCGACAGATCATGGGTAAGCAGATCATCCACCCGCTCTGTCTCGTAAATTTCCACATTTCTCATGAATCGCGCTCGCCCATTTCTGCTCATTATTTGTTAGTTCCTTTATAAGGATGCATTTTCCCGTTAAAATCTAAAAAAAACCGTAGGAAGCTCTCCCTACGGCTTGTTATTTATTCAGAAAAGACAGGCAGAACAGGCAATCGCCCTCTGTACGTAAATGTCCGTAATATACGTTGCAGATATGAAAACCTTCGTGATATAACCGCGCCAGGTTATCATAACCTTCTCCCACGATATCGGTATTTTCCTTATGCTCCAGCTGCGCTTGTTCCTGCTTACCTTCGGAAGATGCCAGCTCTATCTCATTTTCCTGCTTCAGAACTTTACGCATCTTCTCATTCTCTAGCCTGAGCTGCTGGTTCTCCTCCATCAGCTTCTTCACCTCAAGCATAAGCGTGCCAAAATCGCCGTGTACTTTAGCTATTTGTTTTTCCAGCGCTTGCATATACGCGAAAATATCTTTATTCTCCAAGTTCCCACCCCAGAGTCATTCTCAATTATATTGAAAATATGATATTCTTGACTATTTAACAACTACGTCGTCTAACGAAAGCTCCTTAACCTTGTTGATCTCGAACAATTGCACATGCACTGTCCGCGAACCGGCATTAATTCCGACGACCTTGCCTTCTCCCAAAGAAGTAATGACTTGCTTGCCAACCGTCGGCATTTCTTCCTTCACACTCTCGTAGTTATCATGCTCAAATTTGAGACAACACATTAATCTTCCGCATAAACCGGAGATCTTGGTTGGATTGAGCGACAAGCTCTGGTCTTTGGCCATCTTGATCGAGACAGGCTCGAAATCGCCAAGCCAAGAGGAGCAGCAAAGTATCCGACCGCAAGGGCCGATCCCGCCTAACATCTTCGCCTCATCTCTGACGCCGATCTGTCTCAGCTCGATCCGGGTACGAAAGATACTGGCCAAATCCTTCACCAGTTCTCTAAAATCTACCCGTCCCTCCGCCGTGAAATAGAAAATAATTTTGTTGCGGTCAAACGTAAATTCGACATCGACCAGCTTCATTTTCAAATCATGGTCTTTGATTTTATTTAAACATGTGGCAAAAGCATTCTTCGCCGCAAGCTTATTCTCTTCAACAATGTCGGCATCAGCATCGCCCGCAATCCGGATTACTTTCTTGAGCGGAAGAACAACGTCCGCCTCCTCAACCACCTTCTTGCCAACTACAACCTTGCCGTATTCGATCCCTCGCGCCGTCTCGACAATGACGCTTTGATCTCTCTCAACGGGAAAATCAAGCGGATCGAAATAGTATATTTTACCCGCTTTCTTGAAGCGGACACCTACTACAGTATACAAAAACTTACCCCCTTGTATAGCGATAAAAAACTGGAGAACCTCGAGCAAGAGGTCGCCACCTGTGATCAAACCCCTGCTTACCACGGGAGAAAAGTTTATCTATCTGTCAGACACGATACGTACTGCCGCCGATTAATTACGCCCGTCTACACCAATAAGAAACTGTTCAAGACAGAGCTGGGCATTCATATTTTGTCGCAGTTTTTTCTTACTTTCCGCCACGAGTTCCATCGCATGAATCCACTGCTCTTCAGCACGTGAGAAGGCATGCTTCGTTATAAAATCCAGCTCGTCTATGAAAACGATTCGGTCATGTCTATGATAGAGCGCATGAATCATGTCCTTGAACCATATATGGAAAAGGCTGAACAGGATGTCCAAATGTTCGCCTAGTCCGGCCTTGAATACGTTCTGCTGCGCTGTAATGATCGGAGATCCGCCACGGCCAGCGGTTTCCTTCCCTAATTGTAACACTACGTTTCTAATTTCTGCAAACCAATTCTGATCAAGTAAATCCCGGCAGGATTGGACTCCTGCTGCCAATTGTACAGCACATCTGCACAGATTTACAGCATATCCTTCTCCCGTTAAAATTTGCATCATACGGTCCGGATCCAGCGGCATGAAGGACACCCACTGTGCTCGGGACTGAATGGTCGGCAGAAGAGCTCGTCCATTATCAGACAGTAAAATAGCTACGGCCGGAGATGGCGGCTCTTCAAGAAATTTCAGCAGACTGTTAGCGGCTTGAACGGTCATCTTATCGGCTTCATCAATAATGTATACCTTCGGATTGCCCGTCTCCGAGCGATATGAAAAGATCCGCTGTAGGTCGCGGATTTGTTCAATCTTGATACTCGCTCCCTCTGGAGCGATATAATGTAAATCAGGGTGATTGCCATGCTGGACCTTGCGGCATTCCAGACATTCACCACAAGCGTCGTCTCCGCCCTTAGTGCAAAACAGAGCCTGGGCGAACGCCATAGCTACTTCCTTCTGTCCGCTTCCCGGCGGACCACTGAAAATATATGCATGGGATATCTGTTTGCGGCGGAGACTGCTCTGCAGCTGCTGCTTGGCAGCCTCCTGCCCGATAATATCTGTAAAAGCCATAACTCCTCTTACCTCTTTTAAAAGCATAAATTTATGAGCATACCGCGAATTTCACCGATTTTCTGCAAAAGATCAATTTTTCCCTGCTCTGACTCAAGCAGTTCATCAGCCATCTGCAGCAATGTAGCATCGATCTCATCCAGCAGCTTGTAACGCTTCCCGCGGCCGCGCCGATCCCAACCTCGGGAATCCTTGATGCCTACTCCCCGTCGAACGGTGTCTTCAAGAAAGCCCTTAACCATAAGACGGTAAGCTTTCAGCTCCCGAACCGTCATCGAACGAGCCAAGCGGTCACCCTGCAGCTGAATTTCCTTAAATTTACGATTCAATTCATCCTTGCTGGCCTGTTCTCCGTGCTTATGCATCACATCAGCGAAGCTCTTGGCCTGAGTTGGCTTAGTCGCATTATCGCTTACGCCCAGGCGGCTGTTCAACGGCCTGAACCCCGGATCAATCTTCAAAGCTGTCACCTGCCTATCCATCTATGATTGTTATGATTCTATCATACTAAGCAGATATATGGTTAACATTATGTTAGAAATGTTCAAATCGATCAACCGGCAATACGAATACCGTTGCCCCACCAACTTGCACTTCAACAGGCAATGGCAAATAGGAATCCGTTGTTCCGCTCATAGGAGTTACTGGAGTTACTAGCTGCTCACGTACTTTACAACTATTGCGTATGACATCCAATACGGATTCTACCTGATTATCATCGACCCCGATCATGAATGTCGTGTTGCCTGCGCGCAGAAACCCACCGGTACTGGCCAGCTTCGTTGCTCGATAGTTCTCCTTAACAAGTGCGCTGGACAATTTATTGCTGTCTTTATCCTGGATAATCGCAACAATTAATTTCATTTGCAGTCCCTCCTCATATTTTTGTGAACCAAACCTCCTCGATTAGGATAAGAAGGTGGTGATTCGACTCATCTATTTATTTTGACAAAGAATGCTTAAATTCCTCTATAGCCCTAAGAAGTTGGCTCTTAATCAATTCTGCAATCTCCTGCTTCGAACCGGAAGCATCGATTACTTGAATCCGCTCCGGGTACATTGAAACTACTCTTTGATACCCCTCACGAACCTGATGGTGAAAAGCAAGCTCTTCCAGATCAAGGCGATTCACTTCCCGTCCTTGATTGGACGAGATGCGTGTCAAGCCCTGCTCTGGTTCAATATCCATGTAGAAGGTAATGTCTGGCATCCGTCCATGGGTAGCGAACAGATTAATCGACAATACTTCCTCTATCCCTAGACCACGGGCATACCCCTGATAAGCCAGGCTGCTGTCAATAAATCGGTCACATAATACGAAGATGCCTTCGGAAAGGGCCGGCTCGACCCTCTCGGCCAGGTGTTGACGCCTTGCGGCTGCATAGAGCAGCGCTTCTGTACGCGGATCCATCGCCGTATGCTCAGGATTGAGTATGACTGCCCGAATCTTCTCAGCAATCTCAATACCACCGGGCTCACGGGTCTTGATATAAGGGATTCCCTGATTCTCAAGCACCGCCGCCAGTTCTTCAATCACCGTCGTCTTGCCCGATCCTTCACCACCTTCCAATGTAATAAACATTCCTCTATCTTTCGCTTTCACGATGTTCCCGCCTTTGTTCTGTACTTTGATATACGCTGATCGTACGCAGAGAGAAATCCTCTACGCCTTGGCATTTCGCCTTGAAATTCCTAAGCTGGAGCAACATGGTCTCTATTTCATTCGTAATCCATTCGCCCGGATACAGGATAGGAATCCCTGGCGGATATGGGATAACCATCTCCGCCGCCTGGCGCCCAGCGCTCTCCTCGATCGGAATTCTCTCGATCAATGGCGCTGCTACTGGTTGAAGACTGAACAATACGGGAGTCGACACGTTCGCTGTCATGTGCAGGTTCTGACTGCTATGTTGCGCATTTAATTGTGGTTGTGATGCGACTGGTGACTCAAATATGTTCCACGTGGAAATATTAGACTCAGATGGGTTCGCTACTGCTGAACAAGCCAGCTGCACTCCCGTTGTTAAGCCGCTTCCTGCTGCAGTGATTTCCCGCAGAGCAGCAAGCAAACGATTCAGATCCTGCTGTGAAGTACCCACACTCAAAGCGAGGACAACATATCGCTCATCGCTCATCTCCGGAATACAGCCACGCGCCTCCAATGCTTCCTGCAGTGCATAGCCGTTAAGCTCTCCTGCTGCATCATACAACACCACTTTGAACGGGTCTTGTATAGAGTATGCAGCGCTGACTCCGCTTGCGCCTAGTTCGACAAGACCGAAGCGCTTCATGGTCCTGATCTCACTACGCATTTGCGAGGCTAAGTCCAGCGCCTGCGCGAACAGCTTCTCCCCGCTGGCCTGAAGTAGACAGCGGCTGAGATCCAGCGAAGCCATGATCGGATAAGAAGGGCTGGAGCTCTGCACCATAGTGAGCCGCTGCCGAATCAAGCTGCGGTCGAGCAGATCGCCCTGCACATGCAGCATTTCGCCCATCGTCATTGCGGTCAGCATTTTGTGCGTGGACTGTACCACGCCGTCCGCCCCCTGCGCGAGAGCGCTGGGCGGCAGCTGCCGGTGCAGCCCGAAATGCGCGCCGTGCGCCTCATCCACGAGCAGCGGTACGCCGCTGTCGTGGCATAGCTGCGCTAACGGCTGCAGCTGGGTCCCCATCCCGTAATGGTTCGGGTGCGTAACGAGCAGCCCCTTGGCGCCGGGATAGCGGCGCAGGGCCTCACGCACCGTCTCCACGGACGGGATGGTGGCCAGGCCACTCGCCGCGTCAAGCTGCGGCGAGAGGAACACAGCGTTCGCGCCAGCAAGCATTAATCCGTGAATTACGGATTTATGGACATTGCGCTGAACGAGCAGCACATCGCCTGGAGCGGTGCACACGCTCAGGATCAAAGCCAGGTTGCCGACCGTACTGCCGCCAACCAGGAAGAATGTCTCTGCGGCGCCGAAATACTCCGCCGCAAGCTGCTGCGCCTCCAATATCACTCCCTCGGGATGATGCAGATCATCCGTCCCTGTAATTTCCGTCGCATCGATTTTCATGACTCCTGCCAGAGCCATCTCCTCATTGATATCCCATATATCCAAATAGGCTTGTCCGTCCTTATGGCCTGGCACATGGAAGGAAGCGTCCTTCCGCTTCCGGTAATGAACCAGCGCTTCATACAACGGGGCCCGTGGCTTATGCTCCGCCATCGCTATAATCTATTCCTTCCTGTTACGTTTGCTCTTGCTGTTCTTTTGCTCCATTTTACCGCTTAATTGCCTGACAGGGCAACATAAAAGGACCCGTCATCGTTCAGATCAGGTCCTCTTTAAGTACTTTTTAGGCAGTAGTCCGGCATCAATCTTCTGTTTATAATGTAATTGAAGGATATAAAAGGAGTAACTAGGCATTTCTCTGCATCCAGATTTGCTTCATTTGATGAATAAAGAAATGATATTTCTCTTCCTGCACATCCGTATGGACCATCTCTGATTCACAAGCATCACATATAAATTCTGATACGATATGAATGCCGTCTTTCTTGGTCTCTCCACAGATGATACACGTATTTCCGGTAAGCTCATTCATATGCGATCCCACCTTGTTCGTTTTACTACCAGTATGATACATATTCTATTATTTTAAACCCTTTCATAGTTAGATTCCTACTTTATATATATGCGGGAGCCCTGATGACTGTGTTTGTACGTAAACAAATCTTAATTATTTCTGCTTTCATCCGATATATTAATCATGGATTTAGATTTTTTTAGTTCTATTGACAAAAAGGAGGGTCGTCCACGCTCATGCCCGCGGAGTCCGGAAGCGCAACCTTTTATAATTACAAGCTTCTCAGAAGAATTGCCATCCCCAAGGCCCTGATTGGAGGCTTATCCACGCTTCCCTTCATTTGGCTATTGGCTGAAATAGTATTCATCTCATGGACAAGTATATTTACTTTCTTGCTGGCGTTATTTATCGTCTTGTGGATCCAATTCGTTATTACTCGTTCTGTCCTTATTATCATTAGCCACTCTTATAAGAAACGCTGGCATTTCAAAATGCGTCTGCCATGGATCGGATATCTGCCGGAGCAATTCGTCAGCTATTCAACATTCCGCCGTACCCAGCATTATGCCACCTGGATTGGAGGCTGTATCATCGCCATTCTCATCCCTTGGTCACCAGTTTCCTTTATCATGGCCTTATTATTCTGGCATCTCTGGTTTTTGGCCCCAAGGCTGATTATTCTGATCCGCTTCCGCAAGCAGCCCCGTGACGGAATCATTAAGCTGACTCCTCAGGATGCTTCCTACTATATGCCTTAACCTAATTCATATAAATCCAAACCAATGAAAAAGCCTGTCACCCATTGAACTACCCGGGGACAGGCTATTTTTATGCATGACTACAAAATACTACTACTGATTATTCCTTGATTATGAACCGCTATCCAAGCCTTGAACGACAGCTCTACTTTCTCTCTTGGGAACGAGTACGGTAAAGCTATTATTATAAATTGTTAGCTGCACGGTTAATTTGTCTTTCTCGTAGACGGTTGTTGTGCCCTTACTTTCCTCGGCCTTCTCCATCCAGCCCCATTCTTTGATAATCTTCTGATAGGCCTCTGGTACACCCTTATCCTCATTCAGGCCAGACAAGGAATAATGGGCATAGTCCATCTTCGAGTTATTGGGCGCAGTCTCCACCCGATTGGCCTCCTTCGGAACCGGGAAGCTCTTCTCCACCGATGCTCCGACGAAAGTCGTCCAGGAAGGCTCAGAGGAACCGCAGCCAGTAATGACAAACAACATTAGGATCGTTCCCAACAGATAGAAGGAATATCTCGCTTTCTTTTGCCACATCAAATATTCCTCCTTACCCAGAATTATTTAAAATGATTCTTTCTTCACCCGGATCATTCATGAAGCAGGTTCAATTTCCTGAGTAATAAGGCACCAATATAATTATAACGATAGTCCTATATTTGTCGGTAACAAAAAGGTTACATTAGTTATTCTAAGATTATTGTTATATTTACTCTATTCTATTCCTTAAATGACCAAATAGGCTGTTTTTTTAGGGAATATCGCCTTTAATGAGAATGGGAATTCAGGAAATCCGGCTGCATACGGCGTATACTCATAGACCTGGAAGAAGATTTTTAAAGCCTCTTCTCCTTGCTGCAGATAGAAATCCGGCTGACTGCCCAGCGCAACGAAACCTCCAAAATAATCCGGCAGCTTCAGAAAGTCCGCCTTGATTTGTTCATTTAAGGGGCTTAGATCCTGTTCTCCCGGCCCGAATAAGTCTTCCAGAGATATCTGACTTCCATCGCTCAAAGAGAACGTGTAGGCCTTGCGATAAGGCATTCCATGAGCTCCTCCGGTATAGACATGCTGCTGCATCAGCAAACTGAGAATACCATCCTTATTATAAGTAACGATAAAACTGCTGGAATATTGATAATCGATGCTAATCTTATTCTGACCTTGGCTTTGGCGATCCTCGTTCCTCTCCCGCAAACTCTTCTCTATTTCTTCTCTGAACCGATCCGCATCGCTTCTCAGAACCTCATTGATCGCCTTCTCTGCCTTATCATTATCGATTCCTGTCACTTCCGGATATTTCAGATGAATCGAAGCCTGATCACTCTCTTGATCAAAAGCCTTAACATATATTCCTAACGTATTCTCCTTGACACTCAGCACGTTAAGCTTCTTGGCAGCTAGGCTCCAATCTCCTTGGTATCCCAAGTAGTTCTTCACAACTTGAAAAGGGATATACAAATGCCCGTCTATGCTACGGCCGCTGTCCTTAAGATAGAAGCCATTGATATCAACCGATTCCCCATATTCAGATACCACAATGTTCAATTGCCGATAATCTTGCCCAACGGAATAAGTATGAGTCTCCTTATTGTAACTTAGAGGCAGACCAAGTCCATCGCGCAAAAAGGTGATAGGCACCCAGGTCTTCCCCTCAATCCATAACCCTTCATGTCCGGTAATGATCCCATTCGCCTTCAATACAATCTTCGTATAAGTCGTATTCGTGTCTTCAGTTCCTATGTTAGCTGAACTATGATTAGCCTGACCTGGCTGAGCGTTGTCTACCGATCCCTGATCAGCCGCATAACCTATCCCCTGCATCGGTAAAATACCTCCCAATAGAACGCCGACTGCCAAGGCTGTAGCCCCTCTTCTCATTCGTAATCCAAACATTTGATTCTTCTCTCCCTTGAATAAAATAGATCTCTGTCTCTATCCAACATAGCTATTGTATTCAATTATTGTACAAAATGGATGACAAAGCCCATTACATTTCTTTAGCACTTATGACCAAAAATTTACAGTTTATTAACCAAAATGAGTACCCCTCACCGCTTTCCTCATGAAATATAGTAAATATTGCCTTATCACAAAAAACATTAAACCAAACCAAGCGCAGAAAATGCAAGGATACAAGTCATACCCCAGCCCTACTCAGGAACGTTACAAATAATTATCCACCCTGCCGATTATTTAAACCCAAGGGCTTTCATCCTAATTGCAATTTAGCAATGAAATAAAAAAACCACCACCGATTAACGGCAGTGGTTCTTATCGCTTGGCGGCTTCCTACTCTCCCAGGACCCTTCGGTCCAAGTACCATCGGCGCTAGAGGGCTTAACGGTCGTGTTCGGGATGGGTACGTGTGGAACCCCTCCGCCATCGCCACCAAACGTTCAAGGTTAATCCTTGAAAACTGGATACGAAACTCATTTTGCATATTTAGATGTTTTTTGGATAAGCCCTCGACCGATTAGTACCTGTCAGCTCCATA
>NZ_QJOT01000021.1:0-71184 GCF_013393165.1 Paenibacillus sp. 79R4 | reverse complement strand
TAGCTTGAGCGAAGTGAAAGCTAGCGCCTTTAGACGCGAGCCGGTAATAAAGGCTTATAGCCTTAGAGCAAACCACCCGTTAGACGGGTGGTCATGATTTTGGACCGGGTCTGTATGCAGTATTGAATAGACCGTTTCTTTTTGTTAAAATAAAACCGTCTGGACGGTATAGTAAAATTGTGCGTCTAGAGCAGATATGGAGGTTATGATCATGGCGAAATCGAAGCGTTCGCTTCTGCTTGAAGCTGCTTCTGCAATTATAGTGGAGCAGGGCATCAGCCGTTTAACTCTGGATGAGGTGGCCGCTAGAGCGGGCGTCAGCAAGGGCGGCCTGCTATATCATTTTTCGAGCAAGGATGAGCTGATCCAGGGATTAAATGAGGAGACCATTCGCGAGTTCCGTGAATTGCTGCAGCAGGAGCTGGAGGAGACGGGCAGCTATACAAAGTCATATTTGCTAGCAACGCTGCGACAATTAGAAGGCCGCGGCCCTTATAATGCAAGCTCCAGCATGTTGGCGGCGATAGCCACCAATATGGAGCTGATCCAGCTCTGGGATGAAGACTATCAAAGGTTCCGCACCGAGATGGTGAAGGAGGGGCTTTCGTTCGAGGCTGGTATGATCATTCGCTTGGTTGCGGACGGGTTTCTCTACTCCTGGTTGTTCAATAGTGACCCGCTCAGCCAGGAGGAAGGACGAAGAGTTATTCAATTTCTGTTAGAATTCATCGATAAGGAGAAGGACTTATGAGCTACTTGATGCTTGGTCTAGCGATTGTAATGGAAGTTTTCGCTGCGACAATGCTGAAGCTGTCGAACGGCTTTGCCAAATGGGCTCCGATTACCGGTGTCATTGCGGGATACGGGCTGGCATTTTGGCTGATGTCACAAGCGTTGAAGTTTCTGCCATTAGGATTCGTATATGCAACCTGGAGCGGCATCGGAACGGTCCTGACTGTTCTGGCCGGAATGTGGATATTCAAAGAGAAAATGAATCGTCAAGCCTGGGTCGGTATGGGCATCCTCATCGCCGGCATTGTCTTGTTAAATGCAGCGAAGTAAAGGGAGGCATGGATATGTCCGGTATTCTATATTTAACGTTGGCGATCCTCTTTGAAGGTTTTGCCACGACGATGCTGAAGTTATCGGAAGGGTTCACTTTGCTTGGACCCAGTCTCGGCGTTGCCGTAGGTTATTTGATCTCCTTCACATCGCTTAACTTTTCCTTGAAGCATATTTCCCTCTCGACCGCCTATGCGACCTGGAGCGGAGTAGGAACGGCTTTGTCGGTAGTGATTGGAATCGCTGTCTTCGGAGAGCCTATTAACCTGCTGAAGATCTCCGCGATTGTGCTCGTAATTATCGGTATTGTTGTAATGAACCGGGCCAGGGTTGAGAAGACGGAGGGGCAAGCAAGCTCTCCAGGCATGTAGCAAGGGTGCCGATGCGAGCTGCTGCCATAATGCAAATTATAGACAAACTTAATTTATGCATCTATACTTTATTAAGTAACTATATTTATACTGAGAGCTATTATATTATGAACTATAATACGGCCGCAGTCTGGTATTTTTCAATAGGAAGGTTGGGTTCATCATGAGTCAGAAAGTGTACCAAGGAGAAGAAATCGAAGTATATTTTGATGCGGAGAAATGTATTCATTCCGGAATATGTGTGAAGGGGATGCCGGAGGTATTTGATCTCAAGAAGCGTCCATGGGTGAACACTTCAGGCACCTCAGCCGATAAGATTACGGCTCATATTGATATTTGTCCCAGTGGACGCTGACCTACAAGTGGCATACCAGGCCAGCCGATAACGAGATCGAGGAGGAGTGAGATTCATGAGCAAGGTTCAGCACCATGTGCAGGAGCATCAATTTTATATCGAGGTTCACGGGGAGACTATTGCTGAAATGACCTATAGCATATCCGGCGAGACACTCTATATTATCGATCACACGTACGTGGATGATAAGTATCGCGGACAAGGGCTGGCGGAGGATTTGATGTCCCATGTGGCCGATTATGCCAGACGCCATCAGATCAAGCTATTCGGGTTATGTCCGTTCGCCAAGAGACAGTTGGAGACGAAGTCGGAATATGCCGATGTAAAGTATTAATCTGTCAGATACAGACTAAGACGGGTTCTTGTTCACAAGCACCGGTCTTTTTTATTATGCGAATGCTGCAAAAATGGTTGACCGCAGCCTCCAATCTTGTTATATTTCTTGGAATAATGTGGAGGTGGGGTGTCTGATGAAGCTGGTCATTTTGTTTGGGCCGCAAGCCGTCGGCAAAATGACGGTTGGCCAGGAGCTTGAGAAAATAACCGATCTGCGGTTGTTCCATAACCATATGACGATCGAACTGGTAACGCCTTTTTTTAGCTATGGCAGCGAAACGGGAAAAAGACTGGTGAACTTGTTCCGCGAAGAAATTTTTGAAGAGGTGTCCAAAAGCGATTTGCCGGGATTAATCTTTACTTATGTGTGGGCTTTTGATCTTGCTGGCGATTGGGAATATATCGATCGACTTAGCAAGAAGTTCGAAGCTCGCGGAGCCGAGATTTATTATGTTGAGTTGGAGGCCGAGCTGGAGGAACGACTGGAGCGCAATAAGACACCGCATCGGCTGCAGCATAAACCAACAAAGAGAGATATTGCTCGCTCGGAGCAGGACTTGATCAGCACGATGGAGAATTACAGATTGAATTCTTACGCCGGAGAAATTCAAAAGAGTAATTATTTTCGCATGAACAATACGAATCTCAGCGCAAATGAAGCGGCTAAGACCATTAAAGAAAAATTTGAGTTGTGATTCATAAACACCAGGTTTGCAGGCAGGTGAATGTGATAAATGAAAGTTTGGAAGTTAATCGTATCCGGTTGCATTATAGTGCTCGCCATGCTTCTCATGATGTACTTGAGACCCGCAAAAATTCATAAAGAGCTGCCTGCGCTGATTTATTCGACGGATAAGAAGTTTGAGCAGCATACCACGATCGCTATCGATACCCTAGTCTGACTGGAAAAGATAAACTGATCGGGAAGCTGACGGTCGATCATGATCTGCAATATGAGGTGAAGCTGGAGTATAACGGGGATTACTATTTTTATACCCTTTTGAATCCCCATCATCCTGACAAAGAGCTTGAAACGATAGGTACGGTATACGTATCAAAATCTGTTGATCTCATTTGGTTTATGTCCAAAGATATTAATGAACGTTACAATATAGATGGTTATGTGTTCGGACCTGCGGGGAATTATACGGAGGCAGAGAAATTAATCATTCAATTGATGCATCATTAATTGAAAGAGTGAGAGCAGTAGCAAATCAGTTCAGCACATCAAGATAAAACCAGTATGGAGGACAAAATACGATGATACCTATTAAGCTGCCGAAGGAACAAAAGCAAGAGATTGTGGAGAGTGTGAAGGAATATTTTGAAATGGAACGGTCCGAGAGCATCGGTGATATCGCTGCGGAGCAATTGCTCGATTTTATGCTCAAAGAGCTTGCGCCCTATGTGTATAACAAGGCGATCGACGATGCTCGTCAGGCTGTTGAGCAGAAGCTGGTGTCGATCGAGGAGGAATTATACTCTTTGAAGAAGCCGCTGCGTTAATCGGCTGCCAGCGGTGAGGGGAGCTTTTACGCGAAGAATGGCTCCATCGCTTGCCTGTGCGCCTTGCCGTTGAAATAACAAGAAGGGATATGAAAATTCCATACCCCTTAAGCAGGCCGGCCGGTTGACCTACAGGAAGAAGGGAAGCAGAAATAGATCATTAATCGCATAAAACGGTATCCGCCTGCGGAAGAAGCGGCGTCGCGGAAAGAAGCCGGGATGAAAACCGAACTGTCGCTTGTTTGCCGGCATCCCTGCCATGACCTCATCGGTTGGAATGGCGAGGGTGACGAAGTCGTTGTCGACATGGGCGATGAAGCCGTCATAGTTCTGTCCGTCTTTCGTTGCGATGCCGACATATTTATTCATGCAGTTCCAGCAAATTTGTTGATAATCCATAGCTACCCTCCTTACAGGAATGGTTCTCAACTATAGTCTATGGATGATAACCCAGAGTGCACACGACATTCGCCCACCCTGATGAGAAATAGCGCGAGCGGAATCGAACGCTAGCTTATTCCAACAAAAAAGACGAGGATACCTACGAAAATTGCTACTCCACCGCTGATCCGGGTGAGCGTTAGATAAGTATCGCTGGGTTCGGAATCTCCGTCTACTTTCCAGCCTTCTTTTAAATACCAGGCGAACTCCGGCTTCGCTAAATTGAGTACACCGATTATGATACATATTATCCCTATCAGAAAATTCAACGGATTCAACTCCTTTGGAATAATTACGCGCGAGTAAAAATAATGTTTCGGTGAAATGAACGTCGAGCTTTGGATGTGACTCTAGGGAAAAGAGGATACAAGATGAGCAGTGTAGCGGGTAAGATCAGCGGCATTTTTATTCCGGTCAAAGATATCATCGCCGCCCGTCAATGGTATTGAGATCCGGCGATATCGTTCCGAATCAAGCAGCGGCGAAGCGATTATCCAACGGATGGGGAAGGACCTGGTCTGGCCTGGGATATATTTGTTCATGTTGATTATGAGCAATTTGATGTTTTAGAGCAGCAATTACGCGCGAACGGGGCCAATATTATTAAGGGTTCGATTGAAGCAACACATAGTAATAGGATGACCTTCAAGAACATATATGTGCAGGATCGGACGGATATAGGATTGTATTCGGATAAAATAGAGAGGCTATCTCTCGTCATGGTGACGAAGGATAGCCTCTGCTTCATTTTAAATGAATAAATTAATGCCTGATTGATCGGCTTTGCCGAGATAGTAGCCGACTCCGGCGACCTTAACGCCGTCGATCAGCTCCTCGTGCTTGATGCCCATGACGTCCATCGACATTTGGCAAGCGACGATCTCCACGCCTTGCCGGATCGCCGATTGAATCAGCTCTTCCAGGGAGGAGACATTATTGTTGTTCATCACCGAGCGGATCATCTTCGCGCCCATACCCATCATGTTCATTCTGGATAGGGACAGCTTCTTGCTGCCGCGCGGCATCATCGCTCCGAACATGCGTCCGATCGTATTTTTGGAGACAGCAACCTTCTCTGGCTTGCGGATGATATTCAGTCCCCAGAAGGTGAAGAACATCGTCACTTTCTTGCCGCTGGCCGCCGCACCATTAGCGATGATAAAAGAAGCGATCGCTTTATCCAGATCGCCGCTAAAGACGATCATCGAACTTCCTTCAGCGGTTGCTTGCGCCGCAGCGATAGAGGTCGCCTCAGTCAAGGGAGCTCCTTTTTCTACATAGGCTTCAATTGTACCGTTCGGATTTTTGCTAACTTGTCTAAGCTGGTTGCCGGACATTTTGACCCAGGCCTGAACATCCTCGTAGAAACCGGCATCTGTTGCCGTAACATGCAAGATGTCGCCGCTGCTTAGCTCATCCATCTTCATCCTAAGCTGAACGAGCGGTCCGGGGCAGCATAATCCGCATGCGTCCAGCTCAGCAGCAGCTTGAATCATTGGTTCAGCCGTGGAGGCGATCTGTCCCTTGGCCGCAGTGCGTTCCTGCTGCAAGTTTACTTTATTAACCGGTTGCCCCGCAGGGGGTGCAGCTGCTCCGCCGGGCTTATAGTTTGCCATTTGATAGGTTTTGTAGCCGCCGGACAGGTTGCGCACCTTGAAGCCTTTTTGCTGCAAAATCCGCGATGCCGTGTACCCTCTTAATCCCACTTGGCAGTACACCCAGATCTCCTTGGATGCATCCAGTTCATCAAGCCGGCTGCGCATCTCATCGACTGGAATGTTCAAGGAGTCAGGAATATGCCCATTCGCATGCTCAAGCTCGGAACGAACGTCGACCAGGATGGTATTTACCGTATCTCGCTGTGCAAGCTGCTGTGCCGTGAACACTTGTGTTCTTCCGCTCAAAATATTCTCAGCGGTGTAGCCGGCCATATTTACCGGGTCTTTTGCGGAAGAGTACGGCGGCGCATAAGCCAGCTCCAACTCGGTTAGATCCGCAACATTGCCGTGAAAACGAATCACGGTAGCAATATCATCGATCCGCTTGTCAACACCATCATAACCAACGGCTTGAGCGCCAAGCACAGTGCCTTGATCATCAAACAGCAGCTTTAAGGATAGCGGAGTTGCTCCCGGATAGTAAGCGGCATGGGAATTGGGATGAACATAGGATACGTGGTAGGGTAATCCCAATCGCTGCAAGGTTTTCTCGTTATTGCCCGTTGCTGCCCCAGTTAAACCAAATACTTTGATAATGGAAGTGCCCTGTGAGCCTTTATAGGTTGTCTTAAGACCATACACATTGTCCGCAGCGATCCGCCCTTGCTTGTTGGCCGGCCCTGCCAGCGGGATCGCTGTCTTGTTTCCATTAACGAAATCGACAACTTCAACCGCATCGCCTACTGCATACACTTGATCCAGATTGGTCTCCAGATGATCGTTCACGATGATATGGCCCCGCGGTCCGAGTTCCAGCCCGCTATTCTTCAAAAAGCCGGTATCCGGGGTAACCCCAATGGCAAGAATGACAATCTCGCCAGATAATGAGCTTCCGTCAGCGGTTTGTACCTGGATCCGATCGTCTGTCTCCCGGAATGAGGCTACAGTCTGCGACATCAGCAGACGCACACCACGCTCTTCCAACTCTTTGGCCAGCACAGCCGACATTTCAGAATCAAAGGGAGCTAAAATTTGCGGTCCGCCTTCAATTAAAGTAACATCAAGACCGATATCACGCAGATTTTCAGCCATCTCTACACCGATGAAGCCGCCCCCGATGACGATTGCCGACTGCACTTTCTCTTCGACGACACGGGCTTTGATCCGATCCGTATCCGGGATATTCCGCAGCGTATGGATTCGTGGGCTCTCGATGCCAGGCAGGTTCGGGCGGATGGGCTTTGCGCCCGGGGAGAGGATCACTGCATCATAGCTCTCCTCATATTCGCCGCGCTCCTTGCTGCGGACAAGTACGGTCTTGTTGTTCGGACGAAGCTCCATAACCTCGCTTTCGGTACGAATATCGATATTAAAGCGCCGGTACATGGCTTCCGGCGTCTGCACCAGCAGCTTGGACCGCTCCTTGATGGAGTCGCCAATATAATAGGGAAGTCCGCAGTTGGCGAAGGAGATGTAGGCATCCCTCTCGAACATGACGATATGCGCTTCTTCATCCAGTCTCCGCAGCCGTGCTGCCGCGGTCGCGCCCCCGGCGACACCACCTACGATTAATACTTTTCTGCTCATGCTTGTTCCTCCTCAAATAATGCTGTAATCAGCTTTCTAATCTTCTCATCCACAATTCGATAATGGATCTCCAGTCCGTTGCGCTCAGCCTCTACGATCCCGGCGCTGCGTAATTTCTGCAAATGCTGCGATACCGTCGATTGCGGCAGATCCAGGCATTCCTGCATATAAGAAACATTACACCGCTGTTTATCCATAAGTCCCCGGATAATACAGAGCCGAACCGGATGGGCCAAGGCCTTCAATATTTCCGCGGCCTGGTTATTAGCTTTAAAATTGTTGTCCACAAGGATTTCACCTCGACCTATTTCGTTATATCGTAATATTACGATATAGTGATATATAAGTCAAATCTACATTTTTAAGTACAAGCGTGCATATAAATAGGGAGTAATAACAAACGGTTTAGCTTGCTTCAATGGATTGAAACTTAACAAGCTGTGCTTGATTTCTTATATAATGAACTGGTAAAGTTGAAACGGGCCAAATTTTAAGGAGATAAGAATGAACGCTTTGAAAAGGAGATAAGGCAGGAAAATGGACAATATTTTGAACTTTTTGAAATCAATTATTTTAGGGATCGTAGAAGGGATTACCGAGTTCTTGCCGGTTTCCTCCACAGGCCATCTCGTCATCTTCGAGAACCTGTTAGGTTTTGAGGGGACAACCCCTTCCTTTGTAGAGATGTATACTTATGTAATTCAGCTTGGGGCCATTCTGGCCGTGGTTGTCCTGTATTGGACCAAAATCAAGGACACGCTGGTGAACTTTTTCCCCAAGAAAGTGGGGTTTGAACGTTCCGGGTTCAGGTTCTGGCTTATGCTGGCGATCGCCTGTATTCCCGGCGGTGTATTTGGTGTTTTGCTGAACGACCTGTCTGATAAGTACCTGTTTACACCGGTTGTCGTAGCTGTTACGTTATTCTTCGGCGGGATTTGGATGATGTATGCCGAATCCAGGTTCCGGAACAACAGTGCTCCGGGAATAGGCGGGGATGAACTGAATGTAACGGTCAAGCAAGCGATTATTATCGGCGCTTTCCAATGTCTGGCGATCATCCCGGGGATGTCCCGTTCCGCTTCGACGATCATTGGCGGCTGGGTTGCAGGGCTGTCTACAGTAGCAGCTGCGGAGTTCTCGTTCTTCCTGGCGATTCCGGTTATGGTTGGCATGAGCTTGCTGAAAATTGTGAAGATCGGCGGACTGACAAGCCTGACTGGGGCAGAGATTACTTCCCTTATTATCGGCTTTGTCGTATCCTTTATCGTTGCGCTGGCGGTGATCAGGAAATTTATTTCCTACTTGCAGAAGAAGCCGATGAAGGTATTCGCTATCTACCGTATGATCTTTGCGATTATCGTACTGGTAGCAGGGATTGCAGGATTTTTCCACTAATAAAATAGTTCATTGAAGTCAAGATGCCTGGGCCTGGGGGAGTAACCTTTATCGCTCAGGCTTCGTCTTTTTATAGAGGTCCAAGTCAGACGGGTGGTGAGTATATGATTATTTGGATTAATGGAGCCTTTGGCTCAGGCAAGACGACCGCGGCATTTGAGCTGCAAAGGCGAATTCCTGATTCTGTCGTGTATGATCCAGAGCATGTTGGCTACTTCATCAGGAAGCAATTGCCGAGGTCCATACACAAAGGGGATTTTCAGGATTATCCGATGTGGCGGGATATGAATTATGCCATGCTGAAGCATCTGAGTGAGGCGTATAGCGGAACCGTTATCGTGCCGATGACAATTACGAATCGGGACTATTTTGCCGAGATCGTCGAACGATTACGGGCTGACGGGGCGGATATTTGTCATGTGACTTTGCTGGCTTCCAGGGAAACCTTGGCTAAGCGTCTTAAAGGACGAGGGGAGAGGGCGAACTCGTGGCCGATCCAGCAGATAGACCGCTGTCTGGCCAGTCTTGGTGCAGAGATATTCGCTGAACATGTCGATACCGATGGATTGACAGCGGATGAGGTGGTCGAACGGATTGCTGCGCTTAGCGGTGTTACGCTGCTGCCTGATGCGAGAAGCCGCTTCCGGAAGGCGCTTGATCGCAAGCTGATTACAATCCGCCATATTCGCTTTTGATAAGAAAACCTCCAACGAGGTATTCAAGGTTGTTTGAAACGGATTTAAAGGCAGGTTATCTTGTGATATAGAAATTCATCAGCATAGCGGATTTTGAGCTCGTATTTTAATGCCGGAGCAGGATCAAATTTTGCTACATGTAAAATTGCAGTCTGTTATAATAAAAAAGATATGTTATAAAACGAGTATTTGAGGTGTGCGCTTAATGAGAAATTATTTGGATTTACTACAGGATGTAATGGATCATGGGACGGAAAAAGAAGATCGGACAGGCACGGGGACTTATTCGGTATTCGGCAGACAGTTGCGCTTTGATCTCAGCGCAGGATTCCCGCTGATAACGACGAAGCGGATTCATTTGAAATCGGTAGTACATGAACTGCTCTGGTTCCTCAGCGGGGACACCAACATTAGATATTTGAAAGAGAACGGGGTTCGCATTTGGGACGAATGGGCGGATGAGAACGGTGATCTGGGCCCGGTTTATGGCTCGCAATGGCGATCCTGGCCAACTCCGGACGGAAGAAGAATCGACCAGATTGCAGACGTGATCGAGTCGATCAAGAACAATCCGGATTCGCGCCGTCACTTGGTCAGCGCCTGGAATGTAGCTGAAATCGATGAGATGAAGCTGCCGCCTTGTCACTTCGTATTCCAGTTCTATGTAGCTGACGGGAAGCTGTCTTGTATGCTGACGATGCGCTCTGTCGATACTTTCCTCGGTTTGCCATTTAACATCGCCAGCTATTCACTGCTTACGCATATGGTTGCCCAGCAATGCGGCCTGGAAGTTGGCGAATTCATCTGGTCGGGGGGAGACGTTCATATTTACAAGAGCCATCTGGAACAGGTGAAGACCCAATTGGAACGGGAGCCTTATCCTTTGCCGCAGCTTGTAATTAAGCGCAAGCCGGATTCTATCTTTGATTATGTCTATGAGGATTTCGAATTTGTTGGCTACCAGCATCATCCTGGCATTAAAGCCACTGTTGCGGTATAGAAGCTAGCTAATGATAGGCCTGCCTGTAGAGCGGCTATTTGTTGAACGGATTCCGGAAAGGAGGATGCGAAATATGGGAATAACATTTATTTGGGCGATGGCCAGGGACGGCGTGATTGGCCGGGATAATGATTTGCCATGGCGTTTGCCGGCGGATATGGCCTTCTTCAAAGCACAAACGACGGGGAAGACCGTACTGATGGGGCGCAAAACCTGGGAGTCGATGCGCAGCCGTCCGTTACCGAACCGTCGTAATATCGTTATGACGAATGATCGCTCCTATCACGCTGAAGGTGCGGAGATCGTACATACGGTTGAAGAGGCGTTGGCTCTGGCGGATGGCGAAGAGTTAATGGTAGTTGGCGGGGCCGGGATTTTCCAACTGTTGCTTCCTTACGCGGACCGCTTGCTGGTGACGAAGATTGATGAGGACATTGCCGGAGATACTTTTTTCCCGGCGATCGATTGGTCCGAGTTCCAGCTGGAGCAGGAAAGCGAAGGAATTCGTGATGAGAAGAACCCTTATCATTACCGGTTTTTGACCTATGTCAGGCGTCATACGTCTGCATAATAGTGCAAAATATCATTTTATTAATCCATTAATAACGTTCCCCCGGGGTGCTAACATCAAGTTACACGATAACGGGAGGGTTCGCTGGCGGTTGCATTTCGTAATGCGCTGCATAGACAAGCCGGATCAGTCGATCCGGCTTGTCTGCTCTCGTTGGCAACGGATGGGGGAAATAAGATGTCTACACCAACTGGATTTATGGAGTATACCCGTCAGCTACCGGGGGACCGCAGTCCGCTGGAACGGGTTCATGATTGGCAGGAATTTCACAAGCATCTGACTGAACAGGAATTGCAGACACAGGGAGCGCGCTGTATGGATTGCGGAACTCCCTATTGTCATACAGGGATCGAGATGATCGGCGGCACCTCGGGCTGTCCGCTGCACAACTTGATTCCGGAATGGAATCATCTCGTCTACCGCGGCTTGTGGAGAGAAGCGCTGGAGCGCTTGCACAAGACGAATAATTTTCCGGAGTTTACAGGCCGGGTCTGTCCGGCTCCTTGTGAAGGTTCTTGTACAGTAGGGCTGATTGGCCAGCCGGTAACGATCAAGACGATTGAACAAGCGATTGTTGACAAAGGCTTCGAGGAAGGTTGGATTGTAGCGGAGCCGCCGGCTTATCGTACGGGTCATAAGGTTGCGGTTGTTGGCTCAGGTCCGGCAGGGCTGGCCTGCGCAGCGCAATTGAACAAGGCAGGACATGAAGTGACTGTATATGAACGTGCGGACCGGATTGGTGGTCTATTGATGTACGGCATCCCCGCAATGAAGCTGGATAAGCAGATCGTACAGCGCCGCGTTGATCTTCTCGCTGCCGAAGGCGTGAAGTTCGTTACGAATACGGAAATTGGCAAGGATATTATGACACAGCAGCTGATAGATCAATATGATGCGGTTGTATTATGCGGTGGGGCGACGAAACCGCGCAAGTTCGAGATTGAAGGCAGCCATTTACAGGGCGTGCATTACGCCATGCCTTTCCTGAACGGCACGATCAAGAGCTACCTCGACTCCGGGCTGCAGGATGGACAATATACCTCGGCGGCTGGCAAGGATATAATCGTCATTGGTGGTGGAGACACGGGCTCAGACTGCGTCGCTACAGCTCTACGCCATGGCTGCCGCAGCATCACGCAATTTGGCACGCATGCCAAGGCGCCGCTGGAGCGGGATCTGCTTGCCAATCCGTGGCCGCAATTCCCGAATGTCTATACGCTTGATTATGCACAGGAAGAGGCCAAAGCGCTTTACGGGCAGGATCCGCGGGAATTTTCCATCATGACTACCCGCTTTGTCGGCGATGAGCAAGGAAATTTGAAGGAGCTGCACACCGTTCAAATCAAACGTACAGTCGATGAGGAAGGCCGTAAAACCTATAAGCCTGTACCCGGGACGGAACGGGTCTTCCCGGCCCAGCTGGCGCTCGTTGCTATCGGATTTGATGGACCGGAGGCGACGATGATCGATGAGCTGGGGCTGGAGAGAGACCGCCGCAGCAATGTCAAAGCGCGTTACGGCAAATATAACACGAATGTTGACAAGGTGTTTGCCGCCGGGGATATGCGCCGCGGGCAAAGTCTGGTCGTGTGGGCTATCCAGGAAGGCCGCGAGGCGGCGCGGGAGGTCAATAAGTTCCTGACTGGGGACGGTACCCTATCTTGAGGAGAAGGTTTGACTAACGATAACATCGCATTTACCTAACGAAACGTGGTATCGCTATTTTTAGCTTAAATACGCTGCTGGGAATTTTAACGAAGCTGGGTATCGTTATTGCGATGAATGAAGGGCTTAACGACCGAATTTTCTGCTAATAACGATTGGGGTATCGCTAGATTTTAGAGGTCGCGAATCCTGAGGGAATAACGATCTGTAGTATCGTTAGCCGAAAACTTGGAGCGAAATATGTGAAAATATGCTATAATAGAGGTTAGCTACAGGGCTGCGCGGAGCGCGGCCCTTTTTATCTGTGGAACTGGAATGCTAGGAAAGAGGGGCGCTTGAAACAATGAAAACGCTCGTAATTGCGGAGAAACCCGATATGGGACGAACGATCGCTGCGGTGATTGAACCGCGGGCGAAGAATAATCGCTCTTATCTGGAAGGAGAGCAATATATCATTACCTGGGCGATCGGACACCTGCTTGGTTTGGCAGAGCCTGATGCCTATGATGATAAGTATAAAAAATGGAATTTCTATGATCTGCCGATCATGCCAGAGCAATTCAAGATTGTACCGAATCCGAAGACAAAGGATCAATTGAAGACGATCGGCGAGCTGGCCAAGCGTTGTGATGCGGTTGTAAATGCCTGTGACGCCGGGCGCGAAGGACAATATATCTTCGCTTTGATTCAGCAGCGGCTTAAGCTGATGCAGCCTGTCAAGCGGCTATGGATCTCTGACTTGACCTCGGAGAGCATCGCCAAGGGCTTTGCCGAGCTGCGGAGCAGCGAAGAGTTCGCGAATCTGACGAAGGCGGCGCGGGCGAGAAGTGAGGCCGACTGGCTCGTCGGCATGAATGCCTCGCGCGCCTTTACGACGAAGCATAACACGCTGCTCTCGGTCGGCCGGGTGCAGACGCCTGTACTCGCGCTGATTTATGATCGTCAGAAGGAAATCGAGAGCTTTGATTCCTTGACGTATTACGAGATCAAAGCCGAATTTGAACAGGACGAGCGTTGCTATATCGGAACCTGGCAGGGAGATCGATTGACAGACGCGGAGAAGGCGCGGTCTCTAGCGGATAAGGTGCGCGGCAAGCAAGGCCAGGTCGTGGAATATGAGGTTAAGGAGACGAAGGAATATCCTTATAAGCTGTATGACCTGACACTGCTTCAACGGGATGCGAACGCAAAGTTTGGTTATTCGGCCAAGAAGACGCTTGATTTGGCCCAGGCTTTATACGAACGTCATAAGCTGATTACATACCCGCGTACGAACTCCAATTATGTCACCGAACAAAATATCGAAGGCATGCACAAAACGCTGCATATGCTGAAATCTACAGACTATAAGGAATTGGCCGAGGGCGGGAACCAGAAGCTGGTGCATGTGAATAACAAGTCGGTCTGCAATCCTACTCGTGTGGAGGATCACCATGCCATTCTGCCGACGTTAAGAAGGCCGGGAACGCTTAGCAAGGAAGAGGGGAATATTTATGACCTTGTCGTCCGCCGCTTTCTGTCGCATTTCTATCCGGCGGCGGAATACAAGCAGCACACGGTAATGACGGAAGTTGAGAAGGAATTGTTCAAGACGAATGTGAAGGAACTGCTGTCCTTGGGCTGGAAAGTGTGCTTGCCGGGTGATGATAGCAAATCCCCAAAGCGCGGCAAGAAGAAGGATGAAGAGGAAGACCCGGAGGAAGAGGTCAGTGAGCCGTTCTCTGTTGACCGCGATAAGCCGGTGTTATGCAAGGAAGCAGAGGCGAAGGAGAAAGCCACTCAGCCCCCGAAGCCTTATACCGAAGGCACGCTGCTCAAGGCTATGGAGAGCGCTGGCAAGCAGCTTGAGAATGATGAGCTCCGCGAAGCGATGAAGGATGCGGGGCTTGGAACGCCGGCGACCCGGGCCGCCACGATCGAGCGGCTGAAGAGCGTTGGATATATCACGATGCAGGGCAAGCGGATCACGGTCACGCAGAAGGGCCGCACCGCCATCGAATTAATCAGACATGCGGGAGTAGAACTGTTAACTTCTCCCGAAATGACAGGTCAGTGGGAACGCCGATTGTACCAAATTTCCAAGGGAGAAGCGACTAGCGAGAAATTTATGGAGAACGTAAAGAAATTTACGATCTCGATTATTGAGAAGGTACGCGTACAGAAGAAAGCGGACGCTTCGCGGTTTGCCGGTGAGCCGGAGGAGAAGGGTAAGCGCGGCAGTCGCACAGGCTCTCGCTCCAAAGGGGGCGACACCGCGGCAGGAGACGCTTCCAGGAGGGGAAGCGGCGCCTCCGGCAGCGGACGGACCGCCGGAGGGCCGGCGGCGGGACAAGCCGCTGGCCCCGGCGGCTTCGAGGCGTTGGCCCCATGCCCGCGCAGCGGCTGCGGCGGCCAGCTGATCGAAGGCCGCAAAGGTTATGGCTGCACTCATTATAAGCAGGGCTGCGGCTTTGTGATTTGGAAAGAGTATGCCGGCAAAAAAATTTCGCGTACGATGCTGCAATCTTTGCTGGAGAAAGGCCATACGCAAATTTTATCCTTCAAGCATTCAGATGGAGACTACAAAGGGCGAATTACGCTGCTTGATCACGAGAGCGGAAAGTTAAGCGTAGAGCGGACAGAGGGTTAATGACAAAAAACCGGGTTGATGGATTCTTTCCATCAACCCGGTTTTCTGTGGAGCTATTTTCAGTTCATGGCATAACACTATCTGGATCTGTGCGACATTGTCTTAGAGCCGCGGGCTTGCCCGGAGGCGGAAATAATGGACGTGATCTCTTCGAGCGAAGCTACCGTATATAGATAGGAATCATTCCGCGGTGCCAGCTCGATCAGATTATAGGACCATTCATCGGGATGCTTGATATAAATGGCATGGATGCCTGCTGTGAGCGCTGGCGAAATGTCGGTGCGCAGACTGTTCCCGATCATCCATGTATTTTGACGATGGAAGGGGCGAGAGCCCAGAATCTCTTCTAATGCATCGATATTTTTATGCTGGCGGATAAAGATGCGGTCCTGAAAATAATCGGCCAGCTTCATTTGCTCGATTTTCCGTTGTTGAATTACGGTCTCGCCGCCGGTGTACAGGTACAGCTCATGCTGCTGCCGTTGCAGAAAATCGAGCGTGTCCACCATACCTGGATAAGGCTCAACGGATTGCTCATATACGCTGAGGCCAAGCCGCATAAGGTGCTTCTCTTTGAGCTCCTCACGGCGCTCGCCGAATTGCTGGCAGAAGTAGCGGTAGGTGTCGATCAGCGATTCCGGGAAATGCTGACTGGCAAATCCAATTTGCTGCACGCCGGCCACATCGATTTCGATCTGTTTATCACGGATTTCCTTGATCGGCAGCTGGTATTCGCTGAACCATTCCGATACGAGGTCGGCAAATTGACCGAGAATCAGTTCGAAATACTTGTTGCAATAGATCAAAGTATCATCAAGATCAAAAATGATTTGTTGCTGCACAGTCTGTTTCATCTCTATCACTCCTTCTTGCACTTGCGCGATATCCTGTTTCTCCTAACTTATCAGAGGCAGCAGCAGAAATGCAAATATCGTTCCTCATGCCAGGCTAACCCTTAAATACGAATATAGGACTCCAGGAACATCTGCAGTTCGGATACGCCGTCTGGCCGAATGCTGAACTTCTCCGTACTGCGATCGGTAAGATGAACGCGAAGCATACCCGCGGATCTGAGAATCATCAGCTCATGGTGCAGTTGGGCTCTCGATTCATTGGTGTCCCGGATCATCTCCTGCATCGACTTCGGTTCATTCGCCAAATAGCGAAGCAGCTGCAGGCGTTCCGGCTTGGATAACGCTTGGGTCAGCCGCAGCAGGCAAATTGGCGGCTCGTCCTCATCAGCTTCCGGAATATCGATCGGATATTGGATAAGCAGCTCTTCCTCGAAGAAGCAGTACGTATTTATCGGTCTGAAATGAATGGATGGAACGAGAATAATATGCTTCACGGGAAGCTCCTGATCAAGCACAAGCCCACCCGAGGCAAATTCGATGAGCGGTTCGGGATCTATTTTCTCAAGCAGCCCCTTCTTCTCCATGGCGTCTTCTTCCATTATGGACGCGTATTGCTCCTCGATGCTTTGAAAGTAACTGTCATGCCAGATATTAAGGAGCGGCGCATAGTCAGCCTGAAGCCGTTGCACGTCTTCCAGGGTCGCAGCGGGAACATATGGAGTAATCCGGGCGAGCAATGAATCGGTATGACCGTGAGACAGCTCCTCCAGATAACCGGGGATTTGTACCGAGGAGTCGCGATCCAGCGCCAGGGCGTAGAGCAGGTCGTAATCGCCAAACGGATAATCAGCCGCCTCGGCAAAGGCTTGCCGCGCTTCCTCGCTAAGGTTCTGTTGAATGTCGTGAATCCATTCGCGTCCGATGTCCAGATTGTTAATCCATTTTCGTGTAGTATATAACATGAAGCTGCTGAGCAACTCATAAATCGGTGACACATCGACTTTTACATCATAAGCCATCCGTCAGTCCTCCCAGAACTATAATGCATACCTCTTAATTATGCTTGTGAGAATAGGGCTTGTCTACTATAATGTTTAGGGGTTGTTTTACCGGTTACCTAAACTTAGAGATTGATCAAAAAGTCCGCTTCGGATCAGAAAACGGATCAAAGTCATGGTTTCTGCGGAAAACTCTCGGGGCATATGCACCCAATACAAGCAGCGGCTTACGAAGTTGTTCTCTTCGAAAACGCGCTGCCCCGCTCTTTAGACCCTGGCTTTATCCAACTGAGATTACGAAAAAATCACATCGCAAGCATAAGCTTCGGTGCTGAAACCGACCTTTTTGAACCACACACTTAAAGGGGAAATCGTCATATTGTCATGACGGTTTTCTTTTGTTATGCAGGGGGAAGACATCATGACAATAGCTTCAAATTCTAGTAAATTTCCGTTAAAAGTATCGCCATTTTTCTTATTGACATTAGTCATTATTATATCGGGTTTAAGCCAGGGATTGCTTTTGCCGGTTCTTGCCATCTTTATGGAGGAGCGCGGAATCCCTTCCTCTGTGAACGGAATGCATGCCGCTGCTCTCTATGTTGGCTCATTTGCCATGACGCTGGTTGCCGAACGTGTGCTTGGACATACCGGCTTCAAAAAGCTGCTGATCGGCGGCATGATCGCCGTGATGATCGCTTTGCCGATCTTTCCGCTAGTTTCGAACTTGTCGGTATGGTTCGTACTTCGTCTGATCGTCGGAATCGGAGACAGCGCGATCCACTTTACCTCACAGCTCTGGCTGCTTATGCTGTCGCCCAAAGAACGCCGCGGACGGAACCTTTCGCTCTATGGGATGTCCTACGGGCTGGGCTTCAGCTTCGGCCCCTTCGGGATCCGATTGTTGAGCTATGGTCAGCTGCTTCCATTTTTACTACTGTCTATCCTTACTGCAATAGGGGTACTCCTCATCATACTTCGCATGCCTAATGAGTATCCGACGAGAACAGCGGGGAGCGTAAAGGAGACTCGTAAATACGGACGGATCTACAGGCTGGCCTGGTTTGCTCTGTTCACATCCTTATTATATGGATATATGGAATCAACGATGAACAGCAATTTCCCGATTTACGGGCTGCGGATTGGCTTAAGTGCAGAGCAAATTGCAACCCTGCTTCCTTTCTTCGGAATCGGGGGGCTGATTTTGCAGCTTCCGCTAGGAATGCTGAGCGACCGTTATAGCCGCAAGGTTGTATTAATGATTGCGGGCCTCGGCGGAGGGGGATTGTTCCTAATCGCGCCGCTGGCGGGAAATAACTTCTGGGGATTAATGCTATTGTTCCTGGGTGCCGGAGGCCTGGTGGGTTCCTTCTTCTCGCTTGGACTTGCTTATGCCGCCGATCTGTTGCCGGCAGCGCTGTTACCGGCTGCCAATGTGATCGCTTCTTTCCATTTCAGCCTCGGTAGTATTCTTGGGCCTAATGTCGGTGGAGCTGCGATGGAATTTATTAGTCCGGGTGCGTTATTCATCCTTCTGGGCAGTTTATATGTATTATTTACTTTAGCTGGACTGGGCTTTAGAAAACAAACTCTCGAAAAAAATGAAAATATGAACAGGCTGTAATGGATTTTCACGGCTATTTCCAATACACTATAGAGTAGAGTGACTTTTGAACTTTTGAACACGAACTGATATAGATATAGGTACAACCAAAGGAGAATCGGACATGATCAAGGTGAGCCACTTAAAAAAATCGGTGGATGGGAATAAAAAGCAAGTACTGCGTGATATCAGCACGGAATTCGCCCAAGGAGAACTGGTCGGCATTGTAGGTCCGAGCGGCAGCGGAAAGAGTACGCTGCTGCGCTGCCTGGCGCTTCGCGATTCATGGAACAGCGGGGACTACACATGGAATGAGGACAAGCTGATCCAAGGCGGGGGCAAGGGAACGCATAAAATGCGCTCCAAGTTTGCTTATTTGGAACAAAATCCTTCCCTTTATCCGGAGAGAACGGCGCTTAAAAATGTTTTGATCGGACAAGTTGGTCAAGTATCGGCAGTTCGCCGCTTTACGGGTATGGTCCGGTCGGATGATTATATGGGAGCGATGGACGAGCTGGAGAAATTCGGCTTGCTCGATAAGGCCCATGTAAAGGCTGGCAAACTTAGCGGTGGAGAGAAGCAGCGGGTGGCCATTTGCCGGGCACTTGTCCATGGCGCGAAATTTATCGCCGCGGACGAGCCGACGATCGGACTGGATCCCAAATCAGCTGAGAGGGTCATTGAGACGTTCAGCCAGCTGTGCAAAACCCAGGGAACAACCGTAGTGACCGCACTTCCGCTGGAGCTGGCTGAGAAATATTGCACGCGAATTTGGGGTATCCAATCTGGGGAACTTAAAATAGACATCGTTGGGAGACGGCTGACCTCCGGGGAGAAGCGATTAATTGATTTAGCATGAAAAGAGTGATGAGTTTGAGAGGTAATTTAAGACGCTGGCTGACGATATGCTCCGGATGCTTGCTGCTGCTCTTGCTGAGCGGCTGCAGCATCATTGATGATCCAAAGGCATTAATGCGCACGCCGCAGCTGTCCTCGGATCGGGAATCGCTGTTCAACGTCATCAATGTCGAGACGAAAGGCTCGATTATAGCGCCCAAGGATGTGAAGAGCTCGATTCGAACCGCTGATCTGGACAATGACGGCGTGAAGGAAGCGATCGTCTTCTATGAGACCCCGGACGAGACGGTACGAATCCACGGCATGATCCTCAAGCAGGAAGGGGATAGCTGGAGCGTGAAGGTTCGCTTTGATGGCGAGGGGCAGAATCTTGAAACCTTCGATCTGAAGGATTTGGGCGGCGATGGTCGCCTGAATATTATCGCAGGCTTTTCCGGCGGGGGAGAGGATGTACAGAAAGGTTTGACCGTCTATTCGTATGATGGCGAGAAGGTGGACAATCTGCTGACCCTGCCGTACAGCAATTTCCTCATTGATGATCTGAATCAGGATGGACAGCTGGATATTACAGTCATTAACTTGAAGCGGGAACAAAATGCCACCGTAACTACTTATCAGCTGAGCGGATCATCGTTCAAGGAACTGGATCAAATCCAGCTGGATGATGCGGTGGAGGAATATTACAATACGGTGAGTGGCAACATTACACCAAAGCTGAGGGGAATTATCCTCGATGCTTCATTTGGTGCCCATTATGCATATTCCCATATGCTTGTGATGAAAAATGGCAAATTTGAGGACCTGGTACCGTCGCAGGACTTCACTTTCAAGAACTACCCGGTATACAGTGGCGACGTGGATGGCGATGGCATCCTTGAGGTGGCACGGTCAGAGAAGCCGATTGGCTGGGAGGAACCTCCGTATGATATGCCGCTCTTCTCTTACTATCAATGGGATGAGGGCGTCGGCTGGAAGTTCGTCAAGCAGCAATATATGGACCCTTCGGGCCGATTCTACTTCAACTTCCCCAAGGAATGGACCAATAACGTAACGATCGATCCAAAGTCCAATCCGGATGAACATCTCTGGTTCGTCAAGGTGGACAGCGGGGAGACAGTGGCGGAAATACGCTTCTTCTCCCTATCAGAATGGGAGAACTACAAGGAACAATGGGAGCTGCTGGCCTGGGATTACGACAAGGTTATCGGTTTCTATAGCAAGACGAATATGAAGGTGAATAAGGGCGAACAGGAAATTAAGCGATAGAGGCTGTTTATGATAGAGGGAGGAGACGCGAAGTGAGCAAAGTTTTGATATTGGAAGATGAAGAATCGATCCGCAGTTTTATCGTGATTAATTTGAAGCGGAACGGCTTCGAAGTGTTGGAGGCTGCAGATGGGCACGAGGCGCTTGCCAAGCTGCAGTCCGTGCCGGACATCGATATTGCATTGCTTGATGTGATGGTTCCAGGCATCGATGGCTTTGAGGTATGCCGCAGAATCCGTGAGACGAATGAGCGGATCGGGATTATTTTTCTGACAGCAAAAGTACAGGAACAGGATAAGGTTTACGCGCTGTCCGTCGGAGCGGATGATCATGTAAGCAAGCCGTTTAGCCCGACAGAACTGATCGCCCGCATCCATTCCCTGCTGCGAAGAGTTAACGTATATCGGGAGAGCAGCACCAAAGTTACATTTACTTCCGGTCCATTCACGCTGGACCTGATCTCTAAGCAGTTTAAGCGTGGTGGTCAATTGATAGAACTGACACCAACTGAATTTTCACTGGTCCAATATTTCCTGGAGAACGAGAACTCCCCGCTAAGCCGCGATCAATTGCTTGATCATGTATGGGGCAAAGAATACATGGGCGATCCGAAAATTGTTGACGTCAATATCCGTCGGCTTCGCCAGAAGATCGAGAATAATCCTTCCGAGCCGATGTTCCTCCAGACTGTTTGGGGATTTGGCTATAAATGGAAGGGCGAGGGACAATGATCAAAAAGGGCATCGGACGACAAATCGTAATGCATTATTTTATCGTCGTATTCGTAACTCTGTTCATGGTTGAACTGATCTTCTCCTTGGCCATTCGCATGTACTATTACGATACGATCTATAACCATATGTCGAACCATACGACATGGGCGTCCGATTATTTTCAGAAATTCGTAAAGCTGAATGCGGATAATGACCCGCATTATTTTACGGAAATGCTTGATGCCTTTGAATTGAAGGATACAGAGCTTCTGATTCTCAACCGGAAAGGCAATGTCAAGGCGAGCAGTAATCCGTTCCAGGATGAGAAGGCGATCCAGACGAGCGATGTACTGCAGGCCGCATCGGGCAGTGTAGGCAAATGGATCGGCAGGCAGCCGTCAACAGGAGAAATGGTCATGGCTGTATCCTCCCCGCTTCAGGTACGCGGGGAGAACGCCTATATCGTTCGCTACGTCACTTCGCTTGAGGCGGTTAATTCCAAAATGATGAATCTGACCCTGCTGTCCTCAGCGGTATGCGTTGCCGTACTGGCGCTCGTTACTTTGTTCAGTATCGGACTCGCGAATTCGATCGTGAAGCCGATCAATAACATCAGAGCCGTATCCGCCCAGTTAGCGAAGGGAAAATTCGATACACGCATTGAAGGCGAATATAAATATGAATTAGGCGAGCTGGCTTCGACGCTCAACTACATGGCACAGGAGATTGTTCGCAGCAACCAGATCAAGGATGATTTCATCTCGTCCATCTCCCATGAACTGCGTACTCCATTAACGGGCATCAAGGGCTGGAGCGAGACACTGACCTCCGGCGGCTTCGATCCGGATGAGACAAAGATCGGGATGAATATTATCTCCAAGGAGACCGATCGGCTGATCGGACTGGTTGAGGAAATGCTGGACTTCTCCAAGCTGCAGCAGAACGAGATGAAGCTTGTGATCGGTCGTGTCAAGCTGCAGGAATTGCTGAAGGAGATTATGCTGAACGTGT
Organism: Paenibacillus sp. 79R4; assembly: GCF_013393165.1. Lineage (NCBI taxonomy): Bacteria > Bacillati > Bacillota > Bacilli > Caryophanales > Paenibacillaceae > Paenibacillus > Paenibacillus sp. 79R4. The sequence continues at coordinate 48,610 of NZ_QJOT01000021.1, read as the reverse complement.
GGGCGAAGGCGGAAAAGAAGCAGATCCAGATCAAGCTTGATGATAAAATGGATAAGCCGATTACCGTTATCGGCGATGCCAATCGCTTGAAGCAGGTCTTTCTGAATCTGGTTGATAATGCGATTAAGTTCTCCCATGAGAATAGCTGGATTCATCTTGTCATCAATCCCATTTCCGCGGAGCAGGTTCAAGTCGAAGTGGTCGATAGCGGGATAGGGATCAGCGAGGAAAATCTTAGCCGGGTTCGCGACCGCTTCTTCCAGGTAAATCACCAGGGTGGAGGAACCGGACTTGGACTGGCGATCAGCCAGCAGCTCGTGGAACTGCATCACGGCAAAATGGATATTCGCAGCGAGCTGGGTGCTGGTACCACGGTCTCTGTCACTTTGCCGATGCCGATTCATGATCCTGAGAGCCGGGACGAAGAGGTAGAGCTAATAAACAGTGAGGATCAGAACTAAATATGTAGTTACATCAAGAAGGGACTCTCTAAGGATGCTGTACTTTAGAGAGTCCCTTTCATATATAATCCCAAAAGTCGGTTTTCAGTACCGAAGCTTATGCTGCTGATGGGCGTTTTGCAAAACGCTCAGCTGGTTGAATCCGGGGTCATTCTCAGATGACTATGACCGGTTTTCTTATCCAAAGCGGACTTTTGAACTTTATCTAGGAAGGCATGCCTTCTGCTCTAAGCCGCGGCGTCTTCTCATAGACCTCCATAAGCAATCTGCTTGGCTGTGGAATAAGCGCAGGCTTGGCGGTAACGGTCTCGCCGGGACCCACAACGGCTATATCGCCTAACGTTCCTTTAATCATTGCACCGTCCTTAATGACTGCACCTTCACCGATAATGGCCTTTTCGATCCAGACATTGCGTCCGATCTTGGCGCCAGGCATAATGACGCTGTCCTTAATCTTCGTATATCGGCCGATACTTGCCTCGCCAAACACAACCGATTGCTCGATCTGTCCCTCCAGCTCGCAATTCTGATGCACCATCGAGTTGCTGATCTGTGTATTACGGGCCAAAAAGCTTGGAGCACCGGGCAATCCATGGGTGAACATCGGCCAGGCTTCATTATTCGTTAGCTTCCAATCTGCGTTCTCGGCCAGTAAGTCCATATGTGCTTCCCACAGACTTTCCACAGTCCCTACATCACGCCAGTATCCCTGAAATTCATAGGCATGCAGCGGCTCCCTGCCAGCCAGCATTTTCGGAATCAAATCCTTGCCAAAGTCATGGCTGCTTCCTGTATCCGTGGCATCATTCAGCAAATGCTGCTTCAGGAAGTCCCAATTGAATAAATAAATCCCCATCGAGGCCAGATTGCTGGTCGGATGTTTTGGCTTCTCCGCGAATTCCGTAATTCTATTCTGCTGATCGGTGCACATCACCCCAAAGCGATGCGCTTCCTCCCAAGGCACTGGCATGACGGAAATAGTTGCGGTTGCGTTCACAGACAAGTGATAATCAAGCAGCTTACGGTAATCCATATGATAAATATGGTCGCCCGACAGGATCAGTACCTGATCCGGCTTGAATCGATCCACATACTCGATATTTTTGAAAATTGCATCTGCTGTTCCGGCATATTCCTTCACACCGGCGTTGTAGGATGGCAGCAGGGAAATACCGCCATGCTCATGTTTCGGGAGGTTCCATGCTTTACCCTCGCCAATATGTTCGTGAAGCGATTCTGCCTCGTATTGAGTAAGTACGCCAATGGTATCGATCCCTGAGTTCACGCAGTTACTGAGAGGAAAATCGATGATCCGGTAGTGGCCGCCGAACGGTACGGCGGGTTTAGCAAGTTTGGAAGTGAGCGGGGATAATCTGCGACCTTCACCTCCAGCCAGCAGCATTGCAATACAATTTTTTTTATTCACTTCGTTTTTTCCCTCCCGTGTGGTTTGGACTGTGTTGTTCTTACATACACTAGATATGAATGATGTTGTTGAAATTAAAGTTATGGAAATTATCAGAAATTATTACAAAGAAATTTGTAAAAGAGCATTTTAATTTTCAATATCGGGAGTTAAGGCAAAATTATGGATAAATAGTGGTTCAAGCGGTCCCGGCTGTTCATTAGCCTCTATAAAATTATTTGGAGAAGCAGGTGATTATACATTGTCCGAACGAACTGAACTAATTTCTAAGGATGATATTTATTTGTTTCATGAAGGAACACTATACCGAAGCTACTTAACCCTGGGTTCGCATCTGGCAGTCGAGGACGGTCAGTCCGGTGTTCGCTTTACCGTATGGGCGCCCCACGCGCGGCAAGTATCGATCGCCGCGGATTGGAACCGGTGGAGCGGGGAGAATGATTTACTATATAAGATACCCGAATCGGGATTTTGGACTCGTTTTTTTCCGGGAGTAGAGGAAGGAATTTTTTACAAGTATGAAATTATCGGCCAGGACGGGGTCAAAAGCTTGAAGGCCGACCCTTATGCAACCTATGCCGAAGTTCGTCCGGCAACGGCATCCATCGTTAAATCGATAACGGGCTACACATGGCATGACGAGAAATGGCGACGCAGCCGCAGAGCGTTGTATCAAAGGCCGCTGAATATATATGAATTGCATTTCGGAACATGGCGTCAAAGGAAGGACGGCAGCTTCTATACATATCGTGAGATGGCAGATATCCTAATTCCTTATGTAGCAAAAATGGGATATACGCATATCGAGTTAATGCCGCTGGCCGAGTATCCTTATGATCTGTCCTGGGGGTATCAGATTACTGGCTATTATGCGCCGACAAGCCGCTATGGCAAACCGGAGGATCTGATGTACTTCGTGGATCGCTGTCATCAGTCAGGGATCGGGGTTTTGCTCGATTGGGTGCCCGGCCATTTCACGAAGGATGCGCATGGTCTGCGGCGATTCGACGGTACGGCACTGTTCGAATATGAGGATGAGGCCAAGGCCGAAAAAACGGGGTGGGGGACGCTGAGCTTCGATTTCGGCAAGCCGGAGGTCAGATCCTTTCTTATCTCAAATGCCTTGTTCTGGCTGGATAGGTATCATTTCGACGGGCTGCGGGTCGATGCTGTAACCAGTATGCTGCGTCTTGATTTTGAGAAGCTGCCGGGTCGGCATCCGCTGAATGAGTTTGGAAGCGTGGAAAATCTGGAGGCGATTGATTTTCTGAAGCAATTGAACCGGGTCGTCTTCGAGTATGACCCGTATGCTCTGATGATGGCGGAGGAATCCAGCTCCTGGCCCGGGGTTACGGACCCCGTGGATAAAGGAGGGCTTGGTTTCAACTACAAATGGAACATGGGCTGGATGAACGATACCCTCGCCTATATGGGGACGGAATTTGATCAGCGGCCGGAAAGTCATCATCTGCTTACCTTCCCGATTTGGTATGCCTTTACGAATAATTACACCCTGCCTTTATCGCATGATGAGGTGGTGCATGGCAAGAAGTCCTTGCTTAGCAAAATGCCTGGAAGTTATGAGCAAAAGTTTGCCGGGTTAAGAATTTTGCTCGGTTATCTGATGACATCGCCGGGGAAAAAGCTGCTGTTCATGGGCGGGGAATTTGGCCAGTTCATTGAATGGCGGGATCAGGCGGAGCTGGACTGGCTGCTGCTGGATTATGAAATGCATCGCAAAATGCTGGAATATACCCGCTCGCTGAATCATTTCTATTTAAGAGAGCCTGCCTTGTGGGAGAACGATCATCACGGCAGCGGTTATCAATGGATTAATCCGCATGATAATACGCAAAGCGTCATTTGTTACTTGCGAAAGGGCAAGCGAACCGAGGATACGCTGCTGATCGTTATTAACTTTCAACCTGTTGCACGGGAGCATTACCGAATCGGTGTACCGCAGTATGGGGCATATGTCGAGATGTTCAACAGCAATTTGGAAGTTTATGGCGGCGCAGAACAGATTCGCATTGCCCCATTGCATAGCGAGCTGAAGCGCTGGCATGATTGTCCGTATAGCCTGGAGCTAGCCCTTGCGCCACTCAGCTTCATCGTTCTGAAGCCGGCGATCAGATCCGGGCGGAGGGTGAAGCTCCGCTTATCGAACAAGATTAAACCAGGCACTAAATCACCAAGGAGGAAGCATATATGAAAATATTGTTCGCCGCTGCCGAGGTTGTCCCTTTTATTAAGACAGGTGGGTTGGCTGATGTGATCGGTGCACTTCCAAAGGCGCTGCAAGAGGCGGGTCATGATGTGCGAGTGGTGCTGCCTAAATATAAGGATATCCCGTCCCATTTCACCGACCAGATGACGCATTTGGGGGCGATGGAAGTGCCTGTTGGTTGGCGCAGGCAGTATGGAGGGATCGAGTATTTCATTCATGAAGGGATGCCAGTATATTTTATCGATAATGAATATTACTTCGGCCGGGATGGTGTTTATGGCTACCCGGATGATGGGGAGCGCTTCGCTTTCCTGAACCGGGCAGTGCTTGATATGCTGCCGATGATTGAATTCCTGCCGGATGTTCTCCATTGTCATGACTGGCATACAGCGATGATTCCGCTGCTTCTTAAGGAGCATTATCAGAGCCATATAGCATATCGTTCTATCCGAACGGTATATACAATTCACAATCTGCTGTATCAGGGGATTTTCCCCCGGGAAGTGCTGGGCGATTTACTCGGGCTGCCGGATTACTATTTTACGGCGGGGGCAGTCGAATATTACGGCAATGTGAGCTTTATGAAAGCGGGGCTTGTGTTCGCCGATCATGTTACGACAGTAAGTCCCACCTATGCTGCAGAAATCCGCACCCCTTACTATGGCTATGGAATGGACGGATTGCTGCGCTCGCTGGGGGATCGCTTGTCAGGGATCTTGAATGGGATTGATGCAAAGCTTTATAATCCGTTGACGGATGAGGATATATACGTCAAATACCGCAGCAGCCTGACCAAGAAAAGGCAAAATAAACTGGCGCTGCAGCAGGAATTGGGACTTCCCGAGCAAGCCTCCGTTCCGCTCATCGGTATGGTGACGCGGCTGGTTGAGCCAAAGGGCCTCGATTTGCTGACGCGTATTCTGGATGAATGGCTGAATGAGGATGATGTTCAATTCGTACTGCTTGGTACCGGGGATAACAGCTATGAGGAATGGTTCAGAGAAGCGGTTCGGCGCCATCCGCAGAAGCTCTCTGCACAGATTTTGTTCAGCGAACGGCTGTCGCGGCGGATTTATGCCGGCAGCGATCTGTTCCTGATGCCTTCACGTTTTGAGCCCTGTGGCATCAGCCAGCTATTGGCCTTGCGTTATGGAAGCATTCCCGTTGTTCGGGAGACGGGAGGGCTTAATGATACCGTGCATGCCTATAACGAATATACGGGGGAGGGCAACGGATTTACTTTTCATGACTTCAACGCCCATGATCTGTTATATACACTGCGCCGGGCTGTCTCCTTCTATAAACAACCGGAAATTTGGGAAAGTCTCGTCAAGACAGCGGTGTCCGGTGACTATAGCTGGCAGCAATCGGCAAGACAGTATAGCGAAATCTACGCAAGGCTGAAGAATGTATAAGAAAAGCCGGGACTGGCGTGATCCGTTGGTTAATGGATCGATCTGCCAGATCCCGGCTTATTTATGTTCATTTGATATGACGATACAGAATACGGAAGCCATAGGGGTCCAGGCTGATGTTCATTGTACCCGAGTCGGGAGCAACTCTCTCGCCGGTCAGGGCGTCCTGCCAATCGCTAGTCTGAATCGGATGGGATAGCACGCACGCTTTATCCGTATTATTCATCCAGACTGTGAAATGCATACGGTGATCCAGTCGCTCATAAATGATGCAGGGATTGCCGCTATTGGCTTGTAGAAAGCGAAAGCGTCCTTGTCTAAGCACCACATGCTTCTTGCGCAAGGCGATCATCATTTTATAGAAATCGAACAGCTCACGATCTTGCTTCTGCGGATCCCATTCCATGCATTTGCGGCAATCCGGGTCCGTATTCCCGGTTAAGCCAATCTCATCGCCGTAGAAGATGCAAGGCGTGCCGATATAAGTGAATAGGAAGACGACGCAGAGCTTGAGCTTTCTTTTGTCACCGCCCACCCGTGTCAGTAACCGTGGTGTATCATGCGTACAGAGCATATTGAAGATCACTTCGTTCGTCTGCTGCGGATAACGCATAATAAGCGAGCCCATCTCATTCGAGAAGTTGTAGCCATCCATTCCGCCGCAGAAAAATTCAAGCACCTTGTCGGCAAAGGGATAGTTCATGACGGAATCAAATTGATCGCCGAGCAGCCAGTTCAGTGAATCGCTCCAGACTTCCCCGATAATATAAGCCTCCGGATTCACTCTTTTCACGACGTTGCGGAAATCTCGCCAGAAATGGTGATCGATCTCATTAGCGACATCAAGACGCCATCCGTCCAGCTTGATCTCCCGGATCCAATATTCAGCTACCCCAAGCAAATATTCCTTCACTTCGGAGTTAGCCGTGTTGAATTTAGGCATATTCCCATAGAAGCCAAAGGTATCATAGGTGGGCATCCCATCCTTGATCTTAACCGGGAACTCGTTGATATGGAACCAGCCTGCATATTTGGAGTTCTGCCCATGCTTCAGCACATCCTGGAACGGCGGAAACTGCTCGCCGCAATGATTGAAGACGGCATCGAGTACAACACGAATACCACGTTCGTGACAGGCTTCGGTAACTTTCTTAAGCAGTGCGTTATCACCGAAATGAGGATCGACCTGCCGATAGTCCGTCGTATCGTACTTATGATAGGATGGCGAAGTGAATAAAGGTGTGAAATAAATGGCGTTGATCCCCAAATCGACCAGATGATCCAAATGATCCAGCACCCCTTGTAAATCGCCGCCGAAGAAATTATCGAATTTCGGTGTGCCTCCCCAATTCTCCACGGGCTTCGGGTCATTATCCGGATTCCCGTTAGCGTACCGTTCCGGGATAATCTGATAGAAGACGGCTTCCTTGGCCCACTCCGGGACCTTGAATACGTCGATTTCATGAATATAGGGGAACTCGAAGCATTCTCCCGGCGGGGATGGCGGATCATGCTGCAAGCCCGAATCGAGCATGTAAATCGTCTCCGTTCCGGCAACGAGCTTGAAGGCATAGGATAAGCGCCTGTAGCGGGGGCGAACATCAACCTCCCAGTAGTCAAACATCAGATCATGAGCCGCTTTCTCCATTTTGAACTCCTGATAGGTACCGGCCCAATTATATTTATCCCCGGTCATGGCAATGACCTGCTCCAGATCATCACGCTTCGTTCTAATCCGCAGATGAATCGTTGAATTATCGTAGGCATAGGCCCACTTATCTCTTGGAACATGATATAGAGCTTCCAGCAGCATAGATTCAACTCCTTTGTCCTATTATGTCCAAGCTTTTTGGAATTGAATAAAAGGCAGGGCAATAAATTAAGCGAATCTCATAAATATTCACTAACGTTTTAACGCGACACAGCGCGTGAATGTAATTTTCTGCACTTCAAAATCGTCATTTTAGAATGTAGTAGCCCCAACAGCACGAATTCCCCCATTCCCCCAACAATACGCCGCCACTAACTATACCGGCTAGACTAATCCGTATGTTCGATACGCTGAGCCGTTGGTGAAGGTGAGCGGTTTTTGGCCCAGAAAGATCTAACGGAAATCAGTGCCGCTATTTGGCTTGAAAGAGCCATTTTTGAATTCTAACGGAAATGGAGTCCCTTAAATTGAAGTTTTTCAGCAGAATATAGGTAGATGATCCCCAAATAGAGGATCAGATTTCCGTTACAATTACGGAAACGTCGAATTCGCCAAAATAGCGGAACCAATTTCCGTTAAGATGGATTGCTGTGATATTGTTAACTTATCAGCTTCGTTTAATTAACCACAGCTTAATTAACCCTCAATACTTGGATAAAAATCTGTGAATAAATGATGAAGTATCATATTTTACCTTTGCATATATATGCATTTTGTTTTATAATTGGCCAAGTGATTATAGATTAAAGAAAGCAAATGACAGGAGAGAGAGAAATGAAAAAGTGGGGAACATTAGTTATAGCTCTATTGATGGTAACCAGCTTGCTTGCCGCATGCGGACAAAATAAAAATAATGATGGGAGCGCGCAAGGAGCAGGAAGCGATGGCGGGAATTCAGACAAAAAGGTCATCACGCTTGGCACCAGCGCAGACTTTGCTCCATATGAGTTCCATATTAAAAATGATCAAGGACAGGATGAAATCGTCGGCTTTGACATTGAAATCGCCAAGGAAATTGCCAAGGATCTGGGCGCTGAGCTGCAAATCAAGGATCTGCAATTCGATTCGCTAATGAATGAGTTGAACAGCGGCCGGATTGATTTTGCCATTTCCGGTTTAAGTCCAACACCTGAGCGTCAGAAGGAAGTAGATATGTCTAAGATTTATTTTACGGCAATGCAGGCTGTTGTCACTCGTACCGGTGAAGAAGGCAGCTACAAGACGATGGATGCGCTGGTTGGCAAGAAGATTGGCGTTCAAAAGGGTTCGATCCAGGAGGATATTGCCAAGACGGTCCAGGATGCCAAGATCACTTCCCTGGCGAAAACTCAAGATATTATGATGCAGCTAAAAACAGGCCGTGTAGACGTAGCTATCATCGAAGGTCCAGTAGCAGAGGCGTATATAAGCAATATCGAGGGTCTGACCATTGCAGAGGCTCAGCCGGAGGCTGAGGATGACGGATATATTGTCGCTGTGAAGAAGGGCAATAGCGAGATTCTTGATAAGGTCAACGCTACCTTGACACGCCTGATGGAAGATGGAAGCCTAGAGAAGTATATTCAAGCAGCCAGCGAATTGGCTGTGAAATAAACATTGGATTTTTAAGGAATTGCTCTAGAAAATAGCGGAGAAGCTTCGCTATTTTCTGCTTTTTAGCAAGTTTTCTGATGAATTTGGGAGGAATGGTCTGGTTATGAAGTTTTTTACGATGTTTTGGGATTACCGCGATTACTTCTTCACCGGTGTGCAGTATACGCTCTTATTGGCTGCGATCGGTGTTATCTGCGGTTTTATTCTCGGGCTTGTGGTTGCTTTGGTGCGGATGTCGCCCTTAAAAATCGTCCGTTTCATCGGCCATGCTTGGGTGGAGTTCCTGCGCGGAACGCCGATGATGGTACAGCTGTTGATTATTCATTATGGCTTCTCGCAATTATTCGGCGTTAACTTTACTCCGATTCAATCGGGTGCGATTACTTTGTCCATCAATAGCTCGGCTTATTTGGCGGAAATCTTTCGCGCAGGTATTCAAGGCGTGGATCGCGGACAAGGGGAAGCGGCGCGTTCACTCGGGATGTCGCAGGGAATGTCGCTGCGCTTCATCATCATTCCGCAGGCGATTAAATCAGTGCTTCCGGCCATCGGCAATGAATTCATAACGATTATTAAAGAGTCCTCTATCGTCTCCATTATCGGTGTGACCGAGCTGATCTTCCAATCCGGCTCTGTCGTTGGCATCACGTATAACGGGATGACACCGTATCTGATCGTTGCAGTAATTTATTTTATTCTGACATTCACACTATCTCGGGTTTTGGGTGTGTTCGAAAGGAAGTTGAAGGCCAGTGATAACCGTTAAAAATTTGCATAAAAAATTCGGTCATCTCCATATTTTGAAGGGGATAGACCTTGAGGTCTCGCAAGGGGAGGTTGTCGTTGTAATCGGTCCGAGCGGATCGGGGAAGAGCACGTTCCTGCGCTGTCTTAACATGCTGGAGACTCCATCTGAAGGCGAGATTCTGTTCGAAGGCGAATCGATTACCGTACGAGGGCACAACATTAACTTGACTCGTCAGAAGATGGGGATGGTGTTCCAGCAGTTCAATCTGTTTCCGCACAAGACGGTGCTCGATAACATCACCCTTGCGCCTATACGCGTGAAGAAGATGGACAAGAACAAAGCAGAGGCCGTAGCGATGAATCTGCTGCAAACTGTCGGTTTGCAGGATAAGCGGGATGCCTATCCCTCACAATTGTCCGGTGGGCAGAAGCAGCGGATTGCCATTGCCAGAGCGCTGGCGATGGAGCCGCATGTAATGCTGTTTGATGAACCGACCTCCGCGCTTGACCCCGAGATGGTCGGAGAAGTGCTTGATGTTATGAAGAAGCTGGCCGACAAAGGAATGACGATGGTCATCGTTACGCATGAAATGGGCTTTGCCCGAGAGGTCGGCGATCGCATCATCTTTATGGATCAAGGCCAGGTTTTGGAGCAAGGCTCGCCACAGCAAGTATTTGGTGCGCCTAAGGAGCAGCGGACGAAGGAGTTCCTGAGCAAAGTACTCTAACCGAGCGATATATTTGCGCGAGGAATGGAAGGGGCGATCCCGGTAGTAAATACTACTTGGGGATCGCCCTTTTTGCTAGTATCGCGAACAGGGATGCTCAAGGTGCTACCAACTCGACTTTTATTCGATCAGGGTCTTCGAAAAACAAGGCATAATAGTCTTCTCCGCCGGCGAAAGGATGCCTATCCTGATAAAGCACGTTTAATCCTCTGGACCGAATCTTGACAGTCAGCTCATCCACTTGTTGCCGTGAATTCGCATGGAATGCCAAATGGTTCAGCCCCACACGACATCGATTGTAGGGAACGTCCAGGTATTTCTCTTTGGCTTGAACAAACACTAGATAAGTGTCTCCTAATTTCCAGCTCCGGCCTTCTTCCCATTCCTGAAACGGCGCATAACCAAGCTCTGACAGAAACCATCCCCAGAATTCTGCCGAACGTTTAAGGTTTGATACGTAAATCTCGATATGATGCAGCAAGCCCAATGCTTCACCCCTCCAACCCAATATTTTCGCTATGCGGAATACCATCCTATCCGTTCTTTACTACTATAGAGGTCGAACCAAAGAAAGAGCAAGTCCGGCTTTTCCAGTCCACATTTCTCATGTTGAGTTGCGCTTATATAGTAAACATATAACTGTATTTGTCATTAATTAAGATTAAAAATACCTTGTTATATCAGGCTTTGTGCGCAAATGGTAACAATTACATGAGCTATTGGTTACAAAGTTGTGATATATTCAATGAGCCGAAACTTACTAGGACAAGTGCGGGGGACGATTTAACGAAAGGCCGATTTGAAATGGAATCATTTACAGATTGGCTATCTTGGGGTGAAGCGCGGATAAAGTAACAAAAAATGAATCTATCATTTGTTACTATTCTCGCGTAGGGAAGCTTCCTTTTCCCGAATCCGACAACTAACTCCGCAGGCGAAATCAAAGGAGGACAACATGAAGAAACAACATACATGGACATTCAAGCGCATGATGAAGACAGCATTGATTACCGCTGGATTATTTGGAGCGATCCAATCCGTTCCTGCGCTGGCCGACTCGTTACATACAGCGAAGGAAGGAGATACATTCTATACACTTTCGAAGCAGTATGGAGTGCCGATGGACAAGCTGATGACCGCTAATCCGACCATCCAGGCAACCAATATATACGAAGGTCTTAGCATCACAATTCCTGATAACAAGAGCAATACGATGTCTGCTCCGGAAATGAAGGCTTCATCTGCGGACAGCGCCATTCTGCTGCCTACGCTAAGCGTACTTGCAGATCAAAAGGTGGTTGAAGCTTGGGGCAAGAGCTTTAATTACTCCAAGACGATCAGCGCCAAAGCGACGGCGTATTCTTCAGCTCCAAGTGAAAATGGCGGATATGGCGCGGTAGATTATTATGGCAACCCGCTCAAACTAGGAACGATTGCAGTGGACCCGAAAGTGATTCCTCTGGGCACCAAGGTGCTCGTAACCGGACATGATCATGAAGGCCTGCCTAAGAAAGCTTTTGTAGCGACAGCGACAGATATCGGTGGAGCGATCAAGGGCAACCGGATCGATATTTTCATCCCGGGCAGTACTTCCTTTGTGAACCAGTTTGGTTATCAGGATGTTAAGTTGTTTGTATTGAAATAGCAGATTATAGATTCATCGATTTTATAGGGCCGTACCGGACAGAAGCTGTTCCGGTACGGCCCTATTTATTACAATTTATTTTTCTTGGTTTGGAGCATATCGGCCACATTAACGAATTGATAGCCTTTGGATTTCAATTGTTCGATAATCTCGGGCAGCGCCTCGATCGTACCGTTCAGGTTAGAGCCCGAGCCGCCTCCGGCATGCTGGAGAACGATCGATCCGGGACCAACCGTTTCAAGCACGTTCTGCTTGACCTTGTCCTTGTCGAGCCCCTTCCAATCCAGAGAATCGACGTTCCAGTTTACGACTCTGTAGCTATGCCGCTTCGCCCAACGAACCTGAGCTTCATTAATATCACCGTATGGAGGCCGAATCAGCTTCGGGCGATAACCGACGATATTTTGAATCACCTTTTCGGTCCGCAGTATTTCGGACTGGAACTCCTGCATCGAATGCTTCTTGAATTGATTGTGAGTATAGGAATGGTTGCCGATGATATGGCCATCACGGTGGATTTGCCGAACGAGATCAGGATGTTTCTTGGCCCGGCTGCCTACGACGAAAAAGGTGGCTTTGACACCTTCACGCTTCAGTATTTTCAACACTTGCGGCGTGAATCGGGGGTCTGGCACATCGTCGAAAGTAAGTGCGACCTGCTTCACCCGAGGACCGCGGAATACAAAGGTCTCGGAATATTTGCGCTGCAGCTCGGCTAGATTAAGCGGCTTTTCACTGCTCTCAGTGGATGTAGGTGCCGTGTCCTCCGTACCTGGTGCACCCGGTGACGACCGTTTGGCTTCAATGCTCCCAGAGCTTGGGAACAACATGAGCAGGATGGTGCAGACGATCATCCAGTGTTTGAGTTTTGTGGACATAGCATTACCTCTTCTCCAAAATAAATGTCATGTTCTGGTATGCCCATATTCATTGAAAAATATGAGGAAATGGTTAATTTTCAAGGTAAGCGTTTTACTCAGGGCTAAATCGTTTTGGAGTGATGTTTATCACAGACTGGTAGGCGAGAAAAATTGCATCTTTAAATGAAGTGTATAAAATCAAGCAGGCGTCTATAGTGTGCTCAAAAAGGCCAGTTTTGCAGTACCGGAGCTCATGTTTCCGATATTTTTCCAAACGCTTCTGTTGGATGAGCATAGGAACTGAGAAGAGGGGCGCAGGAAGTTGGTCGTGAACAACTGAGAGGCTTTCGCAGGCCACATGGCTTCGTTGGCTTTTCGGATCGGAAGTGGGCTTTTTGAACAACCTCAATAAGAAAGGGGACTGAACAATTTGACGGAAGTCATATCCAATGAGGAAGTAGCACCAGGAGTATTTCGTCTGGCCGTTGCCGGTCAATTCGTCGGGAAGATGGGCCAGTTTTACATGATACGCGCATGGGACCATTATCCGCTGCTGTCCAGGCCGCTGAGTATTTTCGATATTACGCCTGGACGGATCGAATTTCTGTATTTAGTCGTTGGAGAGGGAACGAGACTATTCTCAAATTTGAAGCAAGGGGATCATGTGAGGCTGGAAGGTCCGTTTGGAAATGGATTTGAAGCTCCGGAAGGCAAGACGGCATTTGTTGGCGGGGGAATCGGGATTGCCCCGTTTTATTATGCCCTGCGCCAGGTTCCGAATGCCGACGTGTATCTCGGCTTTAGCCGCGAGTCTTACATGGTAGAAGAATTCCGTGCAGCTTCCGCTGGACAGATACATGTCAATGTGGGTGGCGTGATTCTCGACGATCTCGATTTTGAGCACTATGATACGATCATAGCCTGCGGACCCCATCCGATGCTGCACGCTGTGCAGCGCAAGCAACAAGCTTCATCCGGACGAGCCAAGGTATATGTCTCACTAGAGAACCGGATGGCTTGCGGGATTGGGGCCTGTCTGGTATGCAGTGTAAAATGTAAAGACAAACGGAAGAAGGCTTGTACGGATGGTCCTGTATTTCCGGCAGAGGAGGTTGTATTCGAATGATCGATTTATCATGTTCTTTCGGCAAGCTGACGTTTAAGAATCCGCTCGTTATGGCCTCCGGAACCTTCGGATTTGGACAGGAATATGGAGCGCTCTATGAGCTGAATCGCCTTGCGGGAATTTCCGGCAAAGGGCTGACCCTTCACCCGAAGGCAGGCAATGACGGCATAAGAGTCTATGAGACGCCATCCGGGTTGTTGAACAGCGTTGGCCTGGAGAATCCGGGAGTCGAAGCTTTCCTAAGCGAGGAGTGTCCGCGCTGGGAGCAGCTGGATCTGATTCGCATTGTGAATCTGGGCGGGAATACGATGGAGGACTATGTGGAGGGAGCTGAACGAATCGAAGCGGATGCCAAGCGAAGGGCGCTTGCGGGTAATCCGGCTGTCGACATGATTGAACTCAATATTTCCTGTCCCAATGTCAAAGCGGGCGGGATGGCCTATGGCATCCAGACGGAGACGGCACGGGAGGTCGTCAGGAAGGTACGTGCTGCGACGTCGCTGCCGCTTGTCATCAAATTGTCTCCGAATGCGGAGGACATTGTAGGCATGGCCGTCATGTGTGAGCAGGAAGGGGCCGATGGCGTATCCCTCATAAATACTTTCTCGGCGATGAAGATCGATATATACAAACGCCGCAGCGTGTTTAACAATCTCTATGCCGGCTTATCCGGCCCTGCGATCAAGCCGATCGCACTGCGCATGGTGCATCAGGTAAGCAAGGCTGTATCGATTCCGGTGATGGGAATGGGCGGGATTTGCAGCGGAACCGATATTATCGAATTTATTATGGCCGGGGCAGCAATCACGCAGGTTGGAACCTATAATTTTATGAATTTGCGGGCCGGAGTGGACTTGCTTGATCAAGTGGAGCAATTTATGATCGCCGAGAACATTTCTACCTTGGACGAAATCCGCGGCATCCTATAGAATTAGGAGAGGATGTTCAGAGGAGGCAGGAAGAATGGCGTTTGAGGATATTAAATTGCAGGCTGTTCCCATGGGGCGCGATCTGGTGATCTTGATTACTGGCGGGGTCGAACATATCGGTGCCGCTTCAACGGCTTATTGGAATGGTGAAAATATAGAGGTTGAGACCACCGCAGTACCGGGGCATAAGGAGCATGTCTTGACGGTTAATATGGCTAGAAAAGCAGCACAGAGGCTGAAATGTACCGTGACTGTCGTTATGGGAATTCATTATGATCACTTAAGCAAGGCTGAAATCACCGAAGTGTCGGCTCGTACGGAAGCTGTGTTCGGCGATTATCTCAGCGCCTGTTCCGAATAGGAAGGAAGGGGAAAAGACATGGACAAGACAGCAGCAACAAACGAAGATAAATTCCGTCGCCATGCCGTATCCGTCGAAGCGGCCCAGGCTCGCATCATGCCATTCGTCGTCCCGGGCGGAACGGAGCAAGTGAAGCTTGCTGAATCGATGGGGCGGATTCTGGCTGAAGATGTGGTTGCACCCCATCCGTATCCGTTCTTCCGCCGTTCAGGCATGGACGGCTATGCGGTCAAGAGCAGCGATACAGAGCATTGTCATGCGGAGGAGCCGGTTCTGCTGCAAGTGGTAGATCAAATCCCTTGCGGCAGTTTGCCTTCTGTACCTCTTGTTCCCGGCACAGCGGCTCGCATTATGACGGGGGCGAAGGTGCCCGATGAGGCGGATTCGGTTATTATGCTAGAGATGACGGAGCTGGAGATCCAGGATGGACGAACTTATATCAAGCTAAGACGGCCGATTTCGCCGGGCCTTAATATTACTCCGGTCGGTTACGAAATTTCCGCAGGGGAACGGCTTCTGGAGAAAGGACGCAAGCTGTCCGCTGGCGAGATCTCTGTGCTGGCTACCTTCGGGTTGGCTGCGGTTCCGGTAATGAAGCGTCCGCGGGTGGCTGTGCTCTCTACCGGTTCCGAGCTGCTGGATGTGGATGAGCCGCTGGTGGATGGCAAGATTCGCAATAGCAATACCTATATGCTGGCGAGTCAGATTATTGAAGCGGGAGGGGAGCCTCATCTGCTTGAAGCGATTCCCGATCAATTGGACAAGGCCCGGCGGATCATCGGGCAGGCTTTGATCAATTATGATGTTGTGATTACGACCGGTGGAGTGTCCGTCGGCGATTACGACATTATGGCTGATCTGGTCAAGGGGCCGGATGTAGAAATGCTGTTCAACAAAGTGACGATGCGCCCGGGCAGTGTGACGACAGCAGCGGTGAAGAACGGGAAGATGCTGTTTGCGCTTTCCGGTAATCCCGGCGCTTGCTTCGTCGGCTTCGAGCTGTTTGTACGTCCGCTGCTTGGCGGGATGCTTGGCCGGGAGAAGCCGTTTCTGACGGAGATCCCTGCGGAACTGGGCAGCGATTACAAGAAAATCAACAACTTCACCCGGTTCGTAAGAGGAAGGCTGGATCTTTCCTCCGGGAAGGCAATCGCTTATCCGGCAGCGCTTGATGAATCGTCTGTCATGGTCACGATCAAGGACAGCGACGTGCTGATCGTCATACCCCCAACGACCACAGGGCTTCAGGCCGGTGAGCAGGTTAAAGCGCTGAGGCTGCCTGGCGGGGGCTGGTGAGCGATGAGTAGGCCTGCGCCGCCCGCTGTTATGCAAATCGTCGGTTATAAGGACAGCGGGAAAACAACGCTGATCAGCAGGCTGCTGCCCTTGTTCAGCCATATGAAGCTGCGAGTAGCCGTGATCAAGCATGATGCTCATGGCTTTGAGATCGATCATGATGGGACGGATACGTATGCTTTTCGCCATCATGGCGCAGCAGCGATCGCTATCACATCTCCTTACCGGACGGCCTTGATAGAAGAGCAGGAGACTTCCTTGATGGAATTAATCGCGCGATTCGGCGGTTACGATCTGATTCTGGTGGAGGGTTATAAGCGAGAGGCATTTCCGAAGATTGTGATGCTTCGCAGCGAAGAAGATCGGGTACTGCTGCAGGAGCTAAATCAGGTGAAGGCCTATGTAGTGAGGGAAATAGAGACGGCAGGGAATGGAAAAGCGGCGAATGAAATCCCCCGGACTGCAAAAGCGCAGTCCGGCCCCGCGCAATTGGCAGGGACTGGACAAGCCTTGCGGGGAGGGGAAGTCACCGCCGCGCCTTTCGCTCATTTTGCTGCAAATGAGCTTGAGAAGATAGCGGCCTGGGTCCTAAGCGAAGCGGGGCTAACGCCCCTTGCTGAATAGGATAATGTACTATTCAACTCGCCGCTCGATCGCCTCGGACATCGTCTTGTCGGTCAAGTGAGCGTATACCTCGGTCGTTTCGGTCGAGGCATGGCCAAGCTGCTCCTTCGTCTTATAAATGTCATTTTGCAGATAGTAATCGGTAGCAAACGAATGGCGAAGCTTATGGACAGTCAGATAAGGTTTGCCAAAGCGTTTGGCATATTTGATAATCATTGCTTGGATGGCTCTCTTTGTCATTCGCTTGCCTTCGGCCTGGCCGTTGGGAAGCGCGACGAAGAGGGCTTTTTCCCGTTTCGGGGTGCGGTATCTGGTCTCCCGCAACGTTAAGTAATGGACGAGGTCGTCTTTGGACTGCTCGCGGAAATAGACCGGGGTCTTGAACGTCTCGTCATTGTTCCCTTTACGGTATACGTAGAGCAGCTTATTGTTCAGATCCAGATCATTCACATTCAAATTAACGACCTCGGATACGCGAAGTCCGGAATTCAAAATAAGGCTGGCAATACAGGCATCGCGTTCTTTATTATGCTCGTGCGCATACAGCGCCTGCTTATTATTTTCGATATCATGTCCATATCCTTCGGCAATGTAGCTAATGAACTCAATAAGTTCATCCTCTTCAAGGATCTTTCCCTTCAGCTTGGCTGCCGTATCCTTCGGTTTATGGATGCGCTTAATTTCCACCTTGGCCATAATATTGCGTTTCAGCAGCGGGTAGAAGTTCTCGTCCTCGGCGATTTGACTTAGATAATGAAACAGGGAGCGGAGGGAGGACATTTTGCGTGAAACCGTGATCTTGGAGTTCGTCCCCTCTGTGCGAGTCGTTAAATGCAGGCGATAGCCAACGATGCTCTCCATTCGCAAGGTTTCCAGCTCCAGCAGAGTAACCCCTGCGTTATTTACAGCTGCAGATAATCCTTCGGCACGAAGCCAGCCCAAAAATTGCTCATAATCTCTTATATATTCCAGCAGTGTGGAGGGGGAGAGATCCGGCAGCTTATAATCGATGAATTGCTGTACGAACCAAGGCATGTGAACTAACCGTTCGTCCAGCTTCTTGCGATCGATCACCTTTTGTACATTCATTTGTTATTACACCTCCAGCTTGCGTGAGAGAAATATGTAATCCGGTTCCCCACGGGATTGCTCAACCGTAAGCACCTCGACATGGCCAAAATATCGCTTCATTCGTTCTGCAAATTCAGGAGAAGCAGTGGCACTCCAGAAGGTAATGCACCCACCGGGCTGAAGCAGCTTATGCAATTTACAGAAGCTGTTCTCGTGATACAGGGAATGATTCTGCTCGAACACTTTCCAATCCGGGCCGTTGTCAATGTCCAGACAGATTAGGTCAAATTGCTCCTCCGCCACTTCCATCCATTCGATGAGATCTGCGTGAATGAGTCGGGTTTTAGGATGCTCCAATGCCCGACCGGACTTATCCGCCAGTTCCAGCTTATTCCACGCAATAATCTTCTGCTCGATTTCTACGACGGTCACTCGTTCTACTCGAGGGTCGATCAGGGCCTCCTGCAGGGAGAACCCGACGCCAAGTCCGCCAATCAATACATGATGAGGCTGTGAGACATATTGTAAAGCACAACGCACAAGCAGGCGCTCTGATTCCCCATTGTAGGTTGCCATGAGAAATGTGCCATTGCTGATGATTTCGTAATCTTTTCCCCTACGTTGAAGCTGGATTTCGCCTCGGGGGGTCATCGCCCGCTCGATAATCTCCACAGGATAGTCGCTATAGTTCATAAGAGCGCATCTCCTTTGCTTAAAATAAGTGTTCAGAAAAGGACGGTTTTCAGCACCGGGAAGCTTGGATGTTAAATATAAACCCTAGTTTATTGGTTATTAGCAAAACTGACTTAAATCCTACTTTCTATTGTACACGAATGCGGCTTGAAAATATCAACAAATCTCATTTATTATAAAATTACATCATATGAAAAATTCATAATAGAAAGACCCAAAAACGTATCTTGCTGCTTCGAACAATAATGCAAATTTTACATTTTTTAGCGCTAACATCCACCGTCAAAAAGATGCAGTTGAAAACTCCAAAGCAGAAAAAAGCTCTTTCAATTAAAGGTTCGGTTGAGCTTCTTCAAGAGAGCGCCAAATTGTTCAGCTTCCTCATCGCTCCAATCCTTCAGCAGATTGCTGATCCGTTCCTGCCGCGCCGTTCTCGCTTCCTGAAATTTATGCTGCCCTAATTCGGTTACCTCCAGAAAAAAAGCTCTGCCATCAGACGGATCAGGGGTGCGCAATACATAACCTTTCTCTTCTAACGAAGATACCTGTCTGCTGACGGTCGATATATCAAGATGGAATTCATCGGCCAAAGTCTTAATTCCAGCCTTTCCATGCCTCATTATTTGATGCATTAAGATATAGGCCGAGCGGTCAAGCACCTCGTGCTTACGATTAGTCATTCTGCGGTATAGGATTGCAAGCTCAAGCTCAATCTTATCCAGATTATAATGTTCCACTTCAACTCACCTCAAATAATTATACAAGCTGTATTATGTCCACCAACTAATAGTAACACATTGCGCATAGCAATATAAATTCAAAGCAAGTTGATCGAAATTGTATTGACAAGATCGAAAGTAGTTGTATAATACAATGATGTAGTTGTATTGTACAATTACATTTTATAGAAACAGAGATGGAGGGAAATGATACATGTCTTCAAAATCAGCGGCACTATCTGCCGAATCAAGTCTATTGGAGCCGGAACAGACCGCAACGAGCTTGCTTAAGCAGCCAAGAGCGGTATGGGCTGTATTCTTTGCCAGTATCGTTGCCTTCATGGGTCTGGGGCTGGTCGATCCGATTCTGCCAGCGATTGCAAAAAATTTAAATGCCAGCAGCAGTGAGGTATCCTTGCTGTTCACAAGCTATAACGCGGTGATGGCGATTGCCATGCTGATTACCGGCGTGATATCTTCAAGACTGGGAATAAAAAGAACCTTATTGCTCGGCATCGTTATTATTGCGATATTCTCATTTTTAGGCGGCTACTTCGACAATATATGGATGATCATCGGCATGCGTGGAGGCTGGGGCCTCGGTAACGCGTTGTTCGTAGCTACCGCATTGTCAGCGATTGTTACTCTCTCCGGCAGCGGCACGACACAAGCGGTCATTTTGTATGAAGCCGCGGTCGGTTTAGGCATTTCTGTCGGGCCATTGCTTGGCGGATGGCTCGGAGCCATCAGCTGGAAGGGCCCTTTCTTTGGCGTAGCTTCATTAATGGTTGTAGCTTTCATCGGCCTTAGCGCATTTATGCCTCGGTCTAAGGTTTCAGCTTCGGCAGGCGAAAGTTCCGGAACACCTTCCAAAACCTCAATTTCAGCACCCTTCCGTGCTTTGAAGCATCGCTCTTTACTTGTTCTCGGATTAACTGCCTGCTTCTACAATTTTGGATTTTTTACACTGATGGCTTATGCGCCTCTAGTACTGGGTGAGATGGGCGTGGATGAGCATGGCCTCGGTTATATCTTTTTGGGCTGGGGAATCTTGCTGGCGATCACATCTGTATTCGTGGCCCCGATTTTGAAAGAAAAATTCGGCACCATTAAGTCGATGAGCGCGTTGTTGTTCTTGTTCTCTCTCTGCCTGCTTGCGATGGGGATCTGGACAGATTCCAAGCTGGCTATCATTATCTCCGTAATAGCTGCCGGTGCGTTGCTGGGCAACAATAACACATTGATTACAGCTGCCGTTATGAATGCAGCTCCGGTTGAGCGCTCTACAGCCTCGGCTGCCTATAGCTTCCTGCGCTTTATCGGCGGAGCGATTGCCCCTTATTTGGCGGGGAAATTAGGCGAAAGCTTCAATTCTCATGTGCCATTTATTGTGGGAGCTGCCTTTGTGCTCATCGCTGTCCTGTTCGTCTTTATGAACCAGCACCATGTCAAGCATGTGGATGATGCTCCAAGCGGACATTAATACCAATAGCTGCTTTGGATGGGATTCATTTTTTGGATGAATTTTAATCCCGGCCAATCAATACTCTGGAACGATCGATCAGCAACCGGATCCGTTCCAGGGTATTTTCATTTTATGGACACAACACCTTCGCGACATATTTCGTGATATAATGAGCTATTGTCTGCTACGGATTTTTCAGATGCGTAAAGGGGTTATTATTTCATGAAATTTACGGTTAATTACTTATCATTCTTCGTTATTCAGGTTGAGGGCAAGGAAGGCCAGACAGTCAAGAATTACAAGCATTTTCAGACGATGGACGGCTACGAGTACGTGGACAGTGAGATCCGTTCTTTTCTGGACGGGGAGTTCTCACGGATCGCCAAGCGCAAGGTGGAGAAGAATCCTGCGGTGGAGCAGGCTCCAACGAAGATAGGGCGTTTTATTGTAGAACCTGGCTATGAGTTGGACAGCAATCCGAACTTCAATATGTTCGCGAGACTGCGCGGAGCTGAGGATAAGGAAGATTACAAGAATGCCTGTGATGATCTGGTTCGCAGCTACCTGGATACGAGCTCCGTTCGCGGAGGAGCTTTGATCGTTATACAGGCGAAGCTGGAGAAATATTCGGAGGATCCGTATATCTTCGTACTGAAATGTGACTTTGAACCGAAGATCGCCCGGATTTCTGATGAACGCAGCCTGATCAGTACGGTTGAGATGGCGATCAGTGCGCGTAATATGAAATCAATCCTATATCCGCATATGTATGAGGAAGGGATGGTTGACGAATGGGAATTGAAGATTCATCAATCCTCCCATGCCAAATATTTTGAAGATTTCCTTCGCTTTGTTACGTATGAGATGTCGATCCCGGAGATCGTCAATGAGCAGGTTATGGAGTTCGTCCAGACTTATGTTGAGAACAAATGGCCGGATGAGAACGAGGAAGAGCGCCAGCAGGTAGAGAAGGAAATTGAGTTATGGGCGGCGAGTGAGAAGCGGGTGATCCAGGATAAATGGGAGCCGGCAGAGGTTATTGAGGCCGCCGAGCGTATTGTAGAGATTAAGCCGGAGATTGAACTGAAATTCAGAATCGGCGATACGGTCGTTAAGGGAAAATTAGCTGACTTCGGCAATGAGGTTCATATCGCCAAGTTGAATGGCCGTTATGCGGTTATCCTCGAAGGTGAATCTATTTCTTTTGATAAGGCATTCTCTCCGGTAGAGCTGCTGCAGCCGGATTCATTTGAGGTTGTCGCTCAGCGGATCATGGATAAGAAGGTAGAGGTAGAGGACGATGATTTGCCTCCTTTTTAGGTTTTATTTTTGATCATCATACAACAGGCAACAAGCGCTTATTCGCTGCGGAATAGTTTACCGCCGGATAAGCGCTTTTTCTTGTGGACACATGCTCCTTTTGCATGATTTGGACAGTTATGGAAAGACTACATGTTGCGAATATTACGTCGAATTTCGGTAATCTCATGGCTTTTGAGCCGTTAGGATGATAAATATGTGGAAATTCATAGTATCCCATTTTCCGGGGTGGGACGTTATTCTTCAAGCGGTCATGTCATTGGTTCTGCCGGTGGTCTTCTACTTTCTGTCTAATTGGTTGAAATCCCAATTGAACAATCGCAGCTCTGCAAAGAGCAAGGGGGCAAGTACGTCGAAAGCTGCAAGTAATAATGACGGGGGAGAGACTCCCGGCGAACAGCCGGTAACGGGGAACTATGACCGTGATCTTGCGGTGCTTAAGCAGCAATCCGTTCGTCATTGCGATGTTCATATTCGGGAATTCATCCTCCGGGAAGAGAAAAAGGCCGCTCTTCTGTATGCAGATGGTCTTTATGATAAAAATCTGATGGATACACGGGTGCTGGAATCATTGATGAACCATTGTGGGGATGACCCCCCTATTCCCATTACGAGGGAAAGTCTGTTGGAGCAGATTCTGTCCATTAGCCAAGTCAGCGATACTCGCCATCTGGATCAGGTAATAGAAAGCATATTAACGGGTTCTGTAGCGCTGCTGGTTGAAGGGGTAGAAGAAGTGGTGTTTATGAACGGATCTGCCGGAAATAGCAGGCCTATAGAGGAACCGGTATCCGAAGGCCTGTTAAGAGGCCCGCGCACTGGCTTTACAGAAACCTTAAGCGAGAATACCGCCTTATTAAGGCGTCATGGCAGGAACGAGAGCCTGCAGATGACCAAATTCAAGGTTGGAGCGCGCGCCCAAAAGGATCTGATCATCGCTTACATGAGGGATATCGCCAATTCTGAACTGGTCGAAGAGGTTATCCGCCGGGTTGAAGCGATCAATATGGACTATGTGGCGGAATCAGGTTATGTGGAGCAGCTGATTGAGGACAACAGCATGAGCCTGTTCCAGCAAGTCCAGAACACCGAGCGGCCGGACCGGGTCATCGGTGCTTTAATGGAAGGCAGGGTAGCCATTTTACTTGATGGAACTCCCTTTGCATTAATTGTTCCCGTGACCTTCAGCATGCTGCTCCAGTCGCCGGAGGATTATTACGAGCGCTGGATACCAGCTACACTACTGCGGTTGTTGCGATTTTTCACCGCTTTTTTAGCCGTATTTACACCCGCTATATATATCTCCTTTATTACCTATAATCAGGGACTGATTCCTACTGAGTTAGTAGTCACGATTATAGAGGCCAGGCAGACCGTCCCGTTTCCCTCGATAATTGAGGCGCTAATTATGGAAGTTTCGATTGAAATCCTTAGAGAAGCCGGCATTCGGCTGCCCAAGCCAATCGGCCCTGCGATGGGTATCGTTGGAGGTCTGATTATTGGCGATGCTGCGGTAAATGCGGGGATTATCAGTCCTTTCCTGGTTATTGTTGTGGCGGTAACGGCTATATCATCCTTTGCTATTCCATCCTACAGTGCCGGGATTACTCTACGGATGCTGAGGTTTCTGGCGATGTTCTTTGCGGCGTTTCTGGGGCTGTTTGGAACCGTGCTGTTTTTCATCTTGATCTGCAGCCATCTGTCGAAGCTGAAGAGCTTTGGCGTACCATATGTCAGCCCAATGTCTCCATACCGGTTGAATGACTGGAAGGACTTTGTATTTCGCATGCCATTCAAGCTGATGAACCGGCGCCCCATCCTGATGAAGACGAAGGATTCCAGCCGCAGAAGTAAATGAGGGCGTGATCGAGGAGGATTATATGTTAACCGAGGATAAGAAAATCACGACTTCACAAACCGCAGTGATTATCAGCAACTGTATGCTTGGGTCGGGGATACTCACTTTACCAAGAGTACTTGCTGACAAGATGAATAACTCTGATGGCTGGATATCCATTATCCTCGGAGGCATTCTGGTCGTGCTGACCGGAACCTGCATCGTTAAGCTATGCCAGCGATTTCCGGGCAAGACACTTTTTCAATTTTCCAGAGATCTTATGGGAAAGTGGCTGGGAAGCTTTTTTAACGTTGGAATTGCGGCTTTTTATATTTTTATAGCTGCCTTTGAGCTGAGAGTGATGTTCGAAGTAACCACGCTCTACCTGCTTGAGGATGTTCCCCGATGGGGGATTATGATGTCCTTTATTTGGGTTGGCTTATATCTAATCCTGGGTGGGCTTGGGGCGATAGCCCGATTATACGAGATCATACTGCCAATCACTATCGTGGTATTTGTTTTTTCGATGATTCTGAGCAGTAAAGTGTTCGAAATAGACAATTTGCTCCCTGTGCTTGGTGACGGAGTTCTCCCAGCATTGCAAGGTGTCGGTTCAACCGTGCTCGTATTTCTGGGGCATGAAATTATGTTCATCCTCACCGCTTCAATGAAGCATCCCGGAAAGGCCGGGACGGCGCTAGTTATGGGGATTACGGTCCCTTTATTCCTGAATCTGATCGCTTTCATCATGGTGATCGGCGGAATTAGTGTGCATGGGGCCGTCAGCAGTACCTGGCCGATCGTGGATTTATTGCGAAGCTTCGAGATTAAGGGGCTTTTCTTCGAGAGGTTCGATTTCTTCCTGCTTGTTGTCTGGATCATGCAAATTCTAACAACCTTCTCTATTTTGCAATATATATCTACAACCGGGATTGCACAAACCTTCCGAACAAGCAAGAAACCGATTCTATATTTATCGATGCCGGTCATATTTATCATTGCTTCGTTTCCCCGAGACGTAAATGAGCTCTTTCAGTTCGGTGGCTTCTTTGCTAATGTCGGGGTTGCTATATTCATCATTCTGCCTCCATTAATGCTGCTATATGCCATTATTTTCAAAAAGGGGGATGCGAGGTGAAATGGATCGACTGAGACGATATATACTGGCTATCTTCCCGCTCTTGCTTTTGCTGACTCTTACTACCGGGTGCTGGGGAATTAAAGAAATCGAGGATCAGACGGTACTTGTGGGGCTGGGGATGGATGTGGCCGAACCATCGAAAGAAGAGAAGGAGCTGGCCATGAATGGGAATGCCTACCCCAAGAAGGATCGGGTTACACTCACTTTTCAAATTATTCCTTTTCAAAAAAGACCAACTTCCGGCAAAGCGGATAAATCAAGCAGCGATTTATATTCGAATATTCAGGAAACCGGGGACTCTCTGTTCCAAATGATCCGTCAAATGGCCACCCGGAGATCCAAGCCAATGATGGGTCATCATGTCAAAGTGATTGTTATTTCAGAGGAGCTTGCACAGCGAATAGAAATTGACAAGCTGTTGAAATTCGTGCTAAGGGATAACGCGATCAGACCAAGCTGCCTTGTATTAATGAGCAAGAGCAAAGCGAGCGAGGTACTTGTCAGCAACAATTCCGGCGAAATCCCCTCCTTGGAGCTTACCGGCCTGACCGAGAACGGGGGCAAAGCCAATAATGTATTACCTCCTAAAAATCTCACCAAGCTGAACGGAATCATAAATTCCGGCACAAGCTTTACTTTGCAGAATCTGTCCAGCTCCAAGGATGAGGTAGCTATTGCCGGATCCTCCATCATTCAAGGGAAGAACAGGAAATGGATCGGATCGTTATCCGTGCGGGAGACTCAGGCACTGTCCTGGATTCATGGGTCGATCCATGGCGGGGTGCTTAAGACTTATGACAAGGATGGCAACGTGCTGATCTACGAAGTGATCTCGGCCAAGTCAAGCACAAAATCGCAGGTCAATGGGGACAATATCTCGTTTCATGTAAAGATCGAGACGAAGGGAAGGCTTATGGAGAACTGGGATATGGAGGAGTCCGCCGGCAACGAGGAATTTATCAGCGAAGCGGAAGAAGCCTTCAAGCAAGAGCTGAATACGATGATGAAGGATGTCATTCATAAAATGCGTGATGTATACCAGGTCGATGTTGGAAGATTCGGGGATCATCTTCGGATGCAGCATCCCAAGGTTTGGAGGAAGGTGGAGCAGGATTGGGATCGTGTCTTTAGTAAGTCGGAAGTGACGTATGATGTTGATTTGATCATTGAGGATACAGGCTCTTCCGTTAAGTAACTTGCTCCCCGGGAGCAGGGGCAATACAAAAAAATAAAAATAACGGTTGACTAAAATCTAAATTTGTGAATATAATATGATCAAGTTTTTGAAAAGATTGGCTATGAAGAGGAGCAGGTCATACGGGCGCTTATGTCCAGAGAGCGGTGTAGTTGCTGAAATCACCGCCTTAATCCCGAGCACCAACTCGCCTCTGAGCTGCTGTCCTGAACCGCTGATTAGCGTTAGGGATGGCCGGTCTGCATCCGTTAACGTGCGCAGATAGCGAATATTTTCGCTCTGCCTGAGGCTGTACATTAAGCAATGTATAGTGAAGCTGGGTGGTACCACGGAAGCTAACCCCTTTCGTCCCATGGCGCATTTGATGCGCGGGATGAGAGGGGTTTTTTGATTTGTTATTGATTGTTCCGGCGTAAAAAAGCCTGGAAGTACATGTTTAAAAAGAGGGCTTTTTAAACAACCTCTAATCGAATAGGGAATAGCTAAGATAAGGACCGGATACGAGGGATTATGTCCAGAGAACGGCGAACATGCTGAAATCGCCGCCTTAATCAGCGTATCAACTCGCCTTGGAGCTGCATCTCCGAACGCTTCTGTATATAGCGGATGGAAGTAATTAAGAGATGCCGGGTTTTGCCCGTTATTGCATCTTTGGATCTGACCCTAAAGTGGTTATGATTCATCTGAGGCCGTAAATTACAGTTTGGCAGTTTCAGGGTCCGCCTGGAACCTGCTGGCTTGAGGTAGACGGCAAAACAAGGGTGGTACCGTGGAAGAGAACCTCTTTCGCCCCTGCACAGGTTATTTGGCCTGTAGCAGAGGCGTGAGAGGTTTTTTTAATATCATTTTGAAGGGATGGAACAGAAAATGAGGAAAATTTACGTGTTTGATACGACATTGCGTGATGGGGAACAATCGCCGGGAGTAAGCCTGACGACGGAGGAAAAGGTGGAGATTGCGATTCAGCTTCAGAAGCTGGGGATCGATCGGATTGAAGCGGGCTTCGCCGCAGCCTCTCCGGGAGAGATCGAGAGCATCCGTGCGGTATCAAGACAGGTCAAGAATGCAACGCTGCTGAGTCTGGCCCGTTGTCACATGAAGGATATCGATGCAGTTGTAGAAGCGCTGCGTGAGGCCGAAGATCCTTGCCTCCATCTCGTGTTGGCCACATCGCCGATCCACCGGGAGCATAAGCTTCATATGGATAAGGCAAAAATTTTGGAGACGGCTGCATCAGCGATTCGCTATGGCCGGAAGTTCTTCAGCAAGGTTGAATTCTCCGCAGAGGATGCCAGCCGCACCGAGATCGATTTCCTCTGCGAGGTGACCAAGACGGCAATTGATGCCGGAGCTTGTGTTGTTAATTTACCGGATACTGTGGGTTTTGCAACTCCCGAGCAATTCGGCAATATGTTCAAGACGATCAAATCCAGTGTACCGGGTATTGAGAAGATTCAGCTAAGCACGCACTGCCATGATGATCTGGGGATGGCGACGGCCAATACGCTGGCCGCGATCGCAAACGGTGTTGATCAGTTTGAGGGAACCATTAACGGGATTGGCGAGAGAGCGGGGAATACATGCCTGGAGGAAGTCGCGTTGGCCCTGGAGACGAGAAGTGATTATTACGGGGCGAAAACATCCTTGAACTTGAGTGAGATCTACCGTACTAGCCGTATGGTCAGCAAATTAACCGGGATGAGCGTGCCTGGCAATAAGGCGATTGTAGGCGCGAACGCATTTGCTCATGAGTCGGGCATTCATCAGGACGGTATGCTGAAGAATCGCAGCACCTATGAGATCATTACGCCGGAGACGATTGGCGCAAGCTCAAGCAAGCTCGTGCTTGGCAAGCATTCAGGCCGCCATGCGTTCAAGGAGAAATTAATCGATCTGGGCTATGAGCTTAACGAGGAGCAGCTTAATATCGCTTTTGCCAAGTTCAAGGTATTGGCGGACCGCAAGAAGAATATTCTGTCCGAAGATATCCGGGCTTTGCTGGACGAGAAATTGGCAGAGGGACCTAAGCCGCTTACGCTGGACAATATTCAAGTGTCTTATGGAAATAAGACGATGCCTACTGCAGCGGTTCGTATTATGAAGGAGAACGGGGATAGGGTAGAAGAGGCCGCGGTGGGCAACGGATCGGTGGATGCTGTGTACCAAGCGATTGCCAAAGCAACTGGCATTGCTGCCGAACTGGAAGACTACGCAATCCATTCGGTAACCCATGGAACGGATGCGCAAGGTGAGGTTCATGTGGTGCTGAGGCAGGGGGAGGCATCTGCTAACGGCCGCGGCGTGAGCACAGATATCATCGAGGCGAGTGCGAAGGCTTATCTGGAAGCGATGAATCGTCTCATCAGCCGCCAAGACCGCGAGAAGCGTCGTGAAGGAAATATTGTGATTTACTAAATAGAAGGTCAGTTTACTTATTCCAAAGCGAACTTTGAACAACTTCTGAGGAAGTGGGTGAATGCATGAGTGATGAAGCGGCAAAGAGAAGAGCGGTATTAAATCATTCTGGTGTGATTGACGCACGTACGCTGGCGGATTCACACAGGCGGCTGGCCGAGCTGATCAGACCCGGAATGCGCGTACTGGACATAGGTTGTGGAACCGGAGCAATTACGCGGGGAATTGCAGAGATCACTGGCCCGGAAGGTTTAGTCATTGGCATCGATAACGATCCGGATTGGATTGCCAAAGCGAGAGCAGAAATGCAGGGAACAGCGGGGATCTCCTTTGAAGTCGGAGATATCTATGATCTTCCGTTGGAACAGCAATTTGATATCGTGACTTCTGCCAGGGTGTTGCAATGGTTGAGCCGCCCTTACACGGCAATTGAACAGATGGTCAAAAGGGTTCGAAGCGGTGGGAAATTGCTCATACTTGATTATAACCATCATAGAATAGAATGGAGTCCACCGATTCCGTCGTCGATGCAAAGTTTTTACAATGCTTTCCTGAGTTGGCGCTCAGATGCCGGGATGGATAATGAAATGGCCGACCATTTGGCCGAGCTGATGGAGAGGACCGGTGAACTGAACGATATCGTATCTCTGTCCCAACTTGAATTCACTCAACGCCAAGATCCGGATTTTATCCACAAAGCACTGATCTGGGCTGAGGTTGCTGATTTCAAAGGCAAGCAGATGGTGCAGGATGGTTATATCTCAGAGCAGGATCGGGCCAGAGCGGAGAGGGATTACCGCCTTTGGGTCCAGAGCCAGGGTGAATACCAGCAAATGTATCTCCAATCCGTCGAAGCAACCAAAATATAAATATCATGTTTTACTAAAAAAAGCAGCCAATTCGCAGGTTAACCCGCATGTTGGCTGCTTTTCTTATTTTACAGTTCAAGTTCGGCAATAGCGGCCTTGAGTTTGTTGGCTGAAGCTTGGAATTTCTCAAGTTCTTCATCATTAAGTTCAAGATCGAGCACTTCTCGCACTCCTGTACTGTCTACAATACAAGGTACTCCAAGATATACATCCGATACTCCGTTGTAGTCATTCAACAGGGTAGAGACGTTCAGGACGGAAGCTTCATTCTTCAGAATAGAGACGATGATCCGATCGAGCGCCAGGGCAATGGCATAGAAGGTTGCCCCTTTTGCATTAATGATCTCATAGGCGGCATTCTTGGTGCTCTCGAAAATACTTTCCCGCTCTTCATCTGTGAATTCCACATCGATCCCGGCTACGTTAGCTAGGCTCCACAATGGCAATTCGGAATCCCCGTGCTCCCCGATAATATGAGCATGAATACTGCGCGGATTGATCTCCTTCGCCTCGCCGATCAGGTAGCGGAAGCGTGCGCTGTCAAGCAGCGTGCCGGAGCCAATGACCCGGTTGGAAGGGAAACCGCTCTTCTTCAAGGATACATAGGATAAAATATCCACTGGGTTCGTAGCGACAAGGATGATACCATGGGTATTGTACTTCACTATGTTCTGGATGATGCTGTCAAAAATACGGGCATTGCGCTTCAACAGGTCGATTCTTGTCTCGCCGGGCTGCTGGGACGCTCCGGCTGCAATGACGATAATGTCGGCGCCAGCGCAATCGCTGTAATCGCCCGCCCAGATTTTCATGCCGCCTGTAAAAGGCAGACCGTGGTTCATATCAAGAGCTTCCCCTAACGCTCTCTCTTTGTTTGCGTCAATCAGAACCAGCTCTGATACTCGTTCCCGAAGCAATAAAGTGTAGGCGGTGGTTGCTCCAACGGCACCGGTACCGATAATAACGACTTTACTTGAAGAAACTTTAGGTTCCATGATCTTCACTCCTTATTGGCTCGATAAGTAGTACATATATGTATGTACCCGGTAAATCGTACTTCATTCATTGTACATGAAATGGGTTAAATTTGAAGCAAAAAGTTATGATTTAAACTACAAAATTTTAATATATATTGTCGAAAGAAATATGCCAACATGGATTCGTTATCCTTGGTGATGGTTTATTTATGTCATAATACGACGCATTTTATGCAGGACTGCCTGCTAGTGATTCAGATATACTTACTTAGCCGTAATAGATTGTAACCATTCTGTAAGGACGGCGTAAGTTAAATATATTATTCTATTAATGTTAATATAAATAAAGATAGGAACAGCGGTGATATTGAATGTCTAATTCCAGAAACACGCAAGATCCAGTCATCATGAGACCAAGAAAATCGAGAAACAAGAGAAAACGTCGAATTAAGCCCATTGTTACTATCGCGATAATTTTGGCGTCGGCTGCAATTATTTTATCTGTAGTTGCATCGAAGAGTTTAATGAATGATAAGACAGGTTCCTCGGCTACGGTCGTATCTCCTCAATTGGAAAGTCAGAAGGACAATTCCACTTCCTCGGGACCTGAAGCTGTTCAAGAGGGTGATAACCCTGCTGATAATTCTTCAAATAAGGATGGAAATTCAGACCAACCTTCCTCTAACACGAATTCTGATGATCATGGCAAGCAGGAGGAACAGGATCAAGGTCAAGGGGCTCAAGACCCTAAGGATTCCGGCAAGGACGACTCCCAGGCAGATAAGGATCAAGGCAAGAACCAGACTCCGGCAGATAAGAACAACGATGCTTCGAAGAAGCCGGTGGAGAAGGATGATCAAAATAACGCTAAGAAAGTGATCTACTTAACGTTTGACGATGGTCCCGGCAAGTTTACATCACAGATTGTCAAAATACTTAATGATAACGGGATTCATGCTACTTTCTTTATGGTCGGCGGGAATTTGTCAGGCAATGAGAAAGCAGTAAAGAAGGCGTATGAGGCAGGCAATTATATCGGTATGCATAGTATGACTCATGATAAGAAGAAGCTGTATGATCATGGCAGTGGTCCCTTCATTAAGGAGTTCCAGAAGGAACAAGGAATGATGGAGGAGATTATTGGAACGCCGCCATGGCTGATCCGTGCTCCTTACGGAAGTGCGCCAATGATTGATAAGAAATTCCGTGATGACATCGTTGATGCTGGCTTCAAAATGTGGGATTGGACGGTTGATTCCATGGACTGGAGTTATTCGAAACACCCTGAGAAAATTTTGCAGCAGGTGAAGAAGCAGGTTCATCGCGACAGAGAAGTCATTCTTATGCATGAACGATCTCAGACCGTTAAGATTTTGCCGGATGTGATCTCCTATTTGAAAAGTAAAGGTTATACCTTTGCCGTCTATAAGCCTGATCAACATTTCTCGGTGAATTTTGCCAAAGACAATAGATTGTAATTAGCTTGTAAAGCCGTAATAGCTCAATAATTAAGCTTAGTGAGAAATGAAAGAGTCCTGGAGAGAAATCATATAGTATAATGATTGGAATGAACGAGATGTGAAAGCGAGGTTTTAGTTCTTGAGAAGGTGGTATACGTTAATCGTGATTGTCACAGTAGCGGGCATGCTGCTGACTGCCTGTTCTTCCCAAGCGCCTGCAGTTGATCCTAAGGATCAAGCGGGTGAGCTTTCTGAAGAAGGACAAACCTTGACTGTTATTAATATGGATTCCGTAGGAAATAAACCGGCTGCGAATAGTCCTGCTAATGAGACACAAAAATATGAGATTCAGACTAGGTTGACGGATTTTCAGCTGCTGGGGGATTCCACGGGCCTTGCTTGGGGAACAACCCGCAGTGAACTTCGTCTGTACATGACAAATGACAGCGGTGAAACTTGGACCAACATATCTCCAGCAACGTCGGTGTTATTCTCCAGCAATCCCCAATATGGGAAAGACATTTATTTTGTGAGTCCGACCCACGGCTGGATTATCCGTAATTTTAGCGAGTCCGGCGAGGCCATTGTGCTTCGGACGATTGATGGGGGAATTACCTGGAAGATGACCTCTTTGCCCAAGGCAAATGAGGTTGCTTCCGTATTCTTTATTAGTGAGGACCGGGGCTGGATCTTAACGATTGATAACAGTCAAAAGAACGATACAACGAAAACGCTGTATTTAACCAATAATGGCGGAGCAAGCTGGAAGAAGGTAATGAGTTCTCCATTGTTCCCGACAGGGCCTGAGGCCACGAATTCAACGCCAATTCAGAGCAACTCCGTATCCATGACATTCTCAAACGACAAGCTGGGATACATTAGTGCGGTGGAGTTCGGACATCCGGAGCTTTATGTGACGAGGAACGGGGGAACCTCCTGGAATAAGAGCGATCAATTCTTCGATATGAGTAAGTATAAGAATTGTTCCGGTTTTCTGACGGGGGCGCCTACTTTCTTCAATAATTCGGATATCGGCTGGATTCCGGTGGGATGCTCACGGGATGATGCTGTGAAGTATAACGGATATTTTACAACGGATGGCGGGAAGACCTGGACCTATGCTCCATTTGATATCGATTGGATTACGGAGACGAATAAGGGAGCTGCCCCATTCTTCCTCAATAGCCTGGAAGGCTGGAATATTCGTAACGGTGCGGTATACCACACAACGAATCAAGGAAAGACCTGGACCGCATTGCCGGTTAACGGGAAGCTGCATGATGTGATGACGGATTTAGCATACAATCAAGTGGTAAAATTGCAATTTTTCACGGCGAAGTTCGGCTGGCTGCTTGTGGCCAAGAGTGACGGGAAACGCTCACTGCTTATGCAGACTTCGGATGGGGGAAGAAGCTGGCGCGTGCTGTAGCACATGCCGGCTTTTTTTATAGGGCCAGTAAGTAGAGGAGAAATTGAATAAAAAGAATTTGTGATATTTCTAATATTGTGAAAATAATCACATGTTGACCTGAAACTTTGTGATATATTTAACTTGTAAAGAGGAACAGAAATAACAAGAGAGAGTCTAACGAAAATGAAACTTAGGAGTGAGTAATCATGAAAACCATGAACCAAGAGCAAACTACCCGCAATTATCTGCAATTCTGCTATACTTGTGAAGACGCTCATCTGTGTACGACAGAAGAAGCTTGCCAGGATTGCTGGGCCAAGAAAGGGATGTTGGAAGCAGAACATGACGGTGCCGAAGAAACACGTCAACTTCTGCAAATGTACTATGCATAACTC
This sequence comes from Paenibacillus sp. 79R4, assembly GCF_013393165.1. Classification (NCBI taxonomy): domain Bacteria; kingdom Bacillati; phylum Bacillota; class Bacilli; order Caryophanales; family Paenibacillaceae; genus Paenibacillus; species Paenibacillus sp. 79R4. The sequence goes on along the minus strand of NZ_QJOT01000021.1, from coordinate 14,493 downwards.
TATAAGCCAAACGATCGAAATATAGCCTCCGATTCTAAAAAGGGATCGGGGGCTTTTGCTGTTATTTTAGGACAAGATCTCATATTTTCCTACATTTGCAAATATCAAGTTTTAAGTAAGACGGCATATACATAAAAAAGACAGGGCTTCAAAGGGCTCACGAAGGCACCGCTCGAGTTGGATCTTAGGAGGGAGAAGAATGGAATCATGGGCTGAAATGCTGGGGGTAATGAATACCGCTTTTCCGATCTTTCTCGTCGTCATCTTTGGGGTGATTCTCCTGACATCGGCGAGTGGAATTAGACGTTATTTTGCTAATAACCGACAGCCTGTACTAAGTGTGACTTCAGTGATCGTGGGCAAACGGACCGAGGTATCACACAGGCATGATACGGAGACGTCCGTGAATCGCTCGGATACGAAGTATTTCGTTACTTTTGAGGTTGAGAGCGGGGACCGTCTTGAATTTGTAGTAAGCGGGCAGGAATATGGCCAATGCTCAGAAGGAGACGAAGGAAAACTGACGTTCCAAGGGAGTCGTTACTATGGATTTGAACGTCTTGGTCGAACCTATCGCGGACTTCATGAGTATTAAGGCCTCATAGTACAAGAATACTAAGAGCTGTCCTGGGCGGACAGCTCTTGTTGTATGCCTATATATAATAGATAAGACTTGATTAGTGCGCTAAAGATTCGGTCCGGGACAGGAGCAGCTTGGCTACCGACCTGCCGCTGGAGAAGGCGCGTTCCGCCAATTCCCCTTTGCCTTCGCAACCGTCACCGCAGAAGAAGAAAGGCACATCCGGAAGCTGAAGCGGCAACATTCGATTCGTAACAATATTTTTGACGCTGGATACCATAGCTTTCTTCGACATCCGCTTGACTTCGGTGACCTCACGCCAGCCCGGATAATACGTATCGAACAGCTTCTCCATTTGCTGGACCTTGTTATCCAGGTACTGCTTCTTCTCTTCCTCACTTAAGGAGTCATCATTTAGATAAGCGATGCCTTGCAATAACTGCCCACCGGATGGAGCCACGGTATGGTCGGTGGCCGACACATCACTGATGAACAGCTTGTTGTCCATATCGCTAATATAATGGAACGGTCGCGAGACCACTGTGGAGAGGCCTATATCATATACTAGTACCTCATTTGGCGTGTTGTTCTTGTACGGCTCGAATGCTTGATTCCAGGATGTGGTCTCAAGCAGCTTGGCGATTTGCTGAACCGGCATCGCCATAACAACTCGGTCGAACTCAAGTGCTTCCCGGCTCTTGGTGTTCAGAATGTACTTGCCATTCTCCATCCGAATGGATTCAACAGGCTCCTTGAGAGCAATATTCCACTTCTCATTCGCTTCGACTTTACCGCGAAGCTGATTGGTAATGGAGGACCAACTGCCTAGGATGTAGCTTACCGGCCTGCCGGAGAGGAATAAATTGTGATAATAATCAGCGATGACTTCGCCGGATACTTGGCGAGCATCCTCTGGACTGATGAAGAAGTTGGAGCAGACCAGATGCTCCCATAGTTCTTTGACGTCCTGGGATGCATTCGTGTGATCCAGATACTCTCCCAATGTGCGGTGGTTCTTCAATTGATGGAGATGCCCGATTACGGCAGCAATTTCAGTAATGAACCTGACTTTTTCCCGCTTGCTGAGTACATCAGTCTTCATAATATTAACAAAGTCGAGTGGAGCCGGCGTGAGAGCCTCATGCTTGGCATACACTACTTTGCGCTTATCGACCTGCTTGCTCTGGAACTGAAGACCCAGCTCATTCTCCATATTATGCAGCGTGTGTCTGTCGATTCCGTAAACCGCATGTGCCCCAAAATTCAATGTAAAACCCGATTTCTCATAAGTGAACGCTCGTCCGCCGATTTGCGGGCTGCGTTCGAACACCGTACCTTCGGTGTCTGGACTGTTGGATAAGTAAGCGGCGGCAGTTAAGCCGGCAAGTCCACCGCCAATGATCGCGATTTTCATGTGAGAACCTCCTAAAAGGTGTTATGGAAGGAGCTCTGGGTGAGTACGCATATGAAGTGCTGTATTTTATCCATATTCATTTACAGTATATGCTATTCATGTAAGCGCGTCCATAGAAATAGACACGAAATATTCAAAATTGAAATCGCATACAGCGCGAATATGATTTTTAGTGGATCGATGTCTTTGCCATCATATTCTTCTATATTGTTGCACCAATATAGGCTCCTGCACATACGATATAGCGTTGAGAAGTGAGGAAAGGGGGGCGGTACGTGGCAGTCATAAAAACGAACTCCTCAGATGTCAGTCTCCTGGCAAGATTGATTCGCGCTGAGGCCGAAGGCGAAGGCGAGCTCGGAATGCTCATGGTAGGGAACGTAGGCGTGAATCGGATTCTTGGCGATTGCCTTGATTTCAAAAATATCCGCAGTATGGACGATATGGTGTTTCAATCACCTGGCGGCTTCGAGGCAACGCAAAAAGGCTACTTCTATCAAAGAGCGCGCGATCGGGATATCCGTCTGGCCCAGAGAGCGATTAACGGTGAGAGGACTTGGCCAGCCAGCAACGCATTATGGTTCTTCAGACCAGCCGGAGATTGTCCGGCTACCTGGTATAACCAGCAGAATACCGGAAGATTCAAAGCCCACTGCTTCTTTGCTCCTTCCGGCGAAGATTGCCCAAGTGTATATTAGCGCTTGACTGTAATTTTATTTTAAGGAGGAAATTGATTCATGTTCACACAACCTTATCGCCCGGCCGGTTATAATGCCGGATATGCGGTTCCTCGCAGTTATTCGTCAGGAGGCAATTATTCACCGATGTCTACAGGACATCCCCAGACTACTACCATGCCGCCGCAGGTTCCAGTAGGCAGCCCGATGACTTCAGCGGGAACCGTTGTGCCTACCCAAACGCCAGTTTTCGAGCAATCCTATATTGAAAATATTTTGCGCCTCAATCTCGGGAAGATCGGTACCTTCTATATGACTTATGAGAACAACTCGGAATGGAACGCGAAAATTTTCAAGGGTGTGCTGGAAGCTGCCGGTCGGGACCACATTATTATTAGCGACCCGAAAACCGGGGTCAGAACGATGCTCCTGATGGTGAACTTCGACTATGCTACCTTTGACGAGCCGCTGAAATATCAATATCCATATGCTTCGGGCAGTGTACCTCCTACAAGAGGCTGCTGCTAAAAGCAAGAAGCGGAATAGGAAAGCAACCGCTGTCTAGCGTCTAGTTGTCTGGAAAGCCAGCGTCATCGAACTTATCAGGCGGTCAAGAGTGAGCATTTGTAGAGCCAGAAAAAACAATTACATGTTTCTAACGGACATTTCTGACCTTTAGAAGCAAAATATGCGACACGTAGGAATCGACCCGGCAACATTATTGCGGTTATACGCAACCTTTGCCTTTGCCATGGACACAATCGTACGGTCCGTTTCAAGGGCAAAGTAACAAAGCAGCAATGCTAAGGGTCAAAAATGTCCGGGTGATCAGGTTAAACGCAAAAGGGGCATCTCCAAGTCGGTAAATCGACTTTTGAGACAGTCCCTTTTTCCTGTTATTTAACACATTGTGGAATCGTGAGAATAGAGTGGATATTTTTCATAAAAAACGCCTGTACCCCAGTCATACACTATGGTTTGACTGTGTAGTGTATAATAATATAATTATAGATGTAGTTCCAAAAAGATCGTTTTGGATAAGAAAACCAATCGAAGTCATCCAAGAATGAGCGACCGATTTCAATGCAGGTTTTCTTGCGATATAGAATTTCATCAACTCCGTGGATAACGAGAATCCATTCTATATCTAACACGAAGAAACACGGAGCGCTTATCCGACAGCAAGTCTTGGATTCAGCCGGGGTTAAGCGAGCTTACGAAGCGATGTTTCCTGCGGAAACATGCTTGGTGCTCACACACCAGCTTCAAGCACAGGCTCACGAATTCGTTTTCTATGAGATCGTGGAGCCCACGTCTTTGCCCGTAGCTTCGTCCAACCTTCTCGGTGCGGAAAACCGATCTTTTTGAACACTCATTTAGTTCATTGATGTAACAACTTTAAAAGGAGATGAGTTCATTGGGGAGTTGACAATATATAACCGTAATAAACAGCAATATTATTTTATACCGCGAAGGAGGTGCACCTATTCTCCGTAATAAGCGGGAATAGGATACGTCTTGACTGACCCCTTACCGAGTCTTTTTTCATTAGGACTGATGTTGTTATTGGTCTTGCTAAACGGTTTTTTCGTATCGGCCGAGTTTGCGATCGTCAAAATCAAGAGCGGCCGGATTGACGCTTTGGTCGAAGAAGGACGCAAGAGTGCTATGACTGCCAAGCACTTATTAAATCATCTGGAAGGTTATTTATCCGCCTGCCAGCTCGGAATTACTTTATGCTCACTGGGGCTTGGGTTCCTTGGTGAACCGGTTGTAGCCCGGATTCTAACGCCTGTATTCGCATGGGCAGGAATGGGTGAGAGCTCGGTTCATGCGGCTTCATTAACGCTGGCTTTTGTGCTTATCGCTATGTTTCATATTGTGCTCGGAGAGCTTGCTCCGAAGACCTTTGCGGTGCGCAAGGCCGAAGCTGTGACCTTATTGTTTGCGCCGCCGATGAAAATATTTTATAGAATTATGTATCCGGCTGTGTGGTTGCTTAACTCGATGTCTGCAGGTCTGTTGAGATTATTTGGCATTACGCCGGTCTCCGGACTGGAATCATTGCATACGGAGGAAGAGATCCGTGTGATGATGAAGGAGAGCAGCGAGAGCGGACTGATTGACAGCACGGAAATGTCGCTGGTTGACAATATTTTTGAATTTGCCGATACAACGGCAAGAGAGATTATGATCCCACGTACCGAGATGATCTGTCTCTACACCCAAAATTCTATGGATGAGAATTTACAGATTGCTCTGGAGGGTACTCGCACTCGTTATCCTGTATGTAATCAAGATAAGGACCATATTATTGGTTTCATTCATATTAAAGATCTGATACGCTCTAATACAGATGATTATTATCATTTGATTCGTCCGATTATGGCTGTGCCAGAGTCCATGCCGATTAGCAATCTGATGAAGCAGATGCAGCGCGGCAAATGTCAAATCGCGATTCTGATTGATGAATACGGTGGAACCTCCGGTCTTGTTACGCTAGAAGACATCATTGAGGAGATCATTGGGGAAATCCAGGATGAATTTGATGAGGAGCGACCAGGTATTGAACAAATCGGAGAGGATGTGTATTCCATTGACGGTCTGATGCTGATTGATTCGGTAAATGATCGCTTCGGATTAGAACTGGACTCTGATGATTATGATACGATTGGCGGATGGCTTTATTCAAGAATTGAAGTATTGCCGCCCCAGGTCGGTCAAACTGTGGAATATGATGGTTGTATATACATCGTAGAGGAAACTGACAACAAGAGAATTTCACGCGTCAAATTGCTGAAGCAGGAATTTATTCCATTGGAAGAAGCAGGCGCTTAGACCATAGATAAATGAAGGGCACGGTGATCATTTCATCGTGTCCTTCGTTTACAGAAAACGATTACAGCATAAAAACTAGAAGTTTCTAGCAGAATTTAGAATTTATTGATAAGAGTAGGTTCAATAAGTCAGACTTCCAGTACTCAGGGTTACACTTCCAATGTACTTTCTTTATTGGATGGAGCTAGGGACGGAGAAGGGAACTTTTTGGGCAACCTCTAAGGGAGTGTGAAAAGGTGTCATACCATTTAGACATGCAGTATAGTCGCAAATTTGAATTTATCAGCAGCCTACATAGCTATATATGCCGAAAATCTCACAAAAAAATTGATCTGACACCAAACTGGGCTCAAAAAATTAAACAACAGCTTACTCCCGAATTGTCCGCGATGCTCGATGAGTTAGAAGTGAATGGAGACTGGAAATTCTCATACCTGCTCATTTTGCTCTCGACGGGAATGAATGAGATCGAAGAGGTAATCGCTTGGCTGCAGAATATGTCTGTCGGGGATCTCTATGAATTGTTTGCGCCATACGGCAATCAGTTCCCAACGAATATGGGGGACTTCCAGCAGAGAATGATCACGGTTTTCAGCGAATGGAACCGGCAATACTTCGAACGATCTGATCCGGCTATTCACGAAGCCCTGCTCGCCCATGATCAAGAGAGACGAACGGCTATGGGACATATGAGGCAGGAAGCATTTATTGATGAGACGACAAATGGCTTGGTGTTTGAACCTGTCTCCGGAGTGGACAAGCTGCTTCTCGTCCCGCAATATCATTTCCAGCCGATGAATGTCATCATGCAATACGGAGATGTGCTGTTTTGTCACTATTCGTCCAGGACGGATATCGGAGAAGAGGATTTTATGCCAACGCATGATTTTCGTACAATCCGGGCGCTATCGGAGAAGAGCCGCTTAAGAATACTTCGTTATTTGCATCATGGACCTCGCAGTTTCATCGAAATTGTGCGTGAAATGAATTTGTCCAAAGGGATCACCCATGATCATATTGCCAAACTGCGCAGCGCCGGGCTTATTTATGTGCATTTTCAGGGCGAGACCGTGACGGAATATAGCTTGCGCCGCAAAGCGCTGAATGAAATTCAGAGCAAATTACTCGATTATATTGAAAAATAGCAGACGGCCTTTTTCTCGCAGATGCGAGGGAGAGGCTATTTTTTTACTTATATTTCTTGAGGTTTCGTTAATATAAGAATTCTTTATCAGTTCTCTCTTTACAGAACTGGTGAACGTACTTATAATAAACACTAACAGTTTCAAAGCATAGTTAGTTTGTCGGAATAATCGAAATTCTACATATGCTTAATATTTAAAGGATTTACAAAATTATATTTTCAAGAGGGGCAGGAGAGGTCTCATGAGAAAAAGTGCAATTTTGTTAACTTCATTAATATTGGCGGGTTCATTGCTATTGTCCGCGTGCTCGAGCGATAATGCGGGGAATACGGCAAATACCGGAACCGGCAACGTATCCGGCAATTCCAGCAATTCAAATGCGGAGAACAGTGCTGTCGATGCGAATCAGCCGATTGCCGCGAGCGATATGGCAAAGTTGCCAGCGCTGGCCCAGAAGCGTACAGATACAATTATTGTTGGCCTGACGAATCCAAGCGGTGCCTTCACACCTTATTTTCAACAAAGCGGCTATGACGGCAATGTATCTTCGCTACTGTACTCCAGACTCGTCACACAGGATGACAAGGGGCTGGCCGTTCCGGAGCTTGCAGAAAGCTGGGATATTTCCGGTGATCAGCTTACTTACACCTTCCATCTGCGCAAAGATCTGAAATTTAGCGACGGTTCTCCGATGACCGCGGATGACGTAGCTTTTACCTGGACTTTGCTATATGACAAAGCTTATGATGGCGATTCGATCATTCCTTCGATCGGGATCAAAGGCGGGCAGGATTACAAAGATGGCAAGACCACCACTATCGAGGGAATTCAAGTTGTTGATCCGCTCACCGTGTCCGTTACTTTGGAGAAGCCTATTGCCACAGCACCGATTGTACTCGGCGGCGAGGTTCTGTCCAAAGCGTATTATGGCAAAGATTATAAATTCGGCGATCTGGAATACATCAAGAAATTGCATGAAAATCCGGTGGGCAACGGTCCTTACAAGCTGGAGAAATTCATTCCGGGCCAGGAAGTTCGCATGGCAGCCAATGAATACTTCTACCTGGGCAAGCCGAAGACGGAGCATTTCATTTACAAAACCTCTGAAGGGGATACCTGGCAGTACCTGGAGACCGGGGAAGTAGATTATGGTTCCTTTACAGCCACACAGGACAATCTGAAGAAGCTGAAAGATATGGGGTACTTGAATATCGTTCCTTACACTCCGAGTGTATATGGCTATCTGGGCGTCAATCTGGAGCATGAAGCTTATAAGGATAAAAATGTGCGTCAAGCGCTCGCCTACGGATTGGATCGTCAGGGGATTTATGTCGATGCCAACCAGGGAGCAGGGCAAGTGGCGAATATTCCGACAGCTCCAATCTCTTGGTCTTACACCGAAGATGGAATCAATCCTTATGCTTATGATCCGGAAAAAGCGAAGCAAACCCTGGATGACGCCGGCTGGACTGTTGGTTCGGATGGAATCCGCGAGAAGGACGGCAAGAAGCTGACTCTGCACTTCCTGGGCAGCAAGAGCCCGGCTACCGATATTTTTATTGCGGTGGCTACAGAGAACTTCAAGGAGATCGGCATCGATTTCCAACCTGAGGTATTCGCGGACTTCAACGCCTTGGTTGCTAAGTATGAAAGCGGGGATTATGATCTCGTATCCTTCTCCACGCCAATTCTGAGCGATCCTTCCGACGGTGTGCAGCAGTTCATCAATGGAGAAATCAAGGGTTATGACAATCCGCAGGTGAAGGGACTGTATTATGAAGCGCTCTCTACAAGCGATACGGAGCAGCGGAAGCAGTATTATGCGGAAATGTACAAAATTTTGAACGACGAGCTGCCGGTTATTTTTACAAGCTACAGAAAGAGCTATTATGCGTACAATGGCCGGCTGGACGGGGTGATCAACAATCCGTTCGCAGGATTCCAGGATGTTAATCATTGGTCTCTGAAATAAATTATTAATCCACTCATCCCCTGTACTGTCTGACAGTATGGGGGATGCATCATAAGGAGCCGATCATGAGCACATATCTTGTTAAACGTCTCACTTATATGATTATCATTCTGTTTGCCGCGTCGCTGCTCATTTTTTGCTTGTACGCTTTTACGCCTGGCGATTTTATCAGCGGCAACCTGAAGCTTAGTCCTGAGCGTAAAGAGGAGCTTCGGCAAATTTACGGGCTGAATAAACCGGTTCTTGAACGATATGCGATTTGGATGAAGAACGCCTTCCATGGAGACTTCGGCTATTCTCTGGCACAGCAGAAGCCGATTCTTCAGCTTTTTAATGAATATATATGGAACTCCTTCCTGCTGGCGATCGTCTCCACTTTCTTTACTTGGCTGATCTCGGTCATCATTGGCGTTATCGCAGCATACAAGCAATATTCCTGGTTTGATTCGCTCATTATGGTTGTCATTTTTGCCGCGATGTCGATCCCGTCCTTCTTCATCGGTTTGCTGCTGATTAAGGGCTTCGCTGTCGATTTGAAGTGGCTGCCTCCGGGAGGTATGACGACGACTGGGAGCAATGCGACCGGATTTGCTTATGTGAAGGAAGTCGTTCAGCATATGACGCTGCCGGTCGTAGTTATGACGCTGCTTAGTCTCGGGTCCTTAACCCGTTACTTCCGCAGCAATATGATCGATGTGATCAAGCAGGATTATATTCGTACGGCCCGCGCCAAAGGGCTTAAGGAGCGTAAGGTACTGTTCACTCACGCTTTGCGCAACGCCTTGCTTCCGGCGATCACGCTGGTCGGCTTCGACCTGCCAGCATTGTTCGGCGGTTCCTTGATCATCGAGAAAATATTCAACTGGCCCGGGATCGGACAGCTTTATATGTCCTCCTTCTCATCGCGGGATTATCCGCTGCTGATGGGCTTCACGATGTTCATTGCTATTCTGACCGTGATCGGAACATTGCTGTCGGATCTGCTCTACAAATTGGCTGATCCACGAGTGAAACTATAAGGAGGTCGTACACCCTATGTCAGCTCTGAGTGGTAATCTGGCCTCCGGAGGGGCGAAGGCACCGGTCAAGACAACGGCCGTGAAGTCTTCGCTGTGGAGGCAGTCCCTAAAACGTCTATTGAGGAACAAGCTCGCGGTTAGCGGGTTTGTCATTGTTATTTTTATGATCCTGCTTTGCTTTATTGGCCCGCTCTTCTCGCCGTATTCGGGCAATCATAACAATCTGGCGATGATGAATAAGGCGCCTAGCGCCAAGCACTGGCTGGGAACAGATCAGCTTGGCCGCGATGTTCTGACTCGCGTGATGCTAGCGGGCCGTATTTCCTTGACCGTTGGCTTCGCGTCGATGGTTCTGTCGGTATTTATCGGCTCTTTGCTGGGAGCGGTCGCCGGGTATTACCGCGGTGTTGTTGATCAAATTGTTATGCGGATCGCCGATCTGCTGCTGACGATTCCCAGTCTGCCGCTGCTGTTCATCGCCGGCGCGATGTTGTCCGCCTGGAAGGTTCCGACCGACTATCGGATGTACATCGTGATGATCATGCTCAGCTTCGTAGGCTGGCCGGGTCTGGCCAGGTTGGTCAGGGGCGAGATGCTTAGCTTGCGTGAACGCGAGTATATGCAGGCGACGATTGTGCTTGGTTTGCGGGATCGCCGCAAGCTATTTCATCATTTGCTGCCGAATATTACACCGTTATTAATCGTTATTGCTACGCTAAATATTGGGGGATCAATCCTGATGGAATCGGTGCTGAGCTTTTTCGGATTGGGTGTCATTCAGCCAACTCCCACTTGGGGGAATATGATCGATTCAGCCAACAATCTGATCGATTTCCAAGAGAGGCCTTGGCTATGGATTCCGCCAGGCCTGTGTATTTTCATCACCGTCATTGCTATCAATATTTTTGGTGATGGACTTCGAGATGTGTTGGACCCCAAAAATAAAAGGTAGGTGGCTGTCATCATGGCAAAGCATTTGCTCGATATCGAACATTTAAGCACTCATTTCTATACAGAGGAAGGTACTGTGAAGGCGGTTGATGATGTCAGCCTGCAAGTACGTAAGGGAGAGACGGTTTGTATCGTAGGTGAGTCCGGCTGCGGAAAGAGCATAACCGCGATGTCGGTCATGGGCCTGATTCAAGGTCCGAACGGGAAGGTTGTGGGTGGCAGGATCGATCTGGACGGAACGGATTTGCTCCAATTGAACAAGAACGAGCGGCGGGTTATCCGTGGCAAAGAGATCGGGATGATCTTCCAGGAGCCGATGTCTTCGCTGAACCCGGTGCTGACCATCGGGCAGCAAATCATGGAGCCGCTGATCGAACATCTGCGGATGAGCAAGAAAGAGGCGCGCAAGCGGGCGATCGAATTGATCGAGCAGGTGGGCATTTCGCGCGCTGGACAGATTGCGGACTCTTATCCGCATGAGCTTAGCGGCGGTATGCTGCAGCGGATTATGATCGCCATCGCGATCTCATGTCAGCCGAAATTATTGATCGCTGATGAGCCAACGACGGCGCTGGATGTTACGATTCAAGCGCAAATTCTCGACATCCTGCGTAATTTCCGGGAAGAGACAGGCATGTCGATCCTGCTGATTACGCATGATCTCGGCGTTGTTGCCGAGATGGCCGATTATGTCATCGTGATGTATTCCGGCAAGGTTGTAGAGGAAGGCGAGGTTACCGAATTGTTCGCGAATCCGAAACATCCGTACACCCAGGGTTTGCTGCGGGCCAAGCCGATTCTGAATCAGCGGCAGGATGAGCTGTACTCGATTCCGGGGCAGGTGCCAAATCCGCTGGAGCTGACGGAATCCTGCTATTTCCATGATCGCTGTGAGCATTGCATGGAGATTTGCAAAGTTCGCAGACCTGAGCTGAGGGAGCTTGGTACGGAGCAGAAGGTCGCTTGCTGGCTGTACGAAAAGGAGGCGGCGGTTCATGTCTAAGCCGTTATTAGAAGTTAATCATTTGAAGAAGTACTTTCCAATCAAATCCGGTCTTTTGAACCGTACCGTGGGTCATGTGCGGGCCGTTGATGATATAAATATTGCAATTAATCCAGGCGAAACCTTCGGATTGGTCGGGGAATCCGGCAGCGGGAAGAGCACGGTTGGCAAGAGCATTGTACGCCTGACGGAAAAGACGTCGGGGGACGTTATCTTCCAGGGCCAGGACTTATATGGCTTATCCCCGCAGGAATTGCGCAAAATTCGCCCGCGGCTGCAGCTGATCTTCCAGGACCCGTACAGCTCGCTGAACCCGCGGGTACGTGTCGGCGATGCGATTGGCGAAGCGCTAATCGATCATGGCCTTGTACCGGCGGGGGAGGTGAGGGAACGGGTGGAGGAGGTGCTGGCCTCCTGCGGCCTGTCATCTTATCATATCGATCGTTTCCCGCATGAATTCTCCGGCGGTCAGCGGCAGCGGATCGGGATCGCCCGCGCGCTTGTGCTGAATCCGGATCTGATCATTGCTGATGAACCTGTATCGGCGCTGGATGTCTCGATTCAGGCGCAGATCATTAATCTGTTTCGCCATTTGCAGGAGACACGCGGCTTAACTTATTTGTTCATCTCGCATGATCTGAGTGTAGTAGAGCATTTGTGCACGAGGATCGGCGTGATGTACCTCGGTACGATGATGGAGACAGCACCGCGAGACGAGCTGTTCAAGAACCCGCTGCACCCCTACACGAAGGCCTTGCTGTCAGCGGTGCCTATTCCGATTCCGAAGCTGAAGCGAGAGAGAATCGTGTTGAAGGGGGATATACCGAGTCCAGCCAATCCGCCAGCAGGCTGCAAGTTCCATACCCGCTGTCCGTTCGCCGTAGAACGCTGCAAATCCGAGGCTCCGCAATTCCGCAATATGGGCAGCGATCATCATGTAGCCTGCCATTTGGTTTAAGATCAGTAGCGGCGGTATTGGCTCCTGACTCCGGCGCCCCTGAGTCATCATAGGTTGACGCTCTATCAGAACCCCTCGGTAGGAAATCAAGCCTACCGTCTACGATAACATCTTCAAACTCGTTTGATTCCGTAGCATATGGTGGCAGGTAGGAGCGAGTTCTGCGTGAAATGTAGGGCGCTGGAGTTAGGATAGCAGTTTAGTGTGAAGCTTAAAGTTTGAAGCTAGGTGCGGAGAGTAGAGTAGAAATAAAATGCAGTAGCTTAGAAGCAGAGTAAAAATGAAGTGTGATAGCTGAGTGCGGAGAGTAGGGTGGGAGATGACGTGCAGAAGCTAGAGGGTATAGGTGGTTAGAGTAAACTTGAAGTTGGAAGCAGGGGGTAGAGGTAGAGTGAAAGTGAAGTGTGGAAGCTGAGTACGGAGAGTAGGGTGGGAGATGATGAGCAGAAGCTAGATGTAGGTGTTAGGGTGAAATTGAAGTGCAAAGGCAGGGGTAGAAGTAGAGCAAAAGTAAAGTGTGGAAGCTGAGTACGGAGAGTAGGGTGGGAGATGATGAGCAGAAGCTAGGTGTAGGTGTTAGAGTAAACTTGAAGTTGGAAGCAGGGGGTAGGAGTAGAGCAAAAGTAAAGTGTGGAAGCTGAGTGCGGAGAGTAGGGTGGGAGATGATGAGCAGAAGCTAGATGTAGATGTTAGAGTAAAAGTGAACTACAGAAGCTGGGTGCAGAGGTTAGAGTAGAAGCAAAAGTGTAGAAGCTAAGTGTAGAAATATAGTATAGAAATATAGTGTTGAAAACAAGGCGCAAAGCCAAAGTGTTAAAACTGAGCCTTAAGAGCTAAGTTCGCAGTGCTAACGGAAATGTAATCCGCTAAATGGCCGAAATCAGCAGGTTATAAATTCTAACGGAAATGAGGGACGTTATTTGGGCTAGATCCGAGTAATATCCCTCGTTTTTGGTCTAATAACGTACCCCAGTTCCGTTAGAAATCCAAATGGCCTTATTTTACGAAAATAAGGGCTCTGATTTCCGTTAGCCGTATAATGAAATTCAGCAAGTTTATGCGTCAGGAATTTTAGGGTTACCATGATAGCTTCCAACGCTCCCATCTCCTACATTGCCCTCATTCGCTTATCACAACACACTTATCACTCTTATCGTACTTATTCACGCCACTCCGCACTTATCTCCCCTAATCTCCCCTACCGCACTTACCGTCTTTACCGCATTATCTACTTACCCACCAACTGTTCCTAACGCATCAATCGCCCTCATTCGCTTATTACATTTATCGCTCCTAACGACTCAATCATACTAAGTCGCACTGCTAACGGAAATATGATCCGCTAAATGGCCGAAATCAGCAGGTTACAAATTCTAACGGAAATGAGGGACGTTATTTGGGCTAGATCCGAGTAATATCCCTTATTTTTGGTCTAATAACGTACCCCAGTTCCGTTAGAAATTCAAATGGCCTTATTTTACGAAAATAAGGGCTCTAATTTCCGTTAGCCGTATAAAGAAATTGGCGTGATGATCCCCCAATTCGTCATAATGCCCCTGTAATGGACATTATTGTCCGGTATAGGGGGACGACCGTATTGGGGAAGCATGTTAACGGTCAACCATGTCCGATTGGTCCGGCGCAACAAGGGGAGTACCAAGCCTTGTGTATTCCCCGCCTTTAGGGCACGAAAACGGAGTCCTCAGTCCCCATGAATCCCTGTCCTTGGTGAAAAGCGGAGTCCTCAGTCCCCATGAATCCCTGTCCTTGGTGAAAAACGGAGTCCTCAGTCCCCATGAGTCCCTGTCCTTGGTGAAAAACGGAGTCCCAGTTCCCGTGAATCCCTGTCCTTGGTGAAAAACGGAGTCCCAGTTCCCGTGAATCCCTGTCCTTGGTGAAAAACGGAGTCCCAGTTCCCGTGAATCCCTGTCCTTGG
>NZ_QJOT01000020.1:0-73530 GCF_013393165.1 Paenibacillus sp. 79R4 | reverse complement strand
TAAGACCCCTTGAAGACGACGAGGTTGATAGGCCTGAGGTGGAAGTGCAGCAATGTATGGAGCTGACAGGTACTAATCGGTCGAGGGCTTATCCAAAAACATCTAAATCTGCAAAATGAGTTTCGTATCCAGTTTTCAAGGATTAACCTTGAACGTTTGGTGGCGATGGCGGAGGGGTTCCACACGTACCCATCCCGAACACGACCGTTAAGCCCTCTAGCGCCGATGGTACTTGGACCGAAGGGTCCTGGGAGAGTAGGAAGCCGCCAAGCGATAAGAACCACTACCGTTAATCGGTGGTGGTTTTTTTATCCCCAAGTGGATAACTAACGATGGAGATCAACGTTAATCTGGGGGTTATCCTCAAATTGTACACAGTTGTTCACATTTCCCTCTGTATTCAACAGCTATTTACCAACCCAACTGACAAATATATTAATTCAGCATGAACTATGCACAGTCTTATTCACATATTCAGTTGATATATCAATGATATATAATTCTATCCACATAAACAGGTCAATACAGACTTCACTTCAAATTTATTATCCACAGTAAAGTGTAGCGACTTTTTTGTTTTGGTGATTTCGCTAAATAGATATCCACAGGCCCCAGATTCTACATCTAATTCCTTTACAACTGTTACATAGCAATAGTGACTTTAACGCACAGCTATATATATTTTGGATAATGAATCGTCCATCAACAACAACTGCAGAAATGCAGTTTTTTTTATAGGGTTATGAACACATTTCAGCAGAAATTAATGCATTTTTGCAGTTATTTTATCTGCACTCTCTCAAACTTGTACGTGTTTCTTAGCCTATTTAACCACGGGATCTTACGTCCTGTTTATCCTGCTTTCCATTATCGACCGCCCCTATCCAGATCCCCCTTTACTTTGAATTTTTATAAAAACAAGTTGAATACGTCAAAAGACCTGCGCGGCAGCTTTCCTTAAGATAGAGATAGGAATACAAATAGCATGGAAAAGGGGCGTATCAATTGATGAGAAAGGGACTATCGTTGTTAGTTGTAACCGCTTTAATTATGGTTCTGGCAGCGTGCGGAAACAGCGGAGAGGGCAAGAACAGCAGTGGGGAGAACGGGACGATCGGGATTGCGATGCCGTCCAAGACATTGGAGCGCTGGGTCAGCGATGGCGCCAACATGAAGAAGGAATTCGAGAGTATCGGTTATGGGGTTGATTTGCAGTATGCGGAGGATGTTGTTGAGAATCAGGTCTCCCAAGTCGAGAACATGATTACCAAGGGGGTTAAGGTCATTGTTATTGCTCCGATCGATGGAGAATCATTGACCGATGTACTGGATAAAGCAGCTGAGGCAAATATCGATGTCATTGCTTATGACCGGCTGATCAAGAAAAGCAAGCATGTGAGCTTCTACGCTACATTCGACAATTTCAAGGTTGGCGAGCTGCAAGCGAACTATATGGTTGACAAACTGGGTCTTAAGGATGGCAAAGGTCCGTTCAATATCGAGTTGTTCGGGGGATCGCCGGATGATAACAATGCTTACTTCTTCTACGATGGAGCGATGTCTGTACTACAGCCTTATATCGATAGCGGCAAGCTTGTTGTTCGTAGCGGACAGACCACGATGGATAAAATTGCCACAATGCGCTGGGATGGTGCTACAGCGCAAGCGCGGATGGATAACCTGCTAAGCGCCAACTACGCGGATGCTACGGTAGACGCTGTTCTGGCACCAAATGACGCGATTAGCATTGGGGTAATCTCTTCTCTGAAGGGTGTGGGTTATGGTTCAGCAAATAAGCCAATGCCAATTCTGACGGGTCAAGACGCCGAGCTTGCTTCTGTAAAATCAATTATTGCTGGCGAGCAGACCTCAACTGTCTTTAAGGATACGCGCGCTTTAGCAAAGAAAGTCGTCACCATGGTGCAGAGCATCGTGAAGGGAGAAGAGGCAGAGGTTAACGATACAACGACGTATGACAATGGCGAGAAGGTGGTTCCTTCCTATTTATTGGAGCCCGTTATTGTAGACAAAGACAACTATAAGACAATTTTGGTTGATTCGGGTTACTACACTGAAGATCAACTAAAGTAGCCAAGGCAACTCAATAAGGTTCACTTTTGATAAGAAGACCGGATAGAACCTATTCAAGAATGAGCGGCTGCGATGCAAAAGTAGGCTTTCTTACGATATAGAATTTCGCCAGCCTCAACGGATAACTTACAAGTTCTGTATCTGACATGAAGTAGAATCATCTCCGAATGATTTAGTGACGGCCTGCTTCATGGCTGTCGCTAAATCATTTATAACGATATTTCCGAAAGCGGGGTGCAGCACCATTGACGGCAGCAATTTTGGAAATGAGGAAGATTACCAAAACCTTCCCCGGTGTTAAGGCGCTCGGGAATGTAAACCTTCGTGTGCAGGAGGGTGAGATACACGCGCTGATCGGTGAGAATGGCGCCGGCAAGTCGACGCTGATGAAGGTACTAAGCGGTGTATATCCCCACGGTACTTATGAGGGTGACATCCTGTTCAAAGGCGAAGTGTGCGAATTTAAGGACATTAAGCAGAGTGAGAACAAAGGGATCGTCATTATCCATCAGGAGCTGGCGTTAGTTCCTCAATTAACGATTGCAGAAAATATATTTATCGGAAATGAGCAGACAAGAAGAGGGATGATCAATTGGAACGAGACGATCGTTCGAACGAGAGAGCTGCTGCAGCTGGTCGGTCTGAATGAATCGCCGAATACGCCAATCGCGGAGATTGGTGTCGGGAAGCAACAGCTGGTGGAGATCGCCAAGGCCATTTCCAAGCAGGTAAAGCTGCTTATCCTCGATGAGCCCACGGCAGCGCTGAATGAGGATGATAGCGAGAATCTGTTAAACCTGCTGCTGGAATTCAAGAAACAGGGGATCACCTCGGTACTGATTTCTCATAAGCTCAATGAAATTACTCAGGTCGCTGACTCGATCACGATTCTGCGTGACGGCAAATCGATAGAGACATTGGATATGAAAAAGGACAACGTGACAGAAGATAGGATTATCAAAGGCATGGTTGGACGCGAGCTGACGAACCGTTATCCGGAGCATACACCGAAGCTGGGCGACCTATTTTTCGAGGTGAAAAATTGGAACGTATACCATCCCGTGCTGGGCGATCGCAAAGTGATCGATAACTGCAGCTTTGAAGTGCGCCGCGGCGAGATCGTTGGTATTGCCGGGCTGATGGGCTCAGGGCGGACGGAACTGGCGATGAGCCTGTTCGGGCAATCGTATGGCCGGCGCATTAGCGGCGAGATCCGTAAAGACGGGAAGCAGCTTCATTTGAAGAGTATTACCCAAGCCATTAAGGAAGGTATTGCCTATGTGACCGAGGACCGCAAGGAGTATGGCCTGATTCTGAATGATGATATCAAGCGCAATACGACACTTGCGGCAATGAACAAGATCTCGAAAGGGTTTGTCATTAACGATAACCAGGAGATCATCGTGGCTGAGGATTTCCGCAAGAAACTGAACATTAAGGCCCCAAGCATTCTGCAGAAGACCGGCAATTTAAGCGGGGGCAATCAGCAGAAGGTAGTGCTTAGCAAATGGATCTTCTCAGGGCCAGACCTGCTGATCCTGGATGAGCCTACACGAGGGATTGATGTAGGCGCGAAATATGAGATTTATTCGATTATAGGCGAGCTTGCCGATTCCGGCAAAGGCATCCTGATGATATCCTCCGAATTGCCGGAGCTGCTTGGTATGTGTGACCGGATCTATGTGATGAGCGAAGGAAGATTTACCGGGGAGATCGGAAGAGAGGATGCGACGCAGGAAGCATTGATGAAATTGATGACCAAGAGTAGGGGGAAGATCCAAGATGAGCACCATAACTAAACTGCTGCGCAACAATGTACGACAATATGGAATGTTCTTGGTCCTTGTGCTAATTATGGGACTATTTCAAATTTTGTCGGACGGTACTTTGCTTAAGCCTCTGAATATTACGAATCTGGTATTGCAGAACAGCTACATTCTGATTCTAGTAATCGGCATGCTGCTGGTGATCATCACGGGACATATCGATCTGTCCGTTGGCTCGATCGCAGCGTTCATCGGAGCCATGGCGGCCGTCATGATGGTCAATTACCACATACCCTTTCCACTCACCATGCTGTTATGTCTGCTGATGGGGGCGCTGATTGGCGCTTGGCAGGGCTTCTGGGTCGCTGCAGTCGGCATTCCGTCCTTTATCGTTACCCTGGCAGGGATGCTGTTGTTCCGCGGTCTTACGATGCTGGTGCTGGGCGGTCAATCAATCGGCCCATTCCCCGGCGGATTCCGCAGCATTAGCTCGGGCTTCATTCCCGATTTTCCCGGCAGTTGGAATGTTCATATGCTGACTCTGCTGCTTGGCGCAGTGCTGTCTCTACTGTATCTCTTTATGGAATGGAGAGGTCGGATTACTCAGTCGCGCTATAAATTTGAAGTGCTGTCCCTGCCGTTATTTATCGCCAAAGTAGCTTTTATAGTTATCATTATTAATTTATTCACCTTTGTACTATCTGCTTATAACGGAATTCCGAATGTGCTTGTTATCCTGTTTGCCTTGGTTGCTTTATACACCTTCGTGATGCGTAAGACGGTTATGGGACGCCATATTTATGCCGTGGGCGGCAATGAGAAGGCGGCCCGACTGTCAGGCGTAAAGACGAAGAAGATGACCTTCTGGGTATTTGTAAATATGGGCGTTATGGCAGCTCTTGCCGGGCTGATCTTTACCGCGCGTTTGAACGCCGCTACTCCCAAGGCGGGCGTCAACTTCGAGCTTGATGCGATTGCGGCCTGCTTTATCGGCGGGGCTTCGGCGTCGGGGGGTGTCGGTACTGTGATCGGCGCGATGATCGGTGGCCTCGTTATGGGTGTGATGAACAACGGAATGTCGTTGATCGGACTGGGTATCGATTATCAACAAGGAATTAAGGGGCTTGTTCTGCTGCTGGCCGTCGCCTTCGATATTTACAATAAAAATAAAACAGCGGCATAACCGAAGCAAAATAGAGTTGTCACCGTACCGCGACCAATGATCTGATTGAGGGTGCGGTTTTTCTATCCCATACGAAGATAGCGCTTTATTTCTGGCCGAACGAAGTATAATTGAAGGGGTCAAGCCAACAGGTAAACGGACTACCTTGATAAAGCCGGAGGGGGAAGCAGTGAAGAAACTAGTTATTTTATATATTGTTTTGATCAGTCTTTTCTTGATCTATTTGTACTCGGCTTATACCCGCGGGGCATCTGATCCGATGGAAGCGGCCGTCGGACTTCGGGGAGAATCGGATGAGAAGTATGTAATGGTGAACTACCTCGCCGGCAATGAGTATTGGAAAAATACGCTGAAGGGCTTCGAGGATGCAGCGGAGGCGTTGGGAGTAACCGTGGAGTATCGGGGTGCTACTCAATATGACGAGCATGAGGAAGTCACCGTGCTTGAGCAGGTCATCGCCAAGAAGCCTGCGGGAATTGCCGTCTCGGCTATTAACTCGGAGGCGCTGATTAACGTTATCGATAAGGCAGTCTCTTCAGGTATACCGGTTGTGCTGTTCGATTCCAATGTCCCTAATAGCAAGGCCTACTCTTTCTTGAGTACGGATAACTATAATGCTGGAGTCGTAGCAGCCCATAAGATGGATGAACTGATTGGAGAGTCGGGAATTGTAGCTATTCTCACCCAACAGAATCAATTAAATCAACAACAGCGTGTTACTGGATTCACCGAGACGCTTAAGGAACAGCATCCCCATCTTAAAGTCGTAGAGATCGTTGAGGACAAGGGGGATCAGGTCGTCTCCGAGAACAGAACGGAGGAGCTGCTGCTAAGATATCCGGATCTGAAGGGAATTTTCGTCACGGAAGCCGTTGGGGGGATCGGCGTAGGCAATGCGCTAATGAATAACAACCGCAGCGACATTCAGGTTATCAGCTTTGACACCAATAAAGGAACGCTGGATTTGATCAAGCAGGGCGTTATATCCGCGACGATGGCTCAAGGCACCTGGAATATGGGTTACTGGGCACTGATGCAGCTATTTCATTTGAACAATTCGCTGGTCGAGCCGGTTGCGGATTGGCAGCAGGCACAGGTCCCTCCACTTCCGACCTATGTGGATACCGGAATATCCGTTGTAACCAAATCCAATGTCGAACACTTCTATGCTAAATAACCACAACATCGTCGTTTGGGATTGGGAGGAGAACAAGCATGCGAACCAAATGGCTGCAATTTGATAACTGGTCGATTCGCGACAAGCTGATCCTGCATATTTTGCTAATTAGCATTTTTCCGGCGCTCTGCCTGGGGCTGTTAATTTCATGGGCTACCAGTTACACCATCGAAGAGCAGGTCAACGGGCAGACATCCCAGTTGATTGGCAATGTGAATAAATCACTCGATTATCACGCCAGCAATATGCAGAACATATCGTATCTGATTTCCTTTAATCCGGAGATAGGAAGGTTCTTTGCGGAAGGCACCTTGGCCTTTCCCGGGGAACAGGAGCGCTACAACACGCTGAAATTCCTCCAGGGCTTTACGACACTTCACTCCGAGATCGCTGGGATTATGGTCGTTAACCATAAGGGAGAGTATTTAAGCAACGAGATGTATGCACGTACCAGCCGGAACTTGACGGAGGAGAACTGGTATCAGGATGCCGTAAAGGCGAAGGGAATCTTCAAGCTTGTTGGACATCCGGTCAAAAGAAATGTAACCAGTCATGCGAATTACAAGGATGAGGAGGTTGTCTCCTTCGTTCGCGCAGTGCTTGATCCGGAGACTCAGGCTGTGCAGGGTGTCGTGCTGATCGATTTCAAATCGCGGCTGATTGCCGAGGTGGTCCGTGATGTCAGACTCGGCAAGTCAGGGTATCTGATCGTGATGGATGACAAGGGAGACGCACTTTACGCTCCTAAAAACTCCATTGTTGACCAGCTTGAGCGGGAACGAATTTTAACGGACAATGCCGGGGATTTTGCAGAAAAAGTAGATGGCAAGCCGATACAGTATATTTATCAAAAATCATCCTTTACGGGCTGGACGACGGTTGGTGTCTTTCCGATGCAGGACAGGATCCAGGGGATCAATGAGATTAATCTGTATATCGTCTCTTTTGTATTTCTCGTCAGCTTGCTGGGAATCGCGGCTTCCTATTATTTGTCCTATTCGATCTCCCGTCCGATTATCCAGCTGTCGTCATTCATGCATAAAGTGGAGAATGGCAATATGAGCATTCGTTATAACGGCAAACGCCGTGATGAAATCGGCATGCTTGGCAATAGCTTCAACCAGATGCTTGCGCAGATCAAACGCCTGCTAAGGCAGGTCAATGAGGAGCAGCGTTTGAAGCGGGAAGCGGAGCTGCGCAGTTTGCAGGCTCACATTCAACCGCATTTTCTTTATAATACACTGGATACAATCCAGTGGCTGGCCAGAAAAGACGGAGCCTATGAGGCAACAGAAGTCGTTGAATCTTTATCTCGTCTGTTCAGGATCGGGCTAAGTCGGGGCAAAGAAATTATTCCGCTTGCCGATGAATTTGAACATATCCGCAGTTATCTGATGATTCAGAAGACTCGCTATAAAGACAAGCTGAACTATAGTATCGAAATTGAGCCGGAATTAATGAATTTGTTCGTCATTAAGTTAATCCTGCAGCCTGTTGTGGAGAATGCCATCTATCACGGCATTAAGGAGCGGCGCGGATCAGGTTTTATATCGATCCGGGCAACGGCTGAGGAAGGAATGGTTGTCATTCGGATTGAGGATGATGGCAACGGCATGACTGAGGGTAAGCTGGACCTGCTGCGCACACAGCTCGATCAGGTTGGCAAGACCGATTACATGCAGCCCACACCGCAAGAGAAAGGCGAGGAAGAGAGAGGGCTTCTTAAGAGCTATGGACTCAGGAATGTGCAGGAGCGGATCCGCCTCAGCTATGGAGAGCCTTATGGCATATCAATAGATAGTCAATGGAAAAGCGGGACGATCGTGACGATTCGTCATCCTATTATGCATCGGGAGGAGTAGAGGGATGAAGTGGAAGGTCATTATAGCTGATGATGAGTTTATTATCCGCGAGGGAATCAGGAGCTCGATAGATTGGGATAGATTGAATATGCAGGTTGTCGGTGAGGCCGAGGATGGAGAAGAAGCGCTGGAACTAGCCCTGCGGGAGCAGGTGAATATTCTTATCGTTGACCTCAGTATGCCGATTATGGATGGCTTGACTTTGATCAGCAAGCTTCGTGATCAGCTTCCCGGGTGCAAAGTGATTATTATTACCGGACATGATGAATTTGACTACGCCAAAAGAGCGATCAAGCTCAGCGTTGACGACTATATTTTGAAGCCTGTTAATCCAGGACAATTAAGGGAAGTGCTGTCGGGCGTCTCCAGGAAGCTGGACGTGGAGTCCACCAATGAGAAAATACTCGATATGGCTTCAAAGCAGCTCGACAAGAATGTGTCGCTGCTGCGGGAACGCTTCTGCCTGGAATGGATCGAAGGCGATGTAAGCGAGGATGAAATTGCTGGGCAGCTAGCCTTCTTGCAAATGCCGGAGAGACTGCCCGATATGGTCGGGATCGTGCGCTGGCCGGAACAGTCCAAGGGGAAGGCATTCATGTCCGAGAAGGATCGGCAGCTTTTGCTGTTCGCGATCGAGAACGTGATCGACGAATTGATTGAGGAGACGAGCGATGCCGAGGATTATGTCCATTTCCGCGATCAGACCGGGATGATCGTCGTATTGGTCTGGGGAAGCGAGGACACCGCGATGGGCGCTCGAATTACTGAGGCCTGTGAGAAGTATCTGGAACTGGCTGTGCTGGTCAGTTTTCAGCTGAACGAGGGGAATGCCAATTTACCGGAGCTATACACAGCAGCCAAAACGATGGTCAACCGGGAGGCGCGTATGTCTGATTTCGTCAGAAAAGCGCGGGAAATGATCGAGCAGCGGTATAGCGATCCCGAGCTGACTTTAGAGTACGTTGCAGATGAGCTTGGCGTATCATCCGTGTATTTGAGCCGCATTTTCAAACAGGAATCAGGCCAGTCCTTCATCGGCATGCTAACTCATGTACGAACGACGATGGCCATCCGCCTGCTGGTGGGGACGAAGCTGACGATGCATGAGATCGCCGAGAAGACAGGTTACGATTCACAGCATTATTTCAGCACCTCCTTCAAGAAGGTTGTCGGCATGCCGCCAAACCTTTATCGCAAAAGCTTCCTTGAGGGATAACAAACAGCGGTTATTAGTCCAAGAAAATGTTCAAGATACCTTTATTAAGGGCACTTCATGCCGGAGTGTCCTTTTTATTATGAGGATCGTCTGAACACCCCATTGGCAAATTCAAAAATTGTGCTATAATAAAATCAAAGTCAAAGAAAGTCAAAGTCAACATACGGCTAGTTATGATAAAGTGACTTTTTGAACTGCCTTTAAGGCCTGTGGTATTAAATTGGAAGCACCCTCTGATATTCAAACCGAACAGTACGGTTAATAATAGGTATATGGGTTATCCAATATTGGCTGTATGTTGGAGTAATGAGCAATGGAGGATGGGTGATGCGTAATATTTCCGATATTATCGAAAAGCACCTTAAGAGCATTTTGCAAGAGAGTCCGGAGGGCGCTGTAGAGATACAGCGTAATGATCTGGCAGACAGGTTCTCCTGTGTTCCATCCCAGATTAACTACGTCATCAGCACGCGCTTTACGCTGGAGAAGGGTTATCTGGTGGAGAGTAAGAGAGGCGGAGGAGGTTATATTCGTATCCGCCGCATCGAGCTCCCCGGTCCGGTTAGCTTGCATACTCATCTGCAGCATACGATCGGTGATGAAATGGGCCAGACGGCGGCAGAGGGACTGATCTATCAACTGGAGGAAGCAAGGTTCCTCACCCGAAGGGAAGCAGCACTAATGAAGGCGGCTATATCTCGGGAAGTGCTGATGGTGAAGCTGCCATACCGCGATCAGATCCGGGCGCAAATGATGAAGGCGATGTTGATTTCTTTGTTAGGTTAATGAGTCTATCCAGTTAAGGAGGGATTCCAATCATGCAATGCCAAGAATGCGGTAAACGTCCTGCTACGCTCCATTTTACGAAAATCGTGAATGGGGAAAAGACAGAATTTCATATTTGTGAAGCATGTGCCCGCGAGAAGGGAGAATTAATTCCTGGAACGGCGGGAGGCTTCTCGATTCATAATCTGTTATCCGGTCTGCTCGACTTCAGTCCTGCGACTTCCAGTCAGGCTTCGGGTGTAAAGCCGGCGGAGAACCTGCGCTGTGAGAAATGCGGGTTGACCTATTCTCAATTCAGCAAGCTGGGCCGGTTCGGGTGCAGCTCCTGCTATCAATATTTCAATGATCGTCTGGACCCTCTATTAAGAAAGGTTCATGGCAGTACGACACATGTCGGTAAGGTGCCAAGACGGGTTGGCGGGCATATCCATATGAAGCGTAAGCTGGATGATCTCCGCCGGGAACTGCAATACCGGGTTCTTCACGAACAGTTCGAAGAAGCAGCGGCACTGCGCGATCAGATCCGTGAACTTGAGAAGAACATTTCCGCAGAGTAAGGAGGAATTGCGATGGGAAATCTTCAATTTACAGAGCAGCCGCTTAGCGAGTGGATGAATCGTGATGGGAATGAATCGAATATCGTAATTAGCACCCGGGTGCGGATCGCCCGTAACCTGGTTGAATATCCCTTTCCTATATTGGCTACGAATCAGCAATCGGAGGAGGTGCTGAGCCAGTTCGAACAGGTGCTCAGCGATGAGCGGATGCAGCCGTTCGGGAAACTTCATCCCATCGAGCTGGATGACCTGGATGATCTGGATAAGCAGGTTTTGGTGGAGAAGCATCTGATCAGTCCGAGCCTGGTTACTGAATCCCGGAATGGCGCGGCGTTCATAAGCGATGATGAGAGCTTGAGCATCATGGTGAATGAAGAGGATCACTTGAGGATTCAATGCCTGTATCCGGGACTTCAGGTCAAAGAGGCCTGGGAGAAAGCGTCGGCGGTTGACGATATCTTCGAGGATCATGTCGATTATGCGTTTGATGACAAGCGCGGTTACTTGACCAGCTGTCCGACAAATGTCGGTACAGGGCTGAGGGCTTCCGTGATGATCCATCTTCCTGCGCTGGCTCTTACGAGTCAGATCGGGCGGATTCTGTCGGCTGTATCTCAGGTCGGCCTGGCTGTGCGCGGGATTTATGGCGAAGGTAGCGAGACCGTCGGCAACCTGTTCCAAATCTCCAATCAGATTACGCTGGGACAGAACGAATCCGAGATTATTGACAACCTGTATGGTGTCGTAGTACAAATTATTGAACATGAAAAAGTAGCCAGAGAAAAATTGCTTTCTGACTCGCGAATCCGTATTATGGATCGTATAATGCGTTCATATGGAATATTATCCTATTCCGAAATCATCGATTCGAAGGAGGCGGCGCAGCGTTTATCTGACGTTCGACTCGGTGTGGATCTTGGTTTCGTGAACGTGCCATTCCATGCTTTAAATGAATTGAACGTTATGACGCAGCCAGGCTTCTTGCAGAAGAGGCAGGGGGGAAATATGTCCCCAGGAGAGCGGGATATATACCGCGCCAAGGTGATACGCGAGCATTTGAAGGATAATTTGCAATAAAATAGGCGTTATTTTACGGGCAAAAAGCCGCTTTTCAGCACCGGAAAGGTTGGATGAAGCTAAGCTTAAGGAGTGGAGCGTACGCAGTTTGTACATGAGCACCGTGGGCCTGGCTGAATTCAAGATTCGATGTCGATTAAGCTCTCGGTGTTACATCATGATCATAAGCGGCAGAATAGATTTAATTTGGAGGTGTAATGGAATATGATGTTTGGTAGATTTACAGAACGCGCCCAGAAGGTACTGGCCTTGGCTCAGGATGAGGCGGTCAGACTCGGGCATAACAATATCGGTACGGAGCATATTCTACTGGGATTGATCCGTGAAGGCGAAGGCATTGCAGCTAAAGCTCTTATCGGCCTTGGCCTCGGTTTGGAGAAAATACAAGATGAAGTTGAAGCCTTGATTGGTCGCGGTCAGGAACAGCCGATTAATATTGCCTATACGCCGCGTGCCAAGAAAGTTATCGAACTGTCGATGGATGAGGCGCGCAAGTTGGGCCATACCTATGTGGGGACCGAGCATATCCTGCTGGGATTGATCCGTGAAGGCGAAGGCGTAGCTGCACGAGTACTTAACAATTTGGGCATCAGCTTGAATAAAGCACGTCAGCAAGTGTTGCAGCTGCTTGGCAGCAGCGAAGCTGTATCGAGCCATCATGGCGCACCTGTTAATGTGAACACGCCAACGTTGGATAGCCTTGCTCGCGACTTGACCGCTACCGCCAAAGAGGGAAACCTCGACCCGGTAATCGGACGCAGCAAAGAGATCGAA
This sequence comes from Paenibacillus sp. 79R4, assembly GCF_013393165.1. Lineage (NCBI taxonomy): Bacteria > Bacillati > Bacillota > Bacilli > Caryophanales > Paenibacillaceae > Paenibacillus > Paenibacillus sp. 79R4. Next base: position 61,041 of record NZ_QJOT01000020.1, on the reverse strand, counting down.
CGCGTTATCCAGGTATTGAGCCGGCGGACGAAGAACAATCCGGTCCTCATCGGTGAACCTGGTGTTGGTAAGACCGCGGTTGCCGAAGGCTTGGCTCAAAAGAGCGTAAATAACGAAATTCCTGAGACATTGCGCGATAAGCGCGTCATGACTCTTGATATGGGTTCTGTCGTAGCGGGTACGAAGTACCGCGGTGAATTCGAGGACCGTTTGAAGAAGATTATGGACGAGATTCGCCAAGCCGGTAATATCATCTTGTTTATAGACGAGTTGCATACGCTGATTGGTGCTGGTGGAGCCGAAGGCGCCATCGATGCTTCCAATATTCTGAAGCCGGCGCTGGCACGTGGTGAGCTGCAATGCATCGGGGCAACTACGCTGGACGAATACCGCAAGTATATTGAGAAGGATGCGGCTCTGGAACGCCGATTCCAACCGATAACGGTCGATGAGCCTTCTGCGGAGGAGACAATTCAAATTTTGCACGGCCTTCGCGATCGCTATGAAGCGCATCACCGTGTAAAAATTACAGATGAAGCGATCGAGCAAGCCGTTAAATTGTCCGATCGTTACATTCAGGACCGCTTCTTGCCGGACAAAGCGATCGACTTGATCGATGAGGCGGGCTCCAAGGTGAGATTGAGCACATATACGGTACCGCCTAATTTGAAGCAGCTGGAGAGCCGTCTGGAGGATATCCGCAAGGAGAAGGACGCCGCTGTGCAAAGTCAGGAATTTGAAAAAGCGGCTGCCCTGCGTGATACCGAACAGAAGATTCGCGAAGAGCTGGATGTCACGAAGAACCAGTGGAAAGAAAAGCAAGGGCGCATGGATTCTGAGGTGACTCCGGAGGATATCGCCGAGGTGGTGGCCAGCTGGACAGGAATCCCGGTCAACAAGCTGAAAGAAGAAGAGACCGAGCGTCTCATGAATATGGAGTCGATCCTGCATGAGCGTGTTATCGGTCAGGATGAAGCCGTTAAGGCAGTCAGCCGGGCTATCCGCCGGGCGCGTGCCGGACTCAAGGATCCGAAGCGTCCTATGGGCTCCTTCATTTTCCTTGGACCAACAGGTGTAGGTAAGACCGAATTGGCCCGCGCTTTGGCTGAAGCGATGTTCGGCGATGAGAATGCGGTTATCCGTATCGATATGTCGGAGTATATGGAGAAGCATTCCACCGCTCGTCTGGTCGGCGCGCCTCCAGGTTACGTCGGTTATGAAGAAGGCGGTCAGCTGACCGAGAAAGTACGGCGCAAGCCCTATTCGGTAGTGCTGCTTGATGAGATCGAGAAGGCGCATCCGGAAGTATTCAATATCCTGCTGCAAGTGCTTGAGGATGGACGACTGACCGATTCCAAAGGCCGGGTTGTCGACTTCCGCAACACGCTGATCATTTTGACCTCCAATGTCGGAGCAGAAGCGATCCGCCGCAATACAAAAATGGGCTTCACTGCCGTAACCGACGCAGGTGCCGATTACGATAACATGAAGTCCAAGGTAATGGAAGAACTGAAGAAGGGCTTCCGTCCTGAGTTCCTGAACCGGATCGACGAGATCATCGTGTTCCATTCTCTCGAAGAGAAGCATATTGGAGAGATCGTAACGCTGATGTCCGAAGAATTGCGGAAACGGCTGAACGACTTCGATGTTGACTTCGTGCTGACAGACAAAGCGAAGGCGTTTCTGGCAAAAGAGGGCTATGATCCGACTTATGGTGCTCGTCCATTGCGCCGGGCGATTCAGAAGCATATCGAAGACCGGCTGTCTGAGGAATTGCTGACCGGTAAGGTGAAGAAGGGCGATTCGCTCACGATCGATGAAGAAAATGGCGAATTAAGCGTCAAGAAGACCGGAGATTTTGTGAAAATGGCATAAATTGTTGGGCTTTGTCTAATATTCCACCTGAATCTCTTCATTAGAGCGGCTAGATTGCCGATGAACATAATAAAAGCAGCTTCCAGAGCAGGTTTGCTTTGGAAGCTGCTTTTTTACACACAAAAAGTGATACATAATTTTCTTCATTTGATTTCTTTTCAAGAATACTTACATGTTTTTTCAGGAGTTAACGAAAATTGTTTGCACACAAAACTTTACGCCAAATCGATAACAATGATAAACTTTGATTATTAGCTTTGTGGTGCAACCTGCAAGGTTTGTTAAATATTGCGAAAGTAAGAAGGAGAGATTAATGGCAAAAGTAAAGACAAAGTTCTTCTGTACCGATTGCGGCTATGAATCACCGAAATGGTACGGAAAATGTCCTGGTTGTGGGGCATGGAACAGCATGGTGGAAGAAACGGAGAAAGTGGTCAAGACGCAGGGGATGTCCTCCGGCATATTTCATACGAAAGAAAAGCCACTTCCGATCATAAATATAGAGAGTGGCCGATTGCCGCGAATCCTTACCGGGATTGGAGAGCTTAACCGAGTGCTGGGCGGAGGGATCGTCCCTGGTTCCCTGGTGCTGGTTGGCGGGGATCCTGGAATCGGCAAATCGACATTGCTACTGCAAACCTCGAACGAGATGGCTAACTCTGGCCGGAAAGTGCTCTATGTCTCCGGAGAAGAATCGGTTCGTCAGACGAAGCTGCGGGCAGAGAGGCTCGGCGCATTATCCCCGAATCTCTACGTTATGTGCGAGAGCAGTATTGATGGAATCGAGGAAGCGATCGATGAAGTTAAGCCGGATTTCCTCGTTATCGACTCCATTCAGACCGTATATATGCCGGAAGTCACCAGCGCGCCCGGAAGCGTCTCCCAAGTGCGGGAATGTACGGCCCGGTTCATGCGGGTTGCCAAAGGGCAGGGAATCGCTACGGTATTGGTCGGACATGTTACAAAGGAGGGGGCTATTGCCGGACCGCGCATGCTGGAACATATGGTCGATTGCGTGCTCTATTTTGAGGGCGAGCGTCATCATTCATACCGATTGCTTCGTGCGGTTAAGAATCGTTTTGGCTCCACCAATGAGATGGGTATCTTTGAAATGAATGAGGCTGGTTTAGAGGAAGTTCTCAACCCTTCGGAGCTGTTCCTCTCCGAACGCCCGCTTGGTGTTGCGGGTTCTACCGTCGTGGCCAGTATGGAAGGAACCAGACCGATGCTGGTTGAGCTTCAGGCTCTTGTTGCGTCAACTTTATTCCCTTCCCCGCGTAGAATGGCTACGGGTGTGGATCATAACCGGATGAATCTGATTATTGCCGTGCTGGAGAAGCGAATGGGCATGTTCCTGCAGAACCAGGACGCCTATGTAAATCTGGCCGGCGGAGTGAAGCTTGATGAGCCTGCCGTAGACCTGGCGATTGCCGTCAGTTTAGCCTCCAGCTTCCGCGATGTGCCTACGAAGCCCTATGATGTCGTCTTTGGGGAAGTCGGGCTTACAGGGGAAGTCAGAGCGGTCTCACGCGTCGAACAGAGAGTGAAGGAGGCGGCGAAGCTAGGCTTCAAACGGGTGATCTTGCCTGAGAAGAGCCTGAAGGGCTGGCAGGGACCCAAAGAGATCGAATTAATCGGTGTAAATACCGTTGCAGATGCGCTTGCTGTTGCATTAGATTAGGGGGCACAATAATGAAAGAAACAACTCAGGCAGAGAAAATGAATGATTTGCTGAAGCTCGTGGCTCCGGGCACTTCCTTTCGGGATGGGTTGGAAAATGTGCTGCGTGCGAAGACCGGCGGTTTAATCGTTGTCGGCTATAGCCCCGAAGTCATGGAGGTTGTAGAAGGCGGGTTTTCCATCAATTGCGATTTTTCTCCTAACTATCTGTACGAATTGGCCAAGATGGATGGAGCCATCATTCTTAGTGAGGATTTAAAACGAATATTATATGCAAATACACAGCTGATTCCTGATTCATCCATTGCCTCGTCGGAGACCGGGATACGCCACAGAACGGCGGAACGGGTTGCTAAACAGACGGGCAAGCTGGTCGTATCGATCTCACAGCGCCGCAATATCATTACTTTGTACCAGGGAGGACTGCGGTACGCGCTGAAGGAGAGCGGTGAAATTCTGACCAAGGCAAACCAGGCAATCCAGACGCTGGAGAAATACAGGGCGGTGCTCAATCAGGCTTTAACGAATCTGTCTGCATCAGAGTTCGAAGAACTAGTGACGATTCCCGAAGTGGTAAATGTGATGCAGCGTGTGGAGATGGTTATCCGCATTAAGCTGGAGATCAAGCGTTTTATTAATGAGCTGGGGATTGAAGGCCGACTGATTAGCATGCAAATGGAAGAGCTGGTCAGCAATATGGAGGAGGAAGCCTGGCTGCTCTATAAAGATTATGCCAAGGACGATAGCGACGATGCGATCCGTGAGATTATTCTGGGGCTGAAGCGATCGAGTGACGATGAGCTCTTGGACGATGTTCACATCACCCGTCTGCTCGGTTATCCTTCCGCAGCGGCGACTTCGGAGGAGATTATATCGCCACGTGGTTATCGCGTATTGAACAAAATCCCTCGTCTGCCCAATGTCATCATTCATAATTTGGTTGAACGATTCCGCGAGCTGCCGGAAATACTAATGGCGTCCATTGAAGAGCTCGATGAGGTTGACGGTATTGGGGAAGCAAGGGCGCGTGCCATTAAAGAAGGATTGAAGCGAATACAGGAACAAGTGTTCATTGACAGGCAAATATAATTCCCCTATCATGAAGTGATGATTAAGGGGAATAAATATAAGAGGTGAAGAGATGGTTACAAAATCAATCCCAAACCTTTTTACGCTGAGCAACCTGTTCATGGGAATGATCGCTATTATGCTGGCGATGACCGGGAGATACAGCCTGGCTTCCATCATGATTATCGTGGCGATGTTGATGGACGGTTTGGATGGGCGTGTTGCCAGAGCTTTGAATGCCCAGAGCGATTTTGGCAAGGAACTCGACTCTTTATCCGATGTGATCTCATTTGGGGTAGCTCCCGCACTCATTATGTATATTATTTCTTTCCAGAATATCCAGCCTGGTCTGGCTTGGACGGTTACAGCTATATTTCCGATGTGCGGTGCGCTTAGACTTGCCCGCTTTAATGTTCAGTCCGGAATCCCGGGATATTTCATCGGATTGCCGATTCCAGCAGCAGGCGGAGTCGTCGCAACATTGGCTTTATTTCATAACAACATCAGAGCCCCATATTTTATTGTCACGATGCTTCTATTGTCGTATTTGATGGTCAGCTCGGTGAAGTATCCGAACTTCAAGAAAGTTGGGATACCTAAGAAAGCTATTGCCTATGCTCCCGTTGTCATTATTATTGCTATCATCGTTGCGGTTTTCTTCCCGGAGCAAATTTCCAAGCTGGTTTTTATTCCGTTGGTTCTTTATGCCGGGTACGGGCTTAAGCAGAATTTCGACAGATTGCTTCGTCGGAATAAACATCATGACGAGGATGCCGATAAGGTATTCCGGTCGAAATAGCGTATGTTATAAATATGTATAAATAAAAAGGCATTCATCTTGCCGCTTCGGCGGTAGACGATGCCTTTTTTTCGTGGCCCGCACCCCTGTGCTGTCAGCCAGCTCTTGAAATGACAATGGTTCAAGACATGTTGAACAATCCCAAAGTTGCGCATTTTTGCGATTCGCGTTCCAAAATTTCTTCCATATCGATGCCAAGCAAATTGCACAAAGCAGACATGTAGAACAGGCTTCTACCAAGCTCATTCGTAATCACATCCCGGCAATTCTCGCATAGCTCGCCCTGAACATGCTTGCTGATCGTCTCTTTGGCATCCTGCAAATTCATACCAGGCTCAAAATCCTGCTTGGTGGCATGCAGCTCGATGCAGCCGCATTCGGTAATCGCCTTGGTTACGGAACGGGTCGCTGCGGCATTAGTTTGTCCCATCTTGGACATAACGTCCAGCAAACTGCGGTGACGGAGCAACAGTTCAGAAACTTGATCTTGAAAAGAATGAAGGCTTGGTGCGCTCATTTTCCATCCACCTCAATATTATGAATTGAGTCCATTATATGCCACATTTTCCTCACTAATCAACCAGAAATCCCATAATAACGGGTTGGGGAGGCAAATTATATAATCCTCGCAAGCAGCAGGCAAACGGAAAAATGAGGAAAAAAAGTCTTTCTCTCTGGATTACACTGTGAAAAATTGGATCATACTGGATAAAGAGAGTATACAATTTTTGGAGGTGAAGAGAAGGACATGCTTAAGAAAAGTTTACTGATTCTGTCCGGTCTGGCTGGTGCCTGGTTCGGATATACCGCTACAGGACTCGCCGGAGTTTTCCCGGAACCGTTGCGTTCCTGGTTCGCTGACATGCCGATGGTTGCAGGACAGCTTATTTTGGCAGTGGCTGGCGCTTGTCTTTTTTTATTCATGTACTCGCTTGTTGCAGAGACGTTTGCTACACAAATTGGGCGTCTGATTACTTGGTTGACGGAAATTCCTATGAATAAGATGGCGGCTGGAACGCTCGGATTAACTGCAGGACTTCTTCTTTCATTACTGCTCTACCCGGTATTGTCCTGGTTGGGTTCGCTAGAGGTATTTGCTCAATTGGCGGCTTCGACCCTATTTGGCTACATAGGACTGTATGTTGCTCTGGAGAAGAAGGATGAACTGTCCGCTCTGTGGAAATCGGGGCAATGGGGAAGTGCTGTACAGGAAGAAGAAAAGCTGGAGCATCATAAAATATTGGATACCAGCGTCATTATCGATGGACGTATCGCGGATATTTGTAAGACGGGTTTTATTGAGGGAACGATTGTGATCCCGGGATTTGTACTTGAGGAGCTTCAGCATATCGCGGATTCTTCAGATCTGCTCAAGCGTAATCGCGGCCGCCGCGGTCTGGATATTTTGAATAAGATTCAGAAAGAGCTGGACGTGAAGGTTATGATCTATGAAGGGGATTTCGAAGAAATCTCCGAAGTGGACAGCAAGCTGGTCAAACTGGCTAAAGTGCTTCAGGGCAAAGTCGTTACTAATGATTTTAACTTAAATAAGGTATGCGAGCTTCAGGGGGTATCTGTGCTGAATATTAATGATCTGGCCAATGCGGTTAAGCCGGTTGTTCTACCAGGCGAAGAGATTATGGTGCAGGTCATCAAGGATGGCAAGGAGCATGGACAAGGCGTGGCCTATCTGGATGATGGAACGATGATCGTCGTTGAAGGTGGGCGGGATTTTATCGGCAGCATCACGGAGGTGCTAGTTACCAGCGTATTGCAGACCTCTGCGGGACGAATGATCTTTGCCAAGCCGAAACTGTTGGAAAAAGCCCAGTAAATTCGGTATGATGAGAATAAATGTGAGGATGCCCCTGCAGCTTGGTTGGGGGCATCTATATATGTATGTTCAAAAAGGCGGGTTACTCCGTGATTGAGATAACCTATATTTGCATCGCGGTCGATCATCTTCGGTTGGTTTTCTTATTCTGAAGCAGACTTTTTGAACTACCTCTATTTGCATAATTCTGATCAGGGTGAGGCAAAAGCGCATGAATACTGGGACAAGCCCACAAGTGGGGGCTATCGTAGTGGCGGCCGGTCGGGGAGCTCGTATGGGGACGAAGGAGAGTAAGCAGTATTTATTACTGCAGAACAAACCGATCATCATTCATACCTTGGAAAGGTTTGACCGGCACCCTTCGATTCAAGAGATTGTACTTGTGACCGGTGAGCAGGATGTTGAACGCTGCAAGAGCTGGATCGATGAGTATGGAATCGCAACTCAAATAAAGGTTATTCCGGGCGGCGCGGAGCGTCAAGAGTCGGTATATTTGGGACTTCGGCAGATCGAAGGCCCTTATGTGCTGGTTCATGACGGCGTACGCCCTTTTGTGACGGAGGAGCAGATCACGGCCTGTATTAAAGCAGCCGTTGATTATGGTGCGTCCGTTCTTGCTGCGCCTGTAAAGGATACGATCAAGCAGGTCGATGAGCAGGGACAGGTGACCGCTACGCTTGAGCGCCGGAGCTTGTGGGCGATTCAGACCCCGCAAGCTTTTCGCTGTTCACAGCTGCTTGATGCTCATGAACAGGCCGAGCGGAATGGCTTCATTGGTACAGATGATGCGATGCTGCTGGAGCGTCTCGGCTTACCTGTTAAAGTGGTTGAAGGGGGATATCGGAACATCAAGATCACCACGCCGGAGGATTTGGATTACGCCGAATTTATATTGCAACATAACTAAAGCAAGAGTTCAAAAGGCCGCTTTTCAACACGATGGAGCTTACTTTTTTGTGTTCAAAAAGTATAGTTTCAGCACTAAGAAGCTTTTGGGTGAAGCTAGAGGCCGGGAAACGGAGTATATGCATTCTGTACGTAAGCAGCCGAGATGTTATCTGCGGAACCTGACTTCGTAAGCATATGCTTAGGTCCGGCTGAATTCCAGATTCGCTGTCAAATAAGCTTTCAGTGTTGCTGTGTGATCCAAATCTAAAGCGAACTTTTTGAACAATTTGAATGGGGGAGAGAGCAAATATGATAGCTGTAGGACAAGGATTCGACGTGCATCAATTAGTGGAGGGTAGACCTTGCATTATCGGCGGGGTAACGATTCCTTATGAGAAAGGGTTGCTTGGACATTCCGACGCCGATGTGCTGCTGCATACGATTAGCGATGCAATTCTGGGTGCGCTTGCGCTGGGTGATATTGGGCGGCACTTCCCGGATACCGATCCGGCCTATAAGGATGCGGACAGTCTTGAGCTGCTGAGACGGGTCTGGAAGATGGCGCAGGATCGCGGTTACCGTCTCGGCAATCTGGATGCGACGATCATCGCGGAGCGCCCGAAAATGGCGCCATATATTCCGCAGATGGTGGAGATTATTGCCGGAGCGCTGGGCGCGAGACCCGAACAGATCAACGTAAAGGCTACGACGACGGAAAAGCTGGGTTTCACAGGCCGCGGCGAAGGAATTGCGGCACAATGTATTGTATGTCTGATGAAGGATATGCTATCATCTTGAGGTTGTAGGGTTAACTTATTATTAAACTGACTAATTCTAATATATAGCCAGTTCCGACAGTTAGCAGTATTTATTTACACGAATCGGAGGGGATTGGAATGACGGAAGTTCGCGTGCGTTATGCGCCGAGTCCGACAGGACATTTACATATTGGCAATGCCAGAACGGCTTTGTTCAATTATTTGTTTGCCAAACATCATGGCGGGAAATTCATCGTTCGTATTGAAGATACCGATGTGAAGCGGAATATTGCTGGCGGAGAAGAAGACCAATTCAAATACCTTAAATGGCTCGGTATGGACTGGGATGAGAGCGTTGATGTAGGCGGTAATTATGGCCCGTATCGGCAGACGGAAAGGCTTGATATTTACAAGACCCACTGGCAGGATCTGCTGGACCGCGGCTTGGCTTATCGTTGTTACTGTACGGAAGAGGAGCTGGAGAAAGAGCGCGAGGAGCAGACGGCTCGCGGCGAGACTCCGCGCTATTCCGGGAAGTGTCGCCATCTGAGTGCGGAGCAGATCGCAGACTATGAAGCTGAGGGGCGTGGCTGCAGCATCCGCTTCCGCGTTCCGGAAGGAAGAACCTACACGTTCGATGATCTTGTGAAAGGACCGATCACGTTTGAATCCGACGTTAGCGGCGATTTTGTCATTCTGAAGAAGGATGGAATTCCAACCTATAATTTCGCCGTAGCCCTGGATGATCATCTGATGGAGATTACACATGTGCTTCGCGGGGAGGATCATGTCTCCAATACTCCGCGTCAGCTGATGATATATGAGGCCCTCGGATGGGAGCCGCCGCGCTTCGGACATATGACCTTGATCGTTGGTGACAACCATAAGAAGCTGAGTAAACGGGATGAATCGGTAATTCAGTTTATGGAACAGTACGATAAGCTCGGCTACTTGCCGGAAGCGATGTTCAACTTCATCGCCTTGCTCGGCTGGTCTCCGGAAGGGGAGCAGGAGATCTTCTCGAAGGAAGAATTGATCTCCATCTTTGATGAGAATCGTCTCTCTCGCAGTCCCGCGGTATTCGATAAGCAGAAGCTGGCTCACTTGAATAATTATTATATCAAGAATGCGGATCCTGAAAGGATCGCTGCGATGGCTATCCCGCATCTGCAGGAGGCCGCACGACTGCCGGCAGAGCTGACTGCCGAGCAGGAAGCATGGGCGAAGAAGCTGGTTGCTCTGTATCAGGAGCAGATGGTGGCCGCATCTGATATCGTTGAGCTGTCGGAGATGTTCTTCCGTACGGAGGTAACGATTGAGGATGGGGAAGCAGCGGCTGTGTTGACTGAATCACAGGTACCTACGGTACTGAGCGCATTTCTGGCCAAGATCGAGGCGATGGATGAATTCACCGTCGAGAACATCGCCGCTTCTATTAAAGCGGTTCAAAAAGAGACGGGTGTCAAAGGAAAAGGATTGTTCATGCCAATCCGTATTGCCCTGACCGGACAAATGCATGGCCGTGATTTGAACCAGACGATCTATCTGCTTGGACAGGAACGCGTGAAGGAGCTTCTGCAATCACGGATTTAAGCTGTCATTTTGATCAGAGTTCACAAGTAAAGTTATCGGCACCGAAGCCAAGGCTTCGGATGTGCGTTCTCAAAACGCCTCAGCTGCATGAAGCCAGGGTACTCGGATGGGGCTGCACGTTTTTGACCCTGGTGAATTGCCTTTATAAAGATATTGTCAGTTTTAGTCCCTTTCGGGTAAGATAGAGTAAATATCAGCACAGAAAATGAAGTGGATGTATAACTTATTTGCAAAGGAAACTTTGTAAGTGATCGGCATAGATCGGGAGAAGTACGCAAGAATGCGAATTGAACAGAGAAGGTAACCGTTAGGCGGTATTCATCGCCTTGGGCTGGAAGTTATCTCAATCTCGCGCGGCGGAAATGCACCCGGGAGCTGCAGAATCGAAGGGTCCACGAGGCCGGTAGGTACTGCCGTTTTATCCGCGTTAAGGATCTCCATAAAGGGGAGAGGGTCCGGATTTCAAGCGTCATGGATTATGGCGTTGTGGAAGACCGCCTTACCCGAAGCAGAGTGGAACCACGCATGAAGCGTCTCTGCAGCTCTAAGCTGCAGGGGCGCTTTTTTACATTCGGGGAAGCCGGCAATGCTATTATGTTGATCACATTTATACTCGGTTGCCTTCACCTGAATTTGATTAGTCCTGAGAAACTCACTGCATGGACAGCAGTCGCGATGGATCCGTAAGGAAAAGAGGGGAAGCTATGTTTAACACAATCAAATCCGACATTCAGGCGGTGTTCGAGAATGACCCGGCTGCACGGAGCTGGTTCGAGGTCGTCTTTACCTATTCCGGCCTGCATGCGATATGGAGCCATAGAGTTGCTCACTTCTTCTACCGACATCGCTGGTTTACAGCAGCTAGAACCGTATCGCAGATCAGCCGCTTCTTTACCGGGATAGAGATCCACCCCGGAGCCACAATCGGCAAGCGATTGTTCATTGACCACGGCATGGGAGTTGTCATTGGCGAGACTTGCGAAATCGGGGATGATGTGGTTATCTATCAGGGAGTGACCTTGGGGGGGAGCGGCAAAGAGAAGGGCAAACGACATCCGACGATCGGCAGCAACGTCGTTATCGGTTCGGGTGCGAAGGTGCTCGGTTCCTTCAAGGTAGGCGACCAGGCGAATATCGGCGCCAACTCGGTTGTACTCAAGGAGGTGCCTCCAGGCAGCACGGTGGTCGGGATTCCAGGCAAGGTGGTCCGTCAGGACGGCAAACGACTGGATCGCCTGAATCATCAATTGCCCGATCCAGTGGTAGATGCGATGCGGGCGATGCAGCAGGAGATTGAACAATTACGGGCTGAGATCAAGACGCTGCGGCAACATATGCCGAACGAATCAAGAGCGGAGCAATAAGCGATTCATGTATATATTCAGGATACGAAAGGATAGAGAGCATGGCACTGCAAATTTATAACACATTAACCCGTACGAAGGAGAAGTTCGTTCCTCAGGAGCCGGGAAAAGTTAAAATGTATGTATGCGGACCGACCGTATACGGTTATATCCACATCGGGAATGCCAGGCCGGCTATTTTTTTTGATGTGGTCCGCAGTTATCTGGAGAACCAGAAGTATGATGTGAACTACGTCGTGAACTTTACGGATGTAGACGACAAGCTGATTCGCAAAGCGGAGGAAATGAAGCTGCCTGTGCCTGAAGTGGCAAGCATGTTCATCGAGGCGTTTTATGCCGATCTGGAGGGGCTGCGCATTCCGCGTGCTACTGCGAACCCGAGGGTTACTGAGAATATGGAGACGATCATTAATTTCATTCATGAGCTGGAGCGCAAAGGCTTTGCCTATGAAAAAGGCGGGGACGTCTTCTTCCGTACAAACAAATTTGCCGATTACGGCAAGTTATCCGGACAAAATATCGAGGAGCTGCAGTTCGGTATTCGTATCGATGTCGATGCTCGTAAGGAAAGTCCGGTTGATTTTGTATTATGGAAAGCAGCCAAACCGGGTGAGATTCATTGGGAGAGCCCGTGGGGCCAAGGTCGCCCGGGCTGGCATATCGAATGCTCGGCGATGTCCCGGCTCTTGCTTGGCGATACGCTGGATATTCATGGCGGCGGACAGGATTTGGAATTCCCGCACCATGAATGCGAAGTCGCGCAATCTGAGGCAATGACGGGTAAGCCTTTGGCTAATTATTGGATGCATAATGGTTATGTTAATATCGATGGCGAGAAGATGTCGAAGTCGCTTGGCAACGGAGTTCTGGTTAAGGATTTGCTGGCCCAGTACAGGCCGGAAGCCATTCGCTATGCCATCCTATCGACTCATTATCGCAATCAGGTGAATTTCTCCGCGGAGATTATGGATCAGGCGGAGCGCAGTGTGGAGCGGATTTCCAACGCGGCGAGCAATTTGCTCTATCGATTGAACAGTGCGGAAGAGCAAAGCTCAGAGCTGCGAATTTCGGAGTCGTTAGCGCAGAAGCTGGCGGGAATTTCGGCGGCATTCCATACAAAGATGCAGGATGATTTTAATACTGCCGACGCGATCACAGCGATGTTTGACTGGGCAAGCGAAGTGAACGGCCTGCTGCAGCAGAGCGATGTGAGACGTGCAGATCTGGAAGCGGCCTATCAATTGTTCAAGGAAATGAACTTGGTTTTGCGCATTGCCGTTGAAGCGGAGGCAGAGCTTCTGGACGATGAGATCGAGGCATTGATCGCAGAGCGTACAGAAGCGCGCAAAGCAAAAAATTGGACGCGGGCCGATGAGATCCGCGATCTGCTGGATGCGCAGGGAATCATCCTGGAGGACACGCCGCAGGGTATGAGGTGGCGTCGTAAATGACAGATTACAACAGCGAGGTAAATAGCGTGAAGCAAGAACCATTTGCAGACGCGGGGGGCTTAGCTTCGCCTGCGCCGCTCTGGTTCCCGGAGCAGCCGGCCAAACCGGTCAGGCTGCTTCCGCCGTTGGCGCTCGCCTATATTGGCGATGCGGTATTTGAGGTAGCTGTGCGCCAGCATGTAATGGCCAAGCCTAATTTACGGCCGCATCATTTACACGGCCAGTCCACCCAATATGTATCGGCCAAGGCGCAGGCCAGATTGCTTGCTCTGCTTGAACCCGAGCTCACTGAAGAAGAGAAGGATATCGTTCGCCAGGGCCGCAATGCCAAGTCCGGCACCGTGCCGAAGAATGCTAACGTTATCGATTACCGTCAAGCGACGGCTCTCGAGAGCCTGGTTGGGTATTTATACTACACCGGGGCACATGACCGCCTGCGTGGGCTGATCTCAGAAGGCTTCAAGCTGCTAGAGGAAGAACGATAAAGTTTGAAATGAATCTAACGGAATCCAACGGAACACCATATCGTTATTTCCACAAAAAGCAGAGGAATTAAACACTAACGAAACATCGTATCGCTATTTTGATGAAATTCGGGGGTTAAGGCTTAGATTGACCTTAATAGCGATACCTGGTTTCGTTAGATTGATAAAGGACCTTTTTTGATGCAAATAGCGATATCCGGTTTCGTTACAACGGATGAATATACGGGAGCCATGCGCTCCTTGGGAGGATATAATGATGGAGGATCAAGAATGGATTGCCGGTAAGCACTCCCTAATGGAGGCGCTTAGAGCCGGACGAACAATCAACAAGATATGGATCGCAGAGGGCGCCCAGAAGCACTTAACCCAGCCGATTATTGCCGAGGCCAAAGCCCAGGGCATTGTCGTGCAATTTGTCGATAAGCGCAAGCTTGATACGATGGTACCGGGTGTGCAGCATCAAGGCGTAGTAGCTCAGGCGGCCCCGTATGCCTATTCCGAGGTTGAGGATCTACTTGCCAAGGCGGCTGAGCAAGGGGAGGCACCGTTCCTGCTCATTCTCGATGAGCTCGAGGACCCGCACAATCTGGGCTCGATTCTGCGTACTGCCGAATGTACGGGAGTTCATGGGGTCATTATTCCGAAGCGTCGCTCCGTTGCAGTCACAGCTACGGTATCGAGAACATCGGCCGGTGCTGTCGAATATGTTCCTGTTGCCAGAGTAACCAACCTCGTACAGACCATGGAACAGCTGAAGGAAGCAGGGGTATGGATCGTCGGAACCGATGTTGAAGCGAAGGAAGATATATATAGGGGCGGCAAAATATTGGGTGGACCCGTGGCGATTGTCATCGGGAATGAGAACAAAGGGATGGGGCGCTTGGTACGCGAGACCTGCGATGTATTGCTCAAGCTGCCGATGAACGGACGCCTTAATTCTCTGAACGCTTCGGTTGCTGCCGGAGTGATGATGTATGAAGTCATGCGCATTCGCCGCGCCGAAGGATAGCGCCTATGCGCGACAAGCGCGATGTCCTTCTGGTAGACGGATACAATATGATCGGTGGTTGGCCCGACCTGGCCGCATTGTCCAAGAGCGATTTAGAGGCAGCGCGCGATTCCCTGCTGGAGCGCTTGGCCGATTTCCAAGCCTTCTCTGGCAGGCAGGTTATCGTTGTTTTTGATGCTTATCGCGTGCCCGGACTAGGCAAATCCTTCATTCAGAATCAGGTGGAGGTCCACTTCACCAAGGAGAAGGAGACTGCTGATGAATGTATCGAACGGCTCTGTCACGAGTATGCGAGACCCAGACGGCAGATCTATGTTGCGACGAGTGATATGGTAGAGCAGCATGTGATTTTTGGCCAGGGTGCGCTGCGCGTATCGGCGCGTGAATTGCTGATTCAGATCGAACAGAGCGAGAAGGAAGTTCAGACCAAGATTACGGAGCGGAGCAACAGCATTAGCCGCAATACAATCGACTCCAAGCTGAGTCCGGAATTGCGGAAAATGTTCGAACGATGGCGAAGAGAATAAAACGTTATCATTTTTTCGCCTTTATACCCTTGACATTGTTTATCTTTACATCTTTTGGCACTTTTGTTGTTGACGCTATCATGCACCTTCGTATATACTGTTCGTATTACTTGAATGAGTGACGGGGCACCGTGCGTTGCAGCCGGAGGGATTTATAGTGAGTGTCAACCTCGAGAGATGGGTTATGTTTGACTATGAAATCCAAAGTGATGAGGACATTGTCGAAGCCGTTCAGAATGGCGACAGTGAAGCGTTGGAATACTTGATCAACAAGTATCGCAGTTTTGTTCGAGCTAAAGCCAGATCCTATTTTTTGATCGGTGCCGACAGAGAAGATATCATTCAGGAAGGAATGATAGGTCTTTATAAGTCAATCCGGGACTTTCGGGGTGATAAGCTTGCTTCGTTCAAGGCGTTTGCCGAGCTGTGTATTACACGTCAGATCATTACTGCGATCAAGACGGCTACACGGCAGAAGCATATTCCGCTTAACTCATATGTCTCTTTGGACAAGCCGATATACGATGAGGATTCGGACAGGACGCTGCTGGACATTATCTGCGGCTCGCAGGTATGCGACCCTGAGGAACTGATTATCAACCAGGAGGAATTCGTGGGCCTGGAGGATAAGATGTCTGAAATACTTAGCGACCTGGAACGTAAAGTTCTCATGTTATATCTTGATGGCCGTTCGTATCAGGAGATCGCGGTGGATTTAGACCGTCATGTCAAATCGATCGACAATGCTCTGCAAAGAGTAAAACGAAAATTAGAACGCTATTTGGAAATTCGCGATGTTGGAATTTAATAATTCTTTAGGCGATGGATATTGGTAGTTTGGAAGATAAAGGGAGGCTAGATGTTTAGCCGCCCTTTTTTAGTAGGCCTGATCGGGTTTATCTTCCAGAACAGTGACCAATACTAAATTTAATCGCTTAACAGGACCGAACCACTCGTTGACACAGAAAAAGCCATATGATAAAGTGTTTTAGGTAGGCCTAAATTCACTTTTGCGGGTTTGGGCTAATTTATGAGACTTCTCAGTTGAAGAATGTCTTCGGGAGGTGCACATCATGCGGGTAATTATTACGTTGGCTT
This sequence comes from Paenibacillus sp. 79R4, assembly GCF_013393165.1. NCBI lineage: Bacteria > Bacillati > Bacillota > Bacilli > Caryophanales > Paenibacillaceae > Paenibacillus > Paenibacillus sp. 79R4. The sequence continues at coordinate 44,612 of NZ_QJOT01000020.1, read as the reverse complement.
GTACGAACTGCAAACAAAGAAACTACACGACAACAAAAAACAAGCGTAACCACCCGGACCGCATGGAGATGAAGAAATATTGCAAGTTTTGTAACGAGCAAGTTCCTCATCGCGAAACCAGATAGTCTTTGGAGGTGCAGTCGCGCATGAAACGGAGTTTCAAGTCGTTGATTTCTTTTTTCTCTGAAAGCTGGGCTGAGCTTAAAAAGGTTCGCTGGCCTAATCGTAAAGAGCTGACGAATTATACGCTTGTTGTGCTAGGTACAATAGTAGTTGTCGCTGTTTATTTTTGGGTACTTGATATCGGCATTTCTGCTGTGATCGAAGCGATAATTTAAGAAGGGTCCTTAGGTGGCTTGATATGGAAAAAAGATGGTACGTCGTTCATACCTATTCCGGGTATGAGAACAAAGTCAAAGCCAATTTGGAAAAGCGCGTCGAGTCAATGGGCATGGAAGACAAGATATTCCGCGTTCTTGTTCCGATGGAAGAAGAAGTGGTGAACAAGGATGGCAAGAAGAAAACCGTCATGCGCAAAGTTTACCCCGGATATGTCTTGGTGGAAATGATCCAGACTGACGATTCCTGGTATGTTGTTCGCAACACGCCGGGTGTAACTGGATTTGTTGGATCTACAGGATCGGGCTCCAAGCCAACACCTCTGCTTCCTGAGGAAGCGGATCAGATTTTGCAGCATATGGGCATGGAAGAACCGAAGCCGGTTGTAGAATTCGATCTTAAAGAATCCGTACGCATCAAAGTTGGTCCGTTTGCTAACTTTGTCGGCAGTATTGAAGAAATCCTCGTCGACAAGAGCAAGCTGAAGGTTCATGTCAACATGTTTGGTCGAGAAACCCCGCTTGAACTTGATTACAATCAAGTGGAAAAGATATAGGTTTCTTAGGGTTTCACGTGGGAGGGGCTAACGCTCCGTCTACCACTATTAGGGCAAGGAGGTGTCTCACATGGCAAAGAAAGTAATTAAAGTGGTGAAACTGCAAATTCCTGCAGGGAAAGCGAATCCTGCGCCTCCGGTAGGTCCGGCGCTTGGTCAAGCAGGTGTCAACATCATGGCATTCTGTAAGGAATTTAACGCTCGTACCGCCGATCAAGCTGGTTTGATTATTCCAGTAGAAATCTCGGTGTTCGAAGACCGTTCCTTTACATTTATTACCAAGACTCCACCGGCAGCAGTATTGCTTCGTGTAGCAGCGAAGATCGAGAAGGGTTCCGGTGAGCCAAACAAGAAGAAGGTTGCTACCGTTAAACGCGACGTTGTTCGTCAAATTGCGGAGCAAAAAATGCCTGACCTTAACGCAGCATCCGTTGAATCGGCTATGCGCATGGTTGAAGGTACTGCTCGCAGTATGGGCATCACAATCCAAGATTAATTCTTGGAGGCGGATGAGAATATCGACTATTTTCATCCAAGGATGAATTGACCATATGGAGTTGTTATATGACAATTCATCCCTAGTGGGAGGATTTTCCGCTAATACCACAAAAGGAGGACAAATTCATGGCTAAACATGGTAAGAAATACCTGGAAGCTGCTAAGCTGATTAATAGCGAAGCATTTTATGAGCCTTTGGAAGCTGTTGAATTGGTGAAAAAGGCTGCGACTGCAAAGTTCGACGAAACCGTTGAAGTAGCAGTTCGTTTGGGCGTTGACCCTCGTAAACAAGACCAAGCCGTTCGTGGTGTTGTTGTCTTGCCGCATGGCACAGGTAAAACACAACGCGTATTGGTATTCGCCAAAGGTGAAAAAGCGAAGGAAGCGGAAGCTGCTGGAGCAGATTTCGTTGGCGATCAAGATATGATCAACAAAATCCAACAAGGCTGGTTCGAATTCGATGTCTGCGTAGCGACACCGGATATGATGAGCGAAGTTGGTAAATTGGGCCGTCTGCTCGGTGGTAAAGGCCTTATGCCTAACCCTAAAGCAGGTACCGTTACTTTTGACGTTGCCAAAGCGGTTCAAGAAATCAAAGCGGGTAAAATTGAGTATCGTCTTGACAAGCAAGGTCAAATTCATGCGCCAGTTGGTAAAGTTTCCTTTACTGCAGAGCAATTGAACGAAAACCTTAAAGCTCTTGTTGATGCACTGAACCGTGCTAAACCGGCTGCTGCCAAAGGCGTATACTTGAAGAACATCGCGATTTCCTCGACGATGGGCCCAAGTGCTCATATTAGTACAGCTTCTTACAAGTAATGCCACTCTCGTAATAGAGAGAACGGGATTGACTTCAGGTGAATCTCTTGGTAAACTGATTGAGTTGTTCTAAGATGGGATCTGAATTTGAATATGTTTACCGTAGACAGTAGGTGCCGCAAGGCTTAATTTCCTACCGAGGTGTTCTGATAGAGCGTCAATCTATGATGACTTATCAAGCCTTCGTAATTCTACGGAGGCTTTTTTCATGAAGAGAAGAGCCTCTACCCAAACTTATAGGAGGTGTTCAGTGTGGCAAACGCTAAAGTGATTCAAGCAAAACAAGAAGCCGTTGATGTGGTTACTTCGAAGCTGCGTGAGAGCGCAACTACCGTAGTTGCTGACTACCGCGGACTTAACGTTGCTCAAGTGACGGAACTTCGCAAACAGCTTCGTGAAGCTGGCGTGGAATTCCAAGTGCTTAAGAATACGCTTGTTCGCCGTGCAACAGCAGCTGCCGAGCTTACTGAACTAGACGAAGTGTTGACTGGTCCTACAGCCATCGCTTTTAGTGTAGAAGACGCAGTAGCTCCAGCTAAAATTCTTAACGATTTCGCTAAGAAGAATGATGCGCTTAAAGTGAAAGGTGGCGTGGTTGAAGGCCGTGTTGTTGGCGCAGACCAAATCAAAGCGCTCGCGGAACTTCCGTCCCGCGAAGGTCTCCTTTCGATGCTCCTCAGCGTGCTTCAAGCACCTGTACGCAACTTTGCATTGGCAGTCAAAGCCGTTGCAGAGAAAGAAGAAGGCGCAGCAAGCGCTTAATCTTCTACCCCAAGTTAGTTAACTAACGAAAATTCAATAAAATAAAAATATACGGAGGTTCTATCATGAGTAAAGAAGCAATCTTGGAAGCCATTAAAGGCATGACTGTTCTTGAACTGAACGATCTTGTAAAAGCAATTGAAGAAGAATTCGGCGTAACTGCTGCAGCTCCAGTAGCTGTTGTAGGTGGCGCTGTTGGCGGTGCTGAAGCTGCTGAACAAAGCGAGTTTGACGTAATCTTGAATAATGCTGGTGCATCCAAGATCAACGTAATCAAAGTGGTTCGCGAAATCACTGGTCTTGGCTTGAAAGAAGCTAAAGAACTCGTTGACAACGCACCAAAACCATTGAAAGAAAAAGTAAGCAAAGAAGACGCAGAAGCTGTAAAAGCAAAATTGGAAGAAGCAGGCGCAACTGTAGAAGTAAAATAATCGTTTCTTCTATGGCAAACCCCTTGAACTTGATTCAGGGGGTTTGTTTTTGAATACTTTTAATTTTTGAACCTGGTGCTCTCTCTGCTCTTCGGGCCATTGCACTGGGGAGGGAAGCTGAATCATATTCCGGATGAAAGAGTTCGGGTGAATTGTTCTTCCGCCCGGATCGCAAGGGAACCCCAGACTCAAAAATAGAGGGCGAGCAAAAGATAGAATAGAGAAATTCGACCTTTGACCCGGATGGGAGAACGTTGATTTTTGCAGTATATTGGCTAAACTAGGAAGATGATGTCGGGAGACATAAGGAAACGACGTTACGGAGGAACTGTTAGAATGTCTGATCATTACTATACCAGTCGCCCTACTACAGCGCATGACCGGAGAAACTGGGAAGCGGAATTGCACGGTTATAAGCTGCGTTTTGTCAGCGATGCCGGTGTGTTTGCCAAAGGGGGCGTCGATTACGGCAGCCGTACTTTGATCGAAGCGATGGAGGTTCCGGTAAGCGCAGAAGTGCTGGATGTGGGATGTGGATATGGCCCGATTGGGTTAACGGCGGCGAAGCTGGCTAGTCAAGGTCATGTGACGATGATAGATGTAAATGGCCGGGCGGTGGAATTGGCGCGTGAAAATGCGCAAAACAACAAAATCGAGAATGTCACGATTCTGGAGAGTGATTTGTTCGCTGCTTTGGATGCAACATCACAGTTCGATGTCATCCTGACGAATCCGCCGATCCGTGCTGGAAAAGAAGTGGTGCACTCCATTTTTGAAGGGGCTTATGAGCGGCTTCGTTCAGGAGGTTCTTTATGGATCGTCATTCAGAAGAAGCAAGGCGCACCTTCGGCAAAGCAGAAGCTGGAATCGTTGTTCACTCAGATTGAGGAAGTTACGAAGGATAAAGGCTATCGTATTTATCGGGCGATCAAGTAAGAGATCTAATAGCAACGGGCTTCCTCTAACGGAAGTAGATGCTCTTATTGGGCTGGAATCAAAGAGCTTTATTTTCTAAGGGAAGTGGGATACCCTAATTGGTCAAATGGCTTGAATTTTCTCGGTAGGAACACGAAATAAAGCCCTGCTAGTTCCGTTATAATCTGCAAGTGTCAGATTTGAGGTAATAGAGGCGCCCAGTTCCGTTAGATTAATGACGATGGCAACTTAATTAATAATCTATCGTATATGCTGTTTCAAGCATAAAAAAGCCAAAATAATGTTTGACTTGACATTTCCATTGTGATATTATTATAAAATGTCAGTATTAGAATGCTCTTTATGTCTTTAGTTTACTGAAATGTCAAGAGTTTTTTACGAAGACAATGCATAAAACCGCATAGTTCTACGTATATTATGTACATTTTGGGTAAATCTACTGATACGGAGCCATTAGGACAGTGATGACACAGATAATGACGCTCTTTTTTCGAAAGTGTTCGATAAGGGCTTTTCTTTATTTGTGGATGAATCCGTTAGAACCTATTATAAAGGTACAAACACGGGTTCGCAATGATTTTTAAAGTGAGTAGACATAAGGGGTGAGTATAAGTTGGCAGGACATCTTGTTCAATATGGTCGACGCACTCGGCGAAGTTATGCACGAATTAACGAGGTACTCGAAGTTCCAAACCTGATTGAAATCCAACAGAAATCCTATGAGTGGTTCCTTGAAGAAGGGCTGCGGGAAATGTTTCAGGACATCTCTCCAATTCAGGATTTCACGGGTAATTTGGTATTGGAATTTATCGATTATAGTCTCGGCGAACCGAAGTATACGGTAGATGATGCAAAGGAACGCGATGTAACATATGCAGCGCCGCTTCGGGTCAAAGTCCGGCTCATTAATAAGGAAACGGGCGAAGTCAAAGAGCAGGAAGTATTCATGGGAGATTTCCCGCTGATGACGGAAACCGGTACGTTCATTATTAATGGTGCGGAACGGGTAATTGTCAGCCAGTTGGTTCGCTCTCCTAGCGTCTATTTCAGTACTAAAGTAGATAAGAACGGCAAAAAAGCCTATACCGCTACAGTAATCCCGAACCGCGGCGCATGGCTGGAGCTGGAGACGGACGCGAAGGACATCGTTTATGTCCGGATTGACCGTACTCGTAAAATTCCAGTAACCGTACTGCTTCGTGCTCTTGGCTTTGGTACGGACGCCGAGATTCTCGATTTGCTAGGTAATGATGAATATATTCGCAACACACTCGATAAGGATAACACCGACTCTACGGAGAAGGCCCTGATCGAGATTTACGAGCGTCTTCGTCCGGGTGAACCGCCTACGCTAGATAATGCGAAGAGCTTGCTGGTGGCGCGTTTCTTCGATCCAAAACGTTATGATCTGGCCAACGTAGGCCGTTACAAAATCAATAAAAAGCTTCATATCAAGAACCGTCTGTTCAATCATCGCCTCGCTGAGTCTTTGATTGATACTTCGACAGGTGAGATTATTGCTGAAGCGGGCCAAATGGTAGATCGCCGTTTGCTTGATGAAATTCTGACCTATCTCGAGAACGGAGTAGGCTTCAAGGATTATCATGTAGCGAATGGTGTTCTTGATGCGGATGATGTTCCTCTGCAGGTCATTGAAGTATTCTCGCCGATCGAAGATGGCAAGGTGGTCAAAGTGATCGCCAACCGCAACATCGATAAATCGGTGAAACACATTACGCCAGCGGATATCATCTCGTCGATCAGTTACTTCTTGAACTTGCTTCATGGCATCGGCAGCACGGATGATATTGACCATCTCGGCAACCGCAGACTTCGTTCGGTAGGCGAGCTCTTGCAGAACCAGTTCCGGATCGGTTTGTCCCGAATGGAACGCGTTGTACGCGAGAGAATGTCGATTCAGGACGCAAACCTGATTACGCCGCAGGCATTGATTAATATTCGTCCGGTAATTGCTTCGATTAAGGAGTTCTTCGGAAGCTCCCAGTTGTCGCAGTTTATGGATCAGACGAACCCGCTTGCAGAGTTGACGCATAAGCGTCGTCTGTCAGCGCTCGGCCCGGGCGGTCTGACACGGGAACGTGCCGGCATGGAAGTGCGTGACGTTCACCACTCTCACTATGGCCGGATGTGTCCAATCGAGACCCCGGAAGGTCCGAACATTGGTCTGATTAACTCCTTGTCTACTTTCGCCCGCATTAACGAGTACGGCTTCATTGAAGCTCCGTATCGTTGGGTTGATCCGAAGACAGGCGAAGTTACGGAGCAAATCTCTTATTTGACTGCAGATGAAGAGGATAACTATGTTATTGCTCAGGCCAACGCAGAACTTACGGAAGATAACAGATTCAAAGATGAAAATGTTATCGTTCGTTACAATAAACAATCCGATAACATCTTGACGATGCCAAGTGACCGGGTGGACTACATGGACATCTCTCCAAAACAGGTCGTATCCGTCGCTACGGCGTTGATTCCGTTCCTGGAGAACGATGACTCGAACCGTGCGCTGATGGGTTCGAACATGCAGCGGCAGGCTGTTCCGCTTCTGATTCCTAAAGCACCGCTTGTTGGTACTGGTATGGAGCATAAGTCGGCGAAAGACTCCGGTGTATGTATCGTGTCCAAATACGACGGAATTATTGAACGCTCGGCAGCGAATGAAATTTGGCTGCGTCGCGTTGAGATGGTGGATGGCAAGGAAGTCAAAGGCGACCTTGTTAAACATAAATTACACAAATTTATGCGTTCGAACCAAGGGACATGCATCAATCAGCGTCCAATTGTTAAGCGCGGCGATGTGATCAAGAAAGGCGATATCCTTGCCGACGGTCCTTCGACAGAAATGGGCGAATTGGCGCTTGGACGCAACGTGGTCGTTGCCTTCATGACATGGGAAGGCTACAACTATGAGGATGCGATCCTCCTTAGCGAGAAGCTTGTCAAAGAAGATGTCTACACTTCGATTCATATTGAAGAATATGAGTCCGAAGCTCGCGATACGAAGTTGGGACCGGAAGAGATTACACGTGATATTCCAAACGTCGGCGAAGAAGCGCTCCGCAATTTGGATGAGCGTGGTATTATCCGCGTAGGTGCCGAGATCGGCGCAGGCGATATCCTGGTTGGTAAAGTTACTCCGAAGGGTGTAACCGAACTGACTGCGGAAGAACGCTTGCTGCATGCCATTTTCGGTGAGAAGGCTCGCGAAGTCCGCGACACTTCGCTGCGTGTTCCTCACGGTACGGATGGTATCGTTGTAGACGTGAAGGTATTTACTCGTGAGAACGGCGATGAGCTTCCACCGGGAGTGAATCAACTCGTTCGTGTATATATTGCCCAAAAACGTAAAATTTCCGAGGGTGACAAGATGGCAGGACGCCATGGTAATAAGGGTGTCGTAGCTCGTATCTTGCCGGAGGAAGATATGCCGTTCATGCCGGACGGTACGCCTGTACAGGTTGTGCTTAACCCGCTCGGCGTTCCTTCACGGATGAACATCGGTCAGGTGCTTGAAGTGCATCTGGGCATGGCTGCTCTCCAGCTCGGTATTCACGTGGCTACTCCTGTATTTGACGGCGCCAATGAGTATGACGTCTTCGATACGATGGAAGAAGCGGGAATGCAGCGCAATGGTAAGACGATCTTGTATGACGGACGTACAGGTGAAGAATTCGAACGTGAAGTTACCGTTGGCGTCATGCATATGATCAAGCTGGCGCACATGGTTGACGATAAGATCCATGCCCGTTCAACCGGTCCTTACTCACTCGTTACGCAGCAGCCGCTCGGCGGTAAAGCTCAATTCGGTGGACAACGCTTCGGTGAGATGGAAGTGTGGGCGCTGGAAGCTTACGGTGCAGCTTATACGCTGCAGGAAATCCTGACTGTCAAATCCGATGACGTGGTCGGCCGGGTGAAGACTTACGAGTCTATCGTCAAAGGCGAGAACGTACCGGAACCTGGTGTGCCAGAATCGTTCAAAGTTTTGATCAAGGAGCTTCAAAGCTTGGGTATGGATGTTAAGATCCTGTCCGAGGACGAGCAAGAGATCGAAATGAAGGAACTTGATGATGAAGATGATGCAACAGGGGATAAGCTGAGCCTTAACCTGGAAGGCGCTGAAGTCGGAGTAGAATAAAGTTTTTGGCGGCTTGCCGTCAATGGTGATAAACCTTGTTAAGGAGGGATGCTCCTTGTTGGATGTCAACAACTTCGAGTATATGAAAATCGGGCTTGCTTCCCCAGAGAAAATTCGTTCTTGGTCCCGCGGAGAAGTTAAAAAACCTGAAACAATTAACTATCGGACATTAAAACCGGAGAAGGAAGGGCTCTTCTGCGAGAAGATCTTCGGCCCAACCAAGGACTGGGAATGTCATTGCGGTAAATATAAAAGAGTTCGTTACAAAGGCGTCGTCTGCGATCGCTGCGGCGTTGAAGTAACGAGAGCGAAGGTTCGTCGCGAGCGGATGGGTCATATTGAACTGGCCGCTCCGGTGTCCCATATTTGGTATTTCAAAGGGATTCCAAGCCGTATGGGCTTGGCACTCGATATGTCGCCACGCTCTCTCGAAGAGATCATTTATTTTGCATCCTATGTTGTTACCGATCCAGGGGAGACTCCACTGGAGAAAAAGCAGCTGTTGTCCGAGAAAGAATACCGTAGCTACCGTGAGAAATATGGCTATGGATTCCAAGCCGGCATGGGTGCGGAAGCAGTTAAGGAATTGCTGCAGGATCTCGATATCGAGAAGGAAATGGACTTCCTCAAGGAAGAACTGCGTACAGCGCAAGGACAACGTCGTAACCGGGCGATCAAACGCCTTGAGGTTATCGAAGCATTCCGCAACTCCGGCAATAAGCCGGAATGGATGATTCTTGACGTGCTTCCGGTCATTCCGCCGGAGCTTCGTCCAATGGTTCAACTCGATGGCGGACGTTTCGCCACATCGGACTTGAACGATCTGTATCGCCGTGTTATTAACCGTAACAACCGTTTGAAGCGTCTGCTTGATCTTGGCGCTCCGGATATCATCGTTCAGAACGAGAAGCGGATGCTGCAAGAAGCGGTTGACGCCCTGATCGACAACGGCCGCCGTGGCCGTCCTGTAACCGGACCGGGCAACCGTCCGTTGAAATCCTTGAGCCATATGCTCAAAGGTAAACAGGGTCGTTTCCGTCAGAACCTGCTCGGTAAACGGGTTGACTATTCCGGTCGTTCCGTTATCGTCGTAGGACCTTATCTGAAGATGTATCAATGTGGTCTGCCGAAGGAAATGGCATTGGAGCTGTTCAAGCCATTTGTTATGAAAGAGCTGGTTAACAAAGGCCTGGCTCATAATATCAAGAGTGCAAAACGCAAAGTAGAACGCGTTAGCCCAGAGGTTTGGGATGTGCTCGAAGAAGTCATTAAGGAACATCCGGTTCTGCTTAACCGTGCGCCTACGCTTCACCGTCTCGGTATCCAAGCGTTTGAACCGATTCTTGTTGAAGGACGCGCTATTCGTCTTCACCCACTCGTATGTACGGCATATAACGCCGACTTCGACGGTGACCAGATGGCTGTGCACGTTCCGTTGTCCGCAGAAGCTCAAGCGGAAGCCCGGATTCTGATGCTCGCCTCAGGCAACATCCTGAACCCGAAAGACGGTAAGCCGGTTGTAACGCCTTCTCAGGATATGGTTCTCGGCTCCTACTATCTGACTGTAGATGACAAGGAAGCCAAAGGTACCGGTATGCTTCTGTCTTCTGTGAATGAGGCAGTCTCGGCATATCAACGCGGTACGGCATCCCTGCACGCTCGTGTAGCGATTCCGGCTAAAGCGCTGAACAAGACTTCATTTACTGAAAAACAACAAAGTGCATTGTTGATTACGACGGTAGGTAAGATTATCTTCAACGAAATCTTCCCGGCCAGCTTCCCGTATATTAACGAGGCAACTCGTACTAATCTGCTTGAGGGAACTCCAGATCATTACTTCATCCATGAGAAGGGTGCCAATGTTCAAGAGCGTCTCATGGGTGAGAAGTTGATGAGCGGGGTAGGTAAGGAATATCTTGGGGAAATTATCGGCCGTTGCTTTGAGATTTATCAGACGACGGAAACTTCGATAATTCTCGACAGAATCAAACAAACCGGCTTTACTTACTCGACGCGCGCAGGTGTTAGTATCGCGGTTGCCGACGTTGTCGTGCCTGATGCGAAACAGGACATTATGCGTGAGTCTGAAGATAAAGTACAAGTGATTACCAATCAATATCGCCGCGGCTTGATTACCGATGAAGAACGGTATGACCGCGTTATCGATATCTGGTCGAAGGCCAAGGATCAAATTACCGATGTCCTGATGAAATCCATGGATCGCTTCAACTCGATCATGCTCATGGTTGACTCTAAGGCGCGGGGGAATAAATCGCAGATCACCCAGCTCGGTGGTATGCGGGGTCTCATGGCTACGCCATCCGGCCGAATTTATGAACTGCCAATTAAAGCGAACTTCCGTGAAGGTCTGACGGTCTTGGAGTACTTTATTTCCACACACGGTGCGCGTAAAGGTCTGGCCGATACCGCACTTCGTACCGCTGACTCAGGTTATCTGACACGTCGTCTCGTTGACGTTGCGCAGGACGTAATCGTTCGCGAGGATGATTGCGGAACCGACAAAGGAATCACGGTTAGCCGGATTGAAGACGGCAAGGAGATCATCGAGAACCTGTATGACCGTATTGAAGGACGTTACTCCTTCGAGACGATCAAACATCCGGAATCCGGTGAGATTATCGTTCACCGCAATGAGCTGATCGATAGTGATAAGGCGAATGCGATCGTCAATGCAGGTGTTACGAAGCTGCAAATCCGTTCGGTGCTTAGCTGCCGCGCTCGTCATGGAGTATGTAAGAAATGTTATGGTCGTAACCTGGCTACTGGCAAACACGTTGAGATTGGTGAAGCGGTTGGTATTATCGCTGCTCAATCCATCGGTGAACCAGGGACCCAGCTTACCATGCGTACTTTCCATACCGGTGGTGTTGCCGGCGACGATATTACACAAGGTTTGCCGCGTATTCAGGAGCTCTTCGAAGCACGGAATCCGAAAGGGCAAGCTACGATCAGTGAAATCGATGGCGTCGTGAAAGAAATTCGCGAAGCTAAGGATCGCCGTGAGATCGAAGTGGATGGCGAAGCAGAAACCAAAACCTATTCGGTTACTTACGGTTCCCGTCTGCGCGTAAGCGAAGGACAGCATATTGAAGCTGGGGATGAACTGACCGACGGTTCGATTGACCCGAAGGAAATTCTGCGTATTAAAGGTATTCGCGGCGTACAGAACTACATTCTGCAGGAAGTACAACGCGTATATCGTAACCAGGGCGTAGAAATCAACGATAAGCACATTGAAGTTATGGTTAGACAAATGCTTCGCAAGATCCGTATTGTCGATTCTGGCGATACTACCCTCTTGCCAGGTTCATTCGTCGACCTGCATGAATATGAGAAAGCCAACAAAGAAGCGATCTTGTCTGGTCAAGAGCCTGCCGTGGCCAAACCGGTATTACTGGGGATCACCAAGGCTTCGCTTGAGACGGATTCCTTCTTGTCGGCAGCATCCTTCCAGGAGACAACTCGCGTCCTTACTGATGCGGCAATCAAGGGCAAAGTGGATAAACTGCTCGGCCTGAAAGAGAATGTCATCATCGGTAAGCTGATTCCGGCAGGTACTGGTATGAACCAGTATCGCAGTATTCAATTCGATGAGCCGGAAGGCAACGAGGCGAATGAGGAGAATCTGGAAACTGTATCTGTAGAGTAGTAGAACTAACACGCGTGATCCGGGCGGAATCATTCCGTTCGGATCACGATTTATATTTACGGAAGAGAAGCGGGTTATCGTGTTCTAAGAGAAGAAAATCAGCTAAGAAAAACATTGATACAAATTGCTTGACATCGCCTAACGAGAATGATAATATATCGTAGTGCGTGAGTACGGAATTCCCTGTGCTTTGGAGGACGATGATATGTCTTATGATAAAGGATTACAGGATGCTCATGTTAAAATCGGTACCAAGCAAACGATGCGTATCGTCGAGCTTGGACGAGCCGAGGAAGTATATGTAGCTGAAGATGCAGATCCACGTTTGAAATCGAAGATCATTGCGCTATGCACTCAACATGCGGTCAAGGTCACTTTGGTGGATACGATGCAAAATCTCGGCAAAGCCTGCGGGATTGAAGTTGGTGCGGCAATGGCTGCGGTTGTAAAACCATAGTTTGATAGGAATGTTTTTGCTGAAGGGATACCTTGACGGCAAAAACTTTTCATTTGTTCTTTTATGAACCGCCTGGGTCTGTGGGCTTAACAAAAAGGTTTGTAAAGAATGTTAAAGAATCGAGGAAGGGGGTGGCAACAACATGCCAACAATTAACCAATTAGTCCGTAAAGGACGTCAAGACAAGGTGTACAAATCTAAATCGCCAGCATTGCAAAGAGGTTATAACGCTCTTAAACGTGAAGCTACCGATCTTAGTTCCCCACAAAAACGTGGTGTTTGTACTCGTGTAGGTACGATGACTCCTAAGAAACCGAACTCCGCACTTCGTAAATATGCCCGTGTTCGTTTGACGAACCGTGTTGAGGTGACGGCTTACATTCCGGGGATCGGTCACAACTTGCAAGAACACAGCGTTGTTTTGATTCGTGGTGGACGGGTAAAAGACCTTCCGGGGGTACGTTATCACATCGTGCGCGGTGCGCTTGATACCGCTGGTGTTAACAACCGGATGCAAGCTCGTTCCAAGTATGGTGCTAAACGTCCAAAAGCTAAGAAATAATATTTCCGAAAAATAGGTTTGGACTAATAATGAAAGGGGGATAACTATGCCACGCAAAGGTCCAGTTACAAAAAGAGACGTATTGCCGGATCCGGTGTATAACAGCAAGCTTGTTACTCGCTTGATCAACCGCATTATGATCGATGGTAAGCGCGGTGTTGCACAAAGCATTCTGTACAATTCGTTCAACATCATTCAAGAACGTACGGGGAATGACCCGATGGAAGTGTTTGAAGCAGCGATTAAGAATATCATGCCTGTCCTGGAAGTTAAAGCTCGCCGTGTAGGTGGTGCTAACTACCAAGTGCCGATCGAAGTTAAACCGGAAAGACGTACTTCCTTAGGATTACGTTGGCTCGTAAACTACTCCCGCAACCGCGGCGAGAAGACTATGGAAGAGCGTTTGGCAGCAGAGATTATCGATGCTTCCAACAACACGGGTGCTTCCGTTAAGAAACGCGAAGACACGCATAAAATGGCTGAAGCGAACAAAGCGTTCGCACACTATCGTTGGTAGGATTCAGCAACTAATAATAAACTTCTATTTTGAAGGGAGAAAAATTGCATGGCAAGAGAGTTCTCCTTGAAAAATACACGTAACATCGGGATCATGGCGCATATTGACGCCGGTAAAACTACCACGACGGAACGTATCTTGTTCTACACCGGTATTAACCATAAGATTGGGGAGACTCATGAAGGCTCCGCGACGATGGACTGGATGGAGCAGGAACAAGAGCGCGGAATTACAATTACGTCCGCTGCTACGACCGCTGCTTGGAAGGGGCACCGCGTAAATATCATCGATACCCCGGGACACGTTGACTTCACAGTAGAAGTTGAACGTTCCCTGCGTGTATTGGACGGGGCAGTAGGCGTGTTCAGTGCGAAGGAAGGCGTAGAGCCTCAGTCTGAAACGGTTTGGAGACAGGCTGACAAATATAGCGTTCCTCGTATCGCTTATGTCAATAAAATGGATATTATCGGCGCAGATTATCTTAACGTAGTTAACGATATGCGCGAGCGTTTGCAGGCAAACGCAGTAGCTATCCAATTGCCTATCGGTGCTGAGAATGATTTTGTCGGTATTATCGACTTGATCGCTCAAAAAGCATATATGTACAAAGATGACTTAGGTCAAAATATCGAGGAAACTGAAATTCCTGCGGATTATGCAGCGAAAGTTGAAGAACTTCGTGCAGAATTGGTTGAGAAGGTTGCAGAACTTGATGAAGAATTGACTATGAAATACCTTGAAGGTGAAGAAATCACTGTTGAAGAACTTAAAGCAGCTCTTCGTAAAGGTGTAGTAGAAGTTAAGATCTTCCCGGTTGTGTGCGGTTCCTCTTATCGCAACAAAGGCATCCAGCTTATGCTTGATGCAGTCGTAGACTACTTGCCTGCGCCGGTCGATGTACCAAGCATTCAAGGTCACTTGGATGACGGTACCGAGGTTGAACGTCATTCTTCTGATGAAGAGCCGTTCTCCGCGCTTGCATTTAAGATTATGACAGACCCTTACGTTGGTAAGCTTACGTTCTTCCGTGTATACTCCGGTATTTTGCAATCCGGTTCGTATGTACTGAATGCAACGAAGAACAAGCGCGAACGTATTGGACGGATCCTGCAAATGCATGCTAACAGCCGTAAAGAGATCAGCGAAGTATACGCTGGTGATATCGCAGCAGCTGTTGGTTTGAAAGACACAGGAACTGGTGATACACTGTGTGATGAGAAGTCTCCAGTAATTCTGGAATCGATGAACTTCCCTGATCCGGTTATCGAAATCGCTGTTGAACCTAAGACAAAAGCGGACCAAGACAAGATGAGCGTTGCCCTCGGTAAATTGACTGAGGAAGACCCTACCCTTCGTGCTCATACGGACGAAGAGACAGGTCAAACGATCTTGGCTGGTATGGGTGAGCTTCACCTCGATATCATCATCGAGCGTATGCGCCGTGAGTTCAAGGTAGAGACCAATGTGGGTAAACCACAGGTTGCTTACCGTGAAACATTCAAGGTTCCTGCGCGTGTTGAAGGTAAATTCGTTCGCCAATCCGGTGGTCGTGGTCAATACGGTCACGTATGGGTTGAGTTCGAGCCGCTTGAAGCAGGTTCAGGCAACCAATTCGAGAGCAAGATTGTCGGTGGTTCGGTTCCTAGAGAATACATCGCACCTGCTCAACAAGGTATCGAAGAAGCAATGAAGAACGGTGTTCTCGCTGGTTTCCCTGTAGTGGACGTGAAGGCTACAATCGTAGACGGTTCGTACCATGACGTTGACTCCAGTGAAATGGCGTTTAAGATCGCTGGTTCCATGGCGCTTAAGGCTGCTAAGGAAAAAGCACAACCGGTTCTGCTTGAGCCAATCATGAAGGTTGAAGTTACTGTTCCGGAAGAGTACATGGGTGATGTTATGGGTATGCTGAACTCCCGTCGTGGCCGTATCGAAGGTATGGACTCACGTGGCGGCGCTCAAATCATCCGCGCGAAAGTGCCTCTTTCCGAAATGTTCGGTTACTCCACAACTCTTCGTTCCGGTACGCAAGGACGCGGCGTGTTCTCGATGGAATTGTCTCACTATGAAGAAGTTCCTCGTAACATCTCCGAAGAGATCGTATCGAAACACAAAGGTGCAGAATAATTTTCTGTATTTTCTAGCCGGGAGTAGATGACCTGAATAAGGATTTGCTCCCAGGTTAGTCCAACATATTAATCTTATTTTTAAGGAGGAAATGTTTAAAATGGCAAAGGCTAAATACGAACGTACAAAACCGCATGTTAACATCGGTACAATTGGTCACGTTGACCATGGTAAAACTACGCTGACTGCAGCGATCACAACTGTGTTGTCCAAAACTTATGGCGGTGCTGCTGTAGCATTCGATCAAATCGACAAAGCTCCAGAAGAGCGCGAACGTGGTATCACAATCTCCACTTCCCACGTTGAATATGAAACTCCTAACCGTCACTATGCACACGTTGACTGCCCAGGGCACGCCGACTATGTTAAAAACATGATCACTGGTGCTGCTCAAATGGACGGAGCAATCCTGGTTGTATCCGCAGCTGACGGCCCAATGCCGCAAACTCGCGAGCACATCCTGTTGTCCCGTAACGTAGGCGTTCCTTACATCGTTGTATTCTTGAACAAATGCGACATGGTTGAAGACGCTGAACTTCTTGAATTGGTTGAAATGGAAGTTCGTGACTTGCTGAACGAATATGAATTCCCAGGCGATGATACTCCAATCATCCATGGTTCCGCTCGTGAAGCTCTCATGAACCCAGACGGCGACTGGGCTAAGAAAATCGTTGAAATGTTCGAAATCATCGACGAGTACATTCCGCTTCCAGAGCGTCCAGTTGACAAGCCATTCCTTATGCCTGTCGAGGACGTATTCTCCATCACTGGCCGTGGTACAGTTGCTACAGGCCGTGTAGAGCGTGGTACTGTTAAAGTCGGCGACGAAATCGAAATCGTGGGTATCCGCGAAGAAACTAAGAAATCCGTCGTTACTGGCGTAGAAATGTTCCGTAAATTGCTTGATTCCGCTGAAGCAGGCGATAACATCGGTGCATTGCTCCGTGGTGTTGACCGTAACCAAATCGAACGCGGTCAAGTATTGGCAAAGCCAGCTTCCGTTAATCCGCATACTGAGTTTACCGCTCAAGTATACGTATTGACTAAAGAAGAAGGCGGACGTCATAAGCCTTTCTTCACTGGCTACCGTCCACAATTCTATTTCCGTACAACTGACGTTACAGGTGTTATCAACCTGCCAGAAGGTACTGAAATGGTTATGCCTGGCGACAACATCGAAGTTGCTGTTTCCCTGATCTCCCCAATCGCGATTGAAGAAGGAACTCGCTTCTCCATCCGTGAAGGCGGACGTACTGTTGGATCCGGCGCTGTTGTATCCATCAGCAAATAATTTAAGCTTATGCTTCTTAGAGACTCGTTCCTTATGGAACGAGTCTTTTTGCATGTATGGCCTGTTGGAGGATGTGACCGTGAGAGCAGCGAGAACAGCGGGTGGCGGTGAACAAGGGCGGGGATCTAGAATGGTAGCCCACGAGGTCAAGAAGCTATCAGAGGAAGCCGGATTTATAGCTGTACAAATCATGAACCAACTTTAGCAGCCCTTAAGAATGACAACAAAAGTATGGAGGTTGTTGCAGTTGCGTTGTAAGCAGTTGGTTTGGTCAGAAAATGAGCATCAGATTCAAGAAGAGATGTGTTTCTTCATATTATAGAGTTTGTGCAGCGCAGCTCGAATGAGCTTGCAACTGTGGAAATCCGAATTAAACATTCCTTTATATATAGAAGAAATCGGTTTGAACTGATGTCTCAGGCTGCCAGAACGGGAGGCACATCGAATGCGTCATCCCCAAAATCAAAGGATTCAGAATAATAAGATAAATATAATAAATTTTGCTTGCAATGAGCACAGCTTTTCTATATAATAATGAATGTTGTTCTGTGACGTTGCGATGAAGTGGGAGGTTACTGACACACCCGGCCCCTTTGCCATGGGTTAGGTGGTTGGAAAATTTCCATGGAGTATGTCCGATCTCAAATTGGGCGATAGAAGGAGGGAATAAAATGGCAAAGCAAAAAATTCGTATTCGTTTGAAAGCTTACGACCACAGAATTCTTGATCAATCCGCAGAGAAAATCGTTGAAACGGCAAAACGTTCGGGTGCTGGTGTATCTGGACCGATTCCGCTTCCAACCGAGAAACAAGTGATTACTATTCTCCGTGCGGTACACAAGTACAAGGATTCCCGGGAACAATTCGAAATGCGCACTCATAAGCGCTTGATCGATATTGTGAACCCGACTCCACAAACTGTGGATGCCTTGATGCGCTTGGACCTGCCGTCCGGTGTAGATATCGAGATTAAATTGTAATATCCATTTTTGAATGGAAACGAAAGAGGAAAAGAGGTGTCAACATGAAAGGTATCTTAGGGAAAAAGCTCGGGATGACTCAAGTATTTACCCCAGAAGGTAATGTCATTCCTGTTACAGTTATTGAAGCAAGCTCTAACGTAGTTCTGCAAAAGAAAGACGTAGAGAACGATGGCTATGAAGCGATCCAACTTGGCTACTCCGATAAGAAAGAAAGCAGAGTAACTAAGCCGGAAGCTGGTCATGCGAAAAAGGCAAATACAACGCCTAAGCGCTACGTTCGCGAAATTCGCGGTGTTGACTTGGCAGGATATGAAGTTGGCCAGGAGGTCAAAGTTGATATTTTTGCTGAGGGCGAATTTGTTGACGTAACAGGTATTTCGAAGGGTAAAGGTTTCCAAGGCGTAATTAAACGCTGGGGACAAAGCCGCGGCCCTATGGCTCACGGTTCCCGTTATCATCGTAGACCTGGTTCCATGGGTTCCATCCAAGCAAACCGTGTTCCTAAAGGCAAACGTCTTCCAGGACATATGGGTAGCGAAACTGTAACGATTCAAAAGCTTGAAATCGTGAAGGTTGATGCAGAACGTAATGTACTGCTCGTTAAAGGTTCGATCCCAGGTCCTAAAAATAGTTTCGTAAAAGTTAAAGAAACCATCAAAAAATAATTAACTGAAGAAAGGAGGAACAAAAAATGCCAAAAGTAGCAGTTTTTAATGTTAGCGGTAGCCAAGTTGGCGAGGTAGAATTGAACGATGCAGTATTCGGTATCGAACCGAACACTCATGTGCTTCATGAAGCTGTTGTTATGCAACGCGCTTCCCTTCGCTTTGGTACCCATAAAGTAAAAGGACGCTCCGAAGTTCGCGGCGGTGGTCGTAAACCTTGGAAGCAAAAAGGAACAGGACGTGCCCGTCAAGGTTCGATCCGTTCTCCGCAATGGGTTGGTGGCGGTATCGTATTCGGACCGACTCCACGCAGCTATGCTTACAAATTGCCGAAAAAAGTTCGTCGTCTGGCGATCAAATCGGCTTTGTCTGCTAAAGTTATCGATCAGGACATTATCGTACTTGATGCTTTGAGCTTGAATGCACCTAAGACTAAAGAATTTGCTGCCATCTTGAACAACCTGAAGGTTGATCGCAAGGCGCTTGTTGTAGCTCCTAGCTATGACGACAATGTAGCACTTTCCGCTCGTAATATCCCTGGTGTTAAATTTGTAGCAGCTGACGGCATTAATGTTCTTGACGTGCTCTCGCACGACAAACTGATCATTACGAAGGAAGCAGTTCAGAAGGTAGAGGAGGTGCTCGCGTAATGAAAGATCCTCGTGATATTATTAAGCGTCCGGTAATCACAGAACGTACTGCTGATTACATGAACGAACTTAAATATGTGTTCGAAGTCGACATTCGTGCCAACAAGACCGAAATTAAAAAAGCGGTTGAAGAGATCTTCAAAGTTAAAGTGAGCAATGTGAATACTCTGCGTGTTCCTGGCAAGCCAAAACGTTATGGACGTCATTTCGGTTATACTCCGGAATGGAAGAAAGCGTTCGTGACTTTGACTCCGGACAGCAAACCGCTCGAATTTTTTGAATCGGTATAAAATTGTCTAAAGTAAGGAGGGAAATCTAGTGCCTATCAAAAAGTATAAACCGACATCTCCGGCAAGACGTGGAATGTCCGTATCGACATTCGAAGAAATCACCACAGATACTCCGGAGAAATCCTTGCTTGCGCCACTGAGCAAAACAGCTGGTCGCAACAACCAAGGTAAAATTACTGTGCGTCACCATGGCGGTGGACACAAACGTAAATATCGTATCATCGACTTCAAACGGAACAAAGATGGAATTCCAGGCCGCGTTGCTACTATCGAGTACGACCCGAACCGGACTTCTAACATCGCTTTGATCAACTATGCTGACGGTGAAAAACGCTACATTATTGCTCCACAAGGGCTTAAAGTAGGCGACGTTATCGAGTCTGGCGTAGGTTCCGACATCAAAATCGGAAACTCACTTCCACTTGAGAACATCCCGGTGGGTACAGTTATCCACAACATCGAGCTGAAACCAGGTAAAGGCGGACAACTCGTTCGTGCTGCCGGTACTGAAGCTCAATTGCTCGGTAAAGAAGACAAATACGTAACCGTTCGTCTTTCTTCTGGCGAAATGCGTAAAATTCTTAAAGTTTGCCGCGCTACAATCGGTTCTGTAGGTAATGCAGACCATGAATTGATCAAGATCGGTAAAGCGGGCCGCAATCGCTGGAAGGGCCAACGTCCTGAAGTTCGCGGTGTTGTTATGAACCCTAACGATCACCCTCATGGTGGTGGTGAAGGTCGTGCTCCGATCGGCCGTAAATCGCCATTGTCTCCTTGGGGCAAACCAACCCTTGGTTACAAGACGCGTAAAAAAGGCAAAGCATCTGATAAGTATATCGTTCGTGGCCGCACGAAGTAATCCGCGCCTCGCGGATCACTTCACGGCAGTGAATTATAGTTCGAAACAAGCAGTATGAAGGGAGGATATTAAATGAGCCGTAGTCTTAAAAAAGGACCTTTTATTGACGGATATATGTTGAAAAAGGTGGAAGAAGCGAGCGCATCGAACAAGAAAGTGGTTATTAAAACTTGGTCGCGCCGTTCGACAATTTTCCCACAATTCATCGGCCATACTTTTGGTGTATACGACGGACGCAAACACGTACCTGTATACGTAACAGAGGACATGGTAGGACATAAACTTGGTGAATTTGCTCCAACCCGTACCTACAAAGGTCATACGGATGACGACAAGAAAACGAGACGCTAAACGATAAGTTCTTCGTTTGAGAGGAGGTAACAACACATGGAAGCTAAAGCACATGTAAAGTCTGTTCGCATTGCTCCCCGCAAAGCTCAACTCGTAGTTGACTTGATCCGTGGTAAGCAAGTTGGCGAAGCGATCGCAATTCTCCGCCATACTCCAAAGGGCGCATCCCCGATCTTGGAGAAGCTTCTGAATTCGGCGATTGCTAATGCTGAACACAACTATTCTATGGATGTAAATAAATTGGTTATTACGCAAGCTTACGTAAACCAAGGTCCGACAATGAAACGTTTCCGCCCTCGTGCAATGGGACGTGCTAGCCGGATCAACAAACGCACAAGCCACATTACTTTGGTGGTATCCGAAAAATAAGGAGGGAAAACGTGTGGGCCAAAAGGTAAATCCGGTCGGATTACGAGTAGGGATTATCCGTGATTGGGAATCCAAATGGTATGCAGGCAAAGATTTCGGTGATCTCTTGCTTGAAGACGTTAAAATTCGTGAACACCTGAAGAATAAATTGAAAGACTCCGCAGTATCTCGCATTGAAATCGAGAGAGCGGCTAATCGTGTGAATGTGACGATCCACACTGCGAAACCAGGTATGGTTATCGGTAAAGGTGGTTCGGAAGTTGAAAATCTGCGTAATGAAATTACGAAGATCGCAGGTGGCAAGAAGGTTCACATCAATATTTCTGAAATTAAACACCCTGATCTTGACGCAATTCTCGTTGCTGAGAGCATCGCACAACAATTGGAACGTCGTGTTTCTTTCCGTCGTGCTTTGAAGCAAGCAATCCAAAGAACTATGCGTTCAGGAGCGAAAGGGATTAAGACAGCAGTCAGCGGTCGTCTCGGCGGTGCTGAAATTGCTCGTACAGAGGGCTACAGTGAAGGAACTGTTCCACTTCATACGCTCCGCGCCGACATCGATTACGGTACGGCAGAAGCACATACGACTTATGGACGTATTGGCGTGAAAGTATGGATCTATCGTGGAGAGGTTCTTCCTACGGCTAAGAAACAACCAGCTGCTCAGGAAGGAGGCAACTAATCATGTTGGTACCAAAACGTGTAAAACACCGCAAGCAACAACGCGGTAGTCTGAGAGGCCAAGCAAAAGGCGGCACTGAATTGAACTTCGGTGAATACGGTCTGCAAGCTCTTGAGCCAACTTGGATTACAAACCGTCAAATTGAAGCAGCGCGTATTGCAATGACGCGTTATATCAAACGGGGCGGTAAAGTATGGATTAAAATTTTCCCTGACAAGCCGATTACTCAAAAGCCTCTTGAAGTTCGGATGGGTAGCGGTAAAGGTAACGTAGAGAAGTGGGTTGCAGTTGTGAAACCGGGTAAGATCATGTTTGAACTTGCCGGTGTATCGGAGGAAATTGCTCGTGAAGCTATGCGTCTTGCCGCTCACAAACTGCCAATCAAGACTAAGTTTGTGAAACGTGAAGAATTGGGTGGTGAAGCAAATGAAAGCTAATGAACTTCGCAACTTAACCACTGCTGAGATTGAACAAAAAGTTGCAGGATTTAAAGAAGAACTCTTTAACCTCCGTTTTCAATTGGCTACTGGCCAGCTTGATAACCCGACTCGGATCCGTGATGTGCGTAAGGAAATAGCTCGTGCTAAAACCGTATTACGTCAAAGAGAACTTGGGATTAGCTAATATTGCGCCTGGCTCGGACCAAGCGCGAATGTTCAGGAAGGAGGCTAACCATGAGCGAACGTAACGCCCGTAAAGTGCAAATTGGTAAAGTCGTAAGCGACAAAATGGATAAGACCATTGTTGTAGCAGTAGAAACCTACAAGAAACATGACCTTTATCATAAACGCATGAAATATACGAAGAAATTTAAAGCGCATGATGAAAATAACACAGCTAAAATCGGTGATACTGTTAAAATTGCTGAAACACGTCCGTTGTCTAAAGACAAGCGCTGGAGACTCGTTGAAGTTGTCGAAAAAGCAATTGTTATTTAATAGCACCGTAGTTTCGATTGAAGGGAGGATATAACGATGATTCAACCATTTACACGTTTGAATGTGGCTGATAACTCTGGCGCGAAGGAACTGATGTGCATTCGCGTTTTGGGTGGTACTGGTCGTCGCACAGCACAAATTGGCGATTTGATCGTTTGTTCTGTGAAACAAGCAACACCAGGCGGCGTTGTCAAAAAAGGTGATGTAGTCAGAGCGGTTGTTGTTCGTACAAAACGTTCCGTACGTCGTAAAGACGGTTCTTACATCGCGTTTGATGAGAACGCAGCGGTAGTTGTTAAAGAAGACAAGAGCCCACGTGGTACTCGTATTTTTGGACCAGTTGCCCGCGAACTTCGCGATAAAGACTTTATGAAAATCGTTTCCTTGGCTCCGGAAGTTATCTAATAAAGATAGCGTATCCCAGTGGTACGTTAAGCTGTGCGAAACAGGAGGTGTAAATAGATGCCTAGATTGAAAAAGATTTTGGAATCCCACAACAATAAGCTTCATGTTAAGAAGGATGACACGGTTATCGTGATCTCCGGTAAAGACAAAGGCAAAAAAGGCCGCGTCATCGCCGCTTATCCTCGTGAGAACCGCGTTCTTGTGGAAGGCGTGAACATGGTGAAGAAACACCAAAAGCCGAACCAATTGAATCCACAAGGCGGCATTATCGAGAAGGAAGCTCCGATTCATGTATCGAACGTAATGCACGTTGATCCTAAGAGCGGAAAAGTAACTCGTATCGGTTACAAAGTATTGGACAACGGCAAGAAGGTTCGTGTAGCTAAGAAGTCCGGTGAAGTGATCGATTAATCCAGGAATGATAAGAAAGGAGGTCCATGATTCATGGCAGCTAGATTAAAAGAACGCTATTTGAACGAAGTAACACCTGCTTTGATTCAAAAATTCAACTACTCTACAGTGATGCAAGTGCCGAAAGTTGAGAAAGTAGTTATCAACATGGGTGTTGGTGATGCTGTTGCTAACTCGAAGGTGCTTGACTCTGCAGTTAATGATATGCAACTTATCGCTGGTCAAAAGCCAGTAATCACTCGCGCTAAGAAATCCATCGCTGGTTTCAAACTCCGTGAGAACATGCCAATCGGTGTGAAGGTAACTCTTCGCGGCGAACGCATGTATTATTTCCTCGACAAATTGTTCAACGTAACGCTTCCACGCGTTCGTGACTTCCACGGCGTATCGAACAAAGCGTTTGATGGACGCGGTAACTACACACTTGGTCTTAAGGAACAATTGATCTTCCCTGAGATCGAGTATGACAAAGTAGACAAAGTACGTGGTATGGATATCGTTATCGTTACAACAGCTAAAACGGACGAAGAGTCCCGCGAGCTGCTTACAGGGCTCGGAATGCCATTTGTTAAATAATAAATGGCATAACAGCTCCGAAATTATTTAGGAGGTGTCAGGTTCAGTGGCAAAAACTTCAATGAAAGTTAAACAACAACGTGCGCCAAAATTCAAAGTGCGGGCTTATACTCGCTGCGAACGTTGTGGTCGTCCACACTCAGTATTGCAAAAGTTTAAAATCTGCAGAATTTGCTTCCGCGAATTAGCATATAAAGGCCAGATCCCTGGCGTTAAGAAGGCAAGCTGGTAAACCATCAACAACGGGAAGGAGGTTTCATGAATGAACATTTCAGATCCAATTGCAGATATGCTTACACGTATTCGTAATGCGAACACAGTTCGTCACGAGACGGTGGAAATGCCTGCATCCACGATCAAGAAACAAATCGCTGAGATCTTGAAACGCGAAGGTTTCATCCGTGATGCGGAGTATATCGATGATAATAAACAAGGGATCATTCGTGTTTTCTTGAAATACGGATCCAACAACGAGCGCGTTATTACTGGTTTGAAAAGAATCAGTAAACCAGGTCTTCGCGTCTATACAAAGAGCAACGAAGTTCCTCGCGTTCTCGGCGGCTTGGGTATCGCGATTATCTCTACTTCCAAGGGAGTTATGACCGACAAGGAAGCTCGTCAAGCGAAAGCCGGCGGAGAAGTTCTCTGCTACGTTTGGTAATTAACGTCACAAAACAAGGAGGTGCAGCAAATGTCACGTATTGGTCGCAAACCAATTACAGTACCTAGTGGTGTGGATGTCACACTTAATAATAGCGTCATTACAGTGAAGGGCCCTAAAGGCACTTTGACTCGTGAGATTCATAAGGACATTAAGGTAACGGTTGAAGACAACCAAATCCTCGTAGAACGTCCTTCTGATAATAAATTGCATCGTTCTCTGCACGGTACTACTCGCAGTGTAGTGAGCAACATGGTGAGCGGGGTAACTGAAGGTTATTCCAAAACTCTTGAACTAGTTGGTGTCGGATACCGCGCAAGCAAATCCGGCGAGAAACTGGTACTCAACGTGGGTTACTCCCATCCGGTAGAAATCACTCCGGAAGCAGGAATCGAATTTGAAGTCCCTGCCAACACAAAGATCATCGTTAAAGGGATCAACAAAGAACGCGTAGGCGAATATGCTGCGAAAGTTCGTGCTGTACGTGCACCTGAGCCTTACAAAGGTAAAGGTATTAAGTACGAAGGCGAACGTATTATTCGTAAAGAAGGTAAAGCTGGTAAGAAGAAATAATGTTTCTTCTTATTGTGCTTGCCTGAGGGTAGCATAATCGAAATGGTTTGAAGGTAAACCGAAGGGAGTGAAATGAAAGTCATGATCACTAAAGGCGATAAGAATAAAGCACGTCTGAAAAGACATCTGCGTGTACGTAAAAAAGTGACTGGTACGGCTGAACGTCCAAGACTGAACGTATTCCGTTCCTCCAAACACATCTATGCTCAATTGATCGATGATGTGGCTGGTGTAACGATCGTATCCGCTTCGACAGTTGAAAAAGAACTGAACGGTGAAATCAAGAACGGCGCTAACGTTGAATCCGCACGTAAAGTTGGAGAAATGATCGCTAAGCGTGCACAAGAGCAAGGCAAGAAAGTTGTGGTATTCGACCGCGGCGGTTACTTGTATCATGGACGAATTCAAGCTTTGGCAGAAGCAGCTCGTGAAGCAGGTCTTGAATTCTAAAATATTTATAAAAGGAGGTAAATCACTTGCGTGTAGATCCGAACACTTTAGAACTGACTGAAAGAGTAGTACACATTAACCGTGTTGCTAAAGTAGTTAAAGGCGGACGTCGTTTTAGCTTCAGCGCACTGGTAGTTGTCGGTGACGGCAAAGGCTGGGTTGGTGCTGGTATCGGTAAAGCTGGCGAGGTTCCAGATGCGATTCGCAAAGGTATTGACGATGCGAAGAAAAATCTTATCTACGTACCAATCGTAGGGACTACAATCCCTCACTTGGTAACTGGACGTTTTGGCGCTGGTAGCGTTCTGTTGAAACCAGCATCAGAAGGTACAGGAGTTATCGCCGGTGGTCCTGTTCGTGCGGTTCTCGAACTTGCAGGCGTAGGCGACATTCTTACAAAATCTTTAGGTTCTTCGAATTCCATCAACATGGTCAACGCGACTTTGGAGGGTCTTTCCCGTCTGAAACGCGCTGAAGATGTTGCGAAATTACGCGGTAAATCCGTCGAAGAACTACTCGGTTAAGGAGGGAATTCTCATGGCTAAATTGCAAATTACCCTCGTGCGTAGTTTGATCGGACGTCCGGAGAACCAACGTACTACCGTGAAAACATTGGGACTTCGCAAAATTAACCAAACCGTGGTTCATACTGATAATCCTGCTATTCGTGGCATGGTTAACCAAGTAAGCCATCTGGTTAAGGTTCAAGAGATTGCGGAGTAATCTGAAGCGATAACTGCATTCAGTACTAACTGATCCGCATAAAGCGGGTTAACGTTATGGGCTAATGCCAACAATAAATAAGGAGGTGCAACGAACGATGAAGTTACATGAGCTTTCCTCAGCTGCTGGTTCCCGTCACGAACGCAAACGCGTTGGCCGCGGTACTGGTAGCGGTATGGGTAAAACATCTACGCGTGGTCACAAAGGTCAAAACGCTCGTTCCGGCGGTGGTGTTCGTCCGGGCTTCGAAGGCGGTCAAAACCCGTTGTATCGTCGCTTGCCAAAACGCGGATTTATCAATCCGACGCGGAAAGAGTATGCGATTGTGAACATCGAGGAACTTAACAGCTTTGCGGCGGGTACAGAGGTTACTCCTGAACTGTTGATGGATCAAGGTATCGTGAAAAACGCTAAAAGCGGCATCAAGATTCTTGGCAACGGTGAAGTTACTGTCAAATTGACGGTTAAAGCTAATAAGTTCTCTCAATCTGCGGTAGAGAAAATCGAGGCTGCCGGCGGT
Organism: Paenibacillus sp. 79R4; assembly: GCF_013393165.1. Taxonomy (NCBI): domain Bacteria; kingdom Bacillati; phylum Bacillota; class Bacilli; order Caryophanales; family Paenibacillaceae; genus Paenibacillus; species Paenibacillus sp. 79R4. The sequence continues at coordinate 17,382 of NZ_QJOT01000020.1, read as the reverse complement.
AAAACCGAGGTGATCTAATGTTTAAAACCATTAAGAACATTTGGCACGTGAAGGACCTGCGCACACGTATTCTGTTTACATTGTTTATCTTTATCATCTATCGGATCGGATCCTTCGTTCCGGTTCCGGGTGTTGATACCCGGGTGTTTGAGACGGTCAACAATGCAGGAAGCGACTTGTTCGGGTTCCTGAACACCTTCTCGGGCGGTGCTCTCAAGAATTTCTCCATCTTTGCGCTCGGGATCATGCCGTATATTACGGCGTCCATTATTGTTCAACTACTCTCTATGGATGTCATTCCGAAATTTGCGGAATGGGCGAAGCAAGGGGAGTATGGCAAGAAGAAAATGGCCCAGATTACCCGCTACGGTACGGTAGTTCTGGCATTGATTCAAGCGTTTGCGACTTCGATCGGATTCAACCGCTTGTATGGTACTGAGATGGTGCCTAACGCAACATTTGCGAATTATCTTGTCATCGCTATCGTGTTGACAGCAGGTACTTCGTTCTTGATGTGGCTTGGTGAGCAGATTACGGACAAAGGGATCGGCAACGGGATTTCGCTGATTATCTTTGCCGGGATCGTCGCTGCGTTCCCGTCTCATATCCAGAGTATTGCCCGCTCCGAATTTATCGTTGAAGGACAAACCTTCATGAATGTGGTAAAGGCGATTGCAATCATATTGGTCTGCGTACTTATCGTTATTGGTGTAATTTACATCCAACAAGCGATTCGTAAAATTCCAGTGCAATATGCTAAGCGCGTGGTGGGCAATAAGATGTATGGTGGCCAGAATACACATATTCCGCTGAAGATTAACTCGGCGGGCGTTATTCCAGTCATCTTTGCTGTCTCGCTTCTGCAATTCCCGGTTATCATTGCCAGCTTCTGGTCAACTCATGGCTGGGCACGCTGGGTGAGCCAGAACCTCGCTATTGACCATGCATTAGGTATGGTGCTTTATGTTGTGATGATTATCGGATTCACGTTCTTCTACACCTTCGTGCAGATGAACCCGCAGCAGCTTGCTGAGAACATGAAGAAAAATGGCGGATTTATTCCGGGCATTCGTCCGGGTAAAGCGACACAAACGTATTTGACACGGGTATTGACGCGTCTGACAATGACAGGAGCTCTGTTCCTGGCTGTGATTTCAATTCTTCCAGTTGGTTTGGGCGCTTTGGCTAACCTGCCTAAGACTGTACAAATCGGCGGAACCTCGATTCTGATCGTAATTGGTGTTGCACTGGATACGATGAAGACGATTGAGGGACAATTGATTAAGCGGCACTATAAAGGCTTTATTAATAAATAGTAGATAGGTACCAGGCCGAGTTTGAACTTTAGCTCTCCTGGCGCCTATTATGCTGTTTCTTGTAAGGAGATTCTAGGAGGGAGTGAAAAAAACATGAACGTTTTATTCATGGGGCCTCCTGGAGCAGGTAAAGGGACACAAGCTGAGGTTATCGTTAATGAATTCGGCATTCCGCATATTTCGACAGGCGATGCATTTCGTCTGGCGATGAAGCAGGGTACTCCTGTTGGAATGAAAGCGAAGGAGTATATTGATAAAGGCCTCCTGGTGCCTGATGATGTTACAGTTGGCATTGTTCGTGAGCGCCTGCAGCAGTCCGATTGCGAAAATGGTTTTTTATTGGACGGTTTTCCAAGAACCCTTTCGCAAGCGGAAGCGCTGGAAGAACTGCTGAACGGGCTTGGCAGAAAGCTGGAGCATGTCATTAACCTGAAGGTAGATCGTGACAAGCTGATGGCGCGTCTTACCGGACGTCGTATCTGCAAGTCATGCGGATCTACGTACCATGTGATCTTTAATCCTCCTGCTCAGGAAGGTGTTTGTGATAAGTGCGGCGGTGAGCTGTACCAACGCTCCGACGACAACGAAGAGAGCGTAGGCACTCGGCTGGACGAATATATCAACAAAACTGCACCTCTCCTCAAGTTTTATGAAGATAAAGGTTTGCTTCGTCAAGTTGATGGAGAACAGGAAATTGATTCGGTTTCCAAAGAGATCGTATCTATACTGCGAGGTCAGGTGTAATGATCATATGTAAATCCGAAACGGAACTAGGCTTTATGAGAGAAGCAGGGCGGATCGTCGCGGAAACGCACAGGCTCATGGCGCAATCAATCGAGCCTGGAATTACGACGGGTGAACTCGATCACATCGCCGACAAGTTCATACGCAGTCAAGGCGCTTTGCCGTCTTTTAAGGATTACAACGGTTTTCCTTACAGCATTTGCGCTTCGGTCAACGATGAATTGGTACATGGCTTTCCCGGCAAACGCAAATTGAACGAAGGCGACATCATTACGCTTGATATAGGTGCGCAATATCGTGGCTATCATGGAGACTCGGCGTGGACGTATCCAGTTGGTGAAATATCCGCTGAGGCACAGAAACTTCTGGATGTGACAGAAGGATCTCTGTTCGCTGGCCTGGCTCTTGTTAAACCCGATGTGCGCTTATATACGATATCGCATGCAATCCAACGTTACATTGAAGATGCAGGCTTCTCGGTCGTTCGTGAATATGTCGGTCACGGCGTAGGAACTGAACTGCATGAAGAGCCGCAGATTCCGAATTACGGTACGCCTGATCGCGGACCTAGGCTCAAAGCGGGTATGGTGCTTGCTATTGAACCGATGGTCAATGCGGGAGAGCGATTCGTAAGAACGCTGGAAGATAATTGGACAGTCGTTACGGTGGACGGTTCACTTTGTGCTCATTTTGAGCATACAGTAGCAGTCACGGCGGACGGCATGGAGATCCTTACCAAGCTGGATGAGTAGGTGGTTATCATGATGCACCGCTCTGTACCACAAGTTGGCCAGCTGGCGAAGGTGCTGAAAGGCAGAGATGCAGGCGACGTTTATGTGATCATTGAGATTGTGGATGACCGGTTCGTGTTGATCGCGAATGGAGACAAACGCAAATTCGATCAGCCTAAACGTAAGAACGTTCAACATCTTGAACTTCAGTCCATGATCAGCAGCGAGGTTGTTCAAAGTTTGCAAGAAAGCGGTAGGGTGACAAACGGTAAACTGCGTCATGCAGTTAGCGTATATATAGCATCCGCCAATGCTAATGCCGAAGAGAAAGGAGACTGAATGTGTCCAAAGAAGATGTCATTGAAGTAGAAGGAACGGTGGTTGAGCCGTTGCCTAACGCTACCTTCAAGGTAGAGCTTGAGAACGGTCATCAAATTCTCGCTCACGTATCCGGTAAATTGCGGATGCACTTTATTCGGATTCTGACGGGAGACAAAGTGGTGGTTCAATTATCACCATATGATCTGACCAAGGGACGTATTACGTATCGTAAATAGATACCATATCTTTTACTTTTATTTTGTGGTACTATATTAAGGTTGATTGAAGTTTAGTCTTTACAGTATGATGGAATAGTCTGTATTACAGGCTGCTATCGAGACAAGTTTTACGATACGTAAGACTTGTTCATCTTTGTGAAGAGGGCTTTGCCAAGCAGAGCTCGATCACAATGTTAGAAGTTAGGATTGCACTGCAACCTAGCTAATCCTTAGGAAGAGAGTTTTGCTTCGCAAAACTTTAGGGAGGTAGTCAACATGAAGGTAAGACCTTCTGTAAAGCCTATTTGCGAAAAATGCAAAGTCATTCGTCGCAAAGGCCACGTCATGGTGATTTGTGAAAATCCAAAGCACAAACAAAAACAAGGTTAAAGAAGGGGGTGTAGCGTAAAATGGCACGTATAGCTGGTGTGGATTTGCCACGTGATAAACGCGTTGAGATCGCCTTAACTTACATTTTCGGAATCGGTAAAACGACTTCCCAGAAAATCCTGAGCACAACAGGCATCAGTCCGGACACTCGTGTTCGTGATTTGACGGAAGATGAGGTTAGCAAACTACGCGAAACGATCGACAAGACGGTCAAGGTTGAAGGTGACCTGCGTCGTGAAATTTCTTTAAATATTAAGCGTTTGATCGAAATCGGATGCTACCGCGGTGTACGTCATCGTCGTGGCCTGCCTGTTCGCGGACAACGTACAAAAACGAATGCCCGTACTCGTAAGGGTCCTCGTCGTACTGTAGCGAACAAGAAGAAATAAGAAGGGAGGATAACTGAACAATGGCTAAACCAAAAAAAGTCGTACGTACAAAACGTCGTGATCGCAAAAATATTGAGTCTGGTGTAGCGCATATCCGCTCCACCTTCAACAATACGATCGTTACGATTACAGACCCACATGGCAACGCAATTTCATGGGCAAGCTCCGGCGGTCTTGGATTTAAGGGTTCCCGTAAATCCACTCCGTTTGCTGCACAAATGGCAGCTGAATCTGCTGCAAAAGCAGCTATGGAACATGGCATGAAAACTGTCGAGGTTATGGTTAAAGGTCCTGGAGCCGGCCGTGAAGCCGCTATCCGCTCTTTGCAAGCGGCAGGCCTTGAAGTTAACATGATTAAAGACGTGACTCCGATTCCTCACAATGGATGCCGTCCTCCAAAACGCCGTCGTGTATAATGAAGCCGCATCTAGTGTGGTATAGCAACAGCATATTTTGGTAACAATGGTTGTTTAGGCATACTACATGATAAGACTTCAGTAGACATGGCAGTTTGCGTAGGAACGAGTGTTTGAAGGAGGGGTACTTTCGTGATAGAAATCGAAAAGCCGAAAATTGAGACCGTTGAAGTTAACGATGAAGGCACCTATGGTAAATTTGTAGTGGAACCACTAGAGCGTGGTTATGGCACCACTTTGGGTAACTCGCTTCGCCGGATTTTGCTATCTTCCCTGCCTGGTGCTGCGGTAACCTCGGTCCAAATCGATGGTGTTCTGCATGAATTCTCGACTGTCCCAGGTGTAATGGAGGACGTGACGGAAATCATTCTGAACCTGAAGGCTCTTTCACTTAAAATCCATTCGGATGAGGAGAAAATCCTTGAGATCGATGCGGAAGGTGAAGGAGTAGTTACAGCAGGAGATATCCGTGCGGACAGCGATGTGGAAATCCTGAATCCGGAGCTTCATATTGCAACGCTGGAGCCGGGTTCGAGACTTCATATGCGCATTTATGCGGGACGTGGTCGTGGTTATGTTCAAGCAGATCGTAATAAACGAGACGATCAGCCGATCGGAGTCATTCCCGTCGATTCGATCTATACCCCGATTACTCGCGTCAATTACGTTGTAGAGAATACCCGTGTTGGCCAAGTGACCAACTATGACAAGCTGACGCTTGAAGTATGGACCGATGGCAGCATTAAACCTGAAGAAGCGGTTAGTCTCGGAGCAAAAATTTTGACCGAGCATCTCTTTCTGTTCGTTGGGTTGACTGACGAAGCGAAGGACGCTGAAATCATGGTTGAGAAGGAAGAAGACAAGAAAGAGAAAGTTCTTGAAATGACGATTGAAGAGCTCGATCTGTCCGTTCGTTCTTATAACTGTCTCAAACGTGCCGGCATCAATACGGTGCAAGAGCTGACCACGAAGACGGAAGAAGATATGATGAAGGTGCGTAACCTGGGTCGTAAATCTTTGGAAGAGGTTCAAGAGAAGCTCGAGGAGCTTGGTTTAGGACTTCGTACGGAAGAATAAACTCTTTTTATTGAATCGTCTCTAGCGAAGGAGGGAAAACTCAAATGGCATACCAAAAGTTGGGCCGTAATTCCAGTGCTCGTAAAGCTTTGTTTCGTGACCTGGTAACCGACCTGTTCTTATATGAACGTATCCAAACGACGGAGGCTAAAGCGAAAGAAGTTCGTTCAATCGCTGAGAAGCTGATCACCAAGGCAAAACAGGGAGATCTGCATGCTCGTCGTCAAGTTGCAGCTTATGTTCGTCGTGAATCCATCGACGGTCAGCAAGATGCAATTCAAAAACTGTTCTCGGAGCTGGCACCACGCTACTCTGAGCGTCCAGGCGGATACACTCGTATCTTGAAATTGGGACCACGCCGCGGTGACTCTGCGCCTATGGTTTACTTGGAACTGGTAGACCGCGCTTAATACCGGGGATAACCCATTGTACGTGAAACTCTCTGTCGGCTCGGCTTATGTGGCTTAGCTAGCGGAGAGTTTTTCTGTGCAAAGGGAAGTTTTTATATCAAGTTCAAAAAGATCATTTTTCTGCACCGAAGCCTAAGATTTAATGTGCGTTTTACCAAACGCTTTAGTTGGAAGAAGCCGGATTCTTGGGGACAAGTACGTCGTTGGTACGTAAACACCGAGGCCCGGCTGAATTCAAGCTGCGATGCCGAATCTGCTTTTTGAACCGCCTCTAACCTTATTGTTTACCGGAGGGAGGATCTTAATGCGTAACCTGTTAATGACCGTCAGCTATGATGGAACTGAATATTTCGGGTTTCAGACCCAGCCCGATGGCAATACCATTCAGGATCATCTGGAGACAGCGATTCTAGGGTTGACAGGCGAGGTTGTGAAGATCCACGGTTCGGGGCGTACAGATGCTGGGGTTCATGCCAGAGAGCAGCCTTTCCATATGCATACGGAATCGAAGATTCCGGTGGATCGCTGGAGAATGGCGCTGAATGGCCGGCTGCCGGCCGATATACGCGTAACGGATGTGCAGGAGGTCTCGCTGTCTTTTCATGCCCGCCGATCGGCAAAACGGAAGACCTATAGATTCTCGATCAACGCGAATCGGGTGCCTGATGTATTTAACCGTCGTTATCAAGTTCATCATCCTGGTCGGTTAAATGTGGAGGGCATGCAGGAGGGTCTGAAGTATTTGATTGGAACTCATGACTATACTTCCTTTGCTTCTCGTCATTCGACCAAGGCGAGCCATGTGCGTACGATTTATAAGGCCTGGATTGAAGTAGATCGGTCGGGGAAGTGCTCCGGTTCGCATGAGCAGGGGGTCATCCATATATTTATGACCGGGAGCGGCTTTCTGCAGCATATGGTGCGGATTATCGTGGGTACTCTGCTTCAGGTAGGCGAGGGTAAACGGAAGCCGGAGGATATGAAGAGAATATTAGAGGCCTACGATCGTGCTGCCGCCGGACCAACCGCAGAGAGTAAAGGGCTGATGTTGTGGGAGGTTCTCTATGAGGAGGCGGATCTCACTGCAGGTGATCTAACCGATCCGAATAATTACGAAACTTAATCGTACCTATGTCCGTACATGAATACAGAATGAGTCAATTACGTTACTATTAGGAGGTAATGTTGTATGAGATGTCCTGTGTGCGATGATGTTCGGATGAGAGAGATTGAGAAGGATGGAGTTATGATTGATGTCTGTCCGGAATGTAAAGGTGTATGGTTGGATCGTGGTGAACTGGAGAAGCTGATGAGTGAGGTGCGTGAGATCAGACCGGCTTTTAATGAGTGGTATGATCATCGGGATCAGTCGCAGCAGCATACCAATCACTCAGCAAATCATGGCCGCGGCTATGAGGATCCTTATGCCGGGAAGCATAATCAGGGGTACAACAACAAGTATAGGAAGAAGAAGTCTGTGCTCGATGTATTTGGAGATCTTTTTGACTGATTTCATTCAAAAAACACTTGCGCATTACTTTTTCATCCTGTAAAATAGAAGTTGTGTTTCTTAATGGCTATCCCACAGCCCCGATTAAGAATACACAGTACGTTAATTTACGAAATGCTTGATTAGTAATTGACAATGAACGAAGATAAATGAACCATTTGAACGAGAATGAAGGAGGATCATTACATGCGTACCACCTACATGGCGAAGCCAGCTGAAGTTGAGCGCAAATGGCACATCATTGATGCCGAAGGCAAAACGCTGGGCCGTCTGGCTAGCGAAGTTGCTGCACTTATCCGCGGCAAACATAAACCAAGCTTTACTCCACACGTTGACGGCGGTGACTTTGTGATCGTAATCAACTCTGAGAAGATTGCTCTTACTGGCAAGAAGTTGGATAACAAGAAATACTATCGTCATTCCCTGCATCCAGGCGGTTTGAAAGTGACTGTTGCTAAGGATCTTTTGAACACGAAACCTGAACGCGTCATTGAATCGGCTGTATTCGGAATGTTGCCTAAGACTCGCATGGGCGAGAAGATGAAGCTGAGATTGAAAGCTTATGCTGGCACAGAGCATCCACATGCAGCACAAAAACCTGAAGTTTACGAACTTCGCGGATAATAAAAAGGGAGGACAGTTTCATGGCACAAGTACAATACTATGGGACAGGTCGTCGTAAACATTCGGTAGCTCGTGTTCGCCTTGTACCGGGTGAAGGACGCATTGTCATTAATAAGCGTGATATCAATGAATATTTCGGTCTGGAAACTCTTAAACTGATCGTAAAACAACCTTTGACTTTGACGGAAACGCTTGGCAGCTATGACGTAATCGTTATTGCTCATGGCGGTGGTATCTCCGGTCAAGCAGGCGCAATTCGCCACGGTATTTCCCGTGCGTTGCTCAAGGCTGACCCTGAATTCCGTCCTGCATTGAAAAAAGCAGGATTCCTGACTCGTGACCCACGGATGAAAGAACGTAAGAAATACGGTCTCAAAGCCGCTCGTCGCGCACCACAATTCTCGAAGCGTTAATATTTGCATTATATGCCTCTGGCCATTTGGTCAGGGGCTTTTTGCATTTTATTGAAGATATGAGTATAGGAATCATCCTTAACCGTATTCCTGAATATAAATAAAATGGTGGAAACTGGCGAGTTGCTTTGGTATATTCAGCTTGTTAAACAAATTATTATAGAAAGGAGGTAATTCTATGTCTAACTCAAGAACGCTAAAATGGGTTACTGGGGGCCTGGAAATTTTCTTCGGTATTCCGCTTATCGGCGGGCTGATTATTGTGGGAACTTCATACATACCGCTGTTCATCATGTTTGTACTACATATTATTACATTAGTCTTGTCGGCAAATAATAACGAATCGAAATATGGTTCGATTGTCGGGATCGTTACCTCGGTCGTCGCCTGGATTCCTATCCTGGGTATGATTATGCACTTGATTACTGGCCTTCTTCTTATGATTAGCGCGGCCCAGAAGCCATCAGACCATTATACGGACTCCACCTACAGATTTTAATATTGAATTAAAGCGCCCAAATGGGTGCTTTTTTATTGACTTCTATCTGGAAATATTTATACTATAAATTGATAATTCAAATCTGATTAGTAGGACTTATTCCAAGACAGGGGGCGGAGCATGAATTTACTGGAGAAAGAGGCACTGATTGAGGAGAAAGCTGTAGAGTTTGAGTCGGCTACGCCGCAGGAGATTATCGCTTGGGCAGTTGAGACATTTCCCAACATAACCTTTGCCTGCAGCTTCGGCGCGGAGGATGTCGTGCTTGTAGACATGCTTCAGAAGATTAGTCCAAAGACGGATATCTTCTATCTGGATACCGACTTTCATTTCAAGGAGACCTATGAGACCCGGGATCGGCTAGTGGGGAGATACGGTCTAGAGTTCGTGAGAGTATCCCCGGAAATTACACCAGAGGAGCAGGAGCAGCAATATGGTGTGGAATTATGGAAAAGCAATCCGAACGCCTGCTGTAACATCCGTAAGGTAGCTCCGTTAAGCACGACTTTATCCAAATATGAGGCCTGGATAACTGGAATCAGACGCGATCAGGCTCCAACAAGAGCAAATGCCAAGAAGATTGAATACGATGTGAAGTTTGGACTTGTCAAATTCAATCCGATTGCAGACTGGTCCAGCGAAGATGTATGGAACTACATTCGGGAACATAATCTCGTATACAACCCATTGCATGATCAGAATTACCCAAGTATCGGCTGCGAACACTGTACACGACCGGTTATGCCAGGAGAAGATCCGCGTGCAGGCCGCTGGGCAGAATCAGAGAAGACAGAGTGCGGATTGCATAAATAATGCATAGGATGAGGCTAATGAGTAGGGAGGATACAGTATGACTGCAATTTCACCACATGGTGGTACGCTCGTCAACCGACTGGTCACAGGCGAGGAACGCGAACATTTGCTAGAGGATGCAAAGAAGCTGAAATCGGTGCTTATCAATGGCTGGACCATCTCTGATCTCGATTTGATTGGAGTTGGCGCATTTTCTCCCTTAACAGGTTTTCTGAACGAGGACGATTATCATTCTGTGGTTAAGCAGATGCGGCTTGCAGACGGCACGGTATGGAGCATTCCAATTACCTTGTCGGTTAGCGAACAGGAAGCTGCGGAGCTCTCTATTGAAGAGCGGATTGCCTTAGTGGGCGAGCAGGATGGCATAGTATATGGCGTGCTTGAAGTAGGAAGTATTTATAAGGTAGATCAACTGTATGAGGCCAAACAAGTATTTAAGACGACAGATCCAGAGCATCCAGGTGTTAAGAAGCTGCTGGAGCGTTCACCTATTTATATTGGCGGATCGGTGCAAGTGCTGCATCGTCCGAGACCGGGCCGCTTTACAGAATTCTATTACGATCCAGCACAGACTCGGCGTATATTCGAGGATAAGGGATGGGATACAGTGGTCGGCTTCCAGACGAGAAATCCGGTTCATCGGGCTCATGAATATATCCAGAAGAGTGCAATGGAGATTGTCGACGGCTTATTCCTTAATCCGCTAGTTGGCGAGACGAAGTCGGATGATGTGCCAGCGGATGTGAGAATGCAGAGTTACCTGGTGCTGTTGGACAATTATTATCCACAAGATCGTACATTTCTTGGCGTGTTTCCGGCAGCGATGCGCTATGCAGGTCCGCGGGAAGCGATCTTTCACGCCATGGTTCGCAAAAATTATGGCTGTACCCATTTTATCGTTGGACGCGACCATGCGGGTGTAGGGGATTATTATGGGACTTACGAAGCACAGGAGATATTCAGTCATTTTACGGCAGAGGAATTAGGGATTACGCCCTTATTTTTTGAGCATAGCTTCTTCTGTACAAAATGCGGCAATATGGCTTCAAGTAAGACGTGCCCGCACCCCGCAGAGGATCACCTGACCTTGTCCGGAACCAAGGTGAGAGGATTGCTTCGCGAAGGAATTTGTCCTCCGCCTGAATTTACTCGTCCCGAAGTCGCGAGAGTACTGATCGAAGGAATGAGTCATCAGGTTGTTATATAGGTAGTTTAACACCAGGGTCTAAGCGAATGCCTTACGAAGTTCTGTTTCCTGTTTAAACGTTACGGATGATCTTGTACGAACCGTGAGCCAATGCTTCCGAGCCCGTTTTCTCCAAAAAGGTGTAGCTTCTTTAATCCTTACCTTCATCCAACTGCAGCGTTTGGAAAAACACACATTGGAAGGATAAGTTTCAGTGCTGAAAATCGGCCTTTTTGAACATGCACTTATATAATCGAAGCGTAAACTTGTAATATTTGTCCACCTCGTCCCATATAGATGATTAGTGTCATTTATGGGATGGAGGTGGCTTTTTTATGGACTCCGAGGATAAAGTAAATGTCTGGCTGAAGTTAAATCATATCAAGTGGGGACTGCTTGGAATTGGACTGCTTGGATTATTGATTGGATTTGCAAAATATGAAGTTCCGGCCATAAAGACCGCCAGCTATTGGAGTCTGCCGCTGGCGGGGACGACGATTGCTCTCGACGCGGGTCATGGAGGACCGGATGGCGGTGCGGTAAGCAAGCAGGGGGTCATTGAAAAGGATATTAACCTGGCAGTAACGCTGTACTTGCGGGATTACCTGCAGCAGGCCGGTGCGCTCGTATTTATGACGAGGGAAGAAGATCGCGATTTGGCGAGTGCGGATACAAAAGGGTATAAGAAGCGCAAAACGGAGGATTTGACGCGGCGGGTTCGTTATATTGAGGAGAAGAAGGCAGGGTTGTTCGTCAGCATTCACATGAATAGTGTTCCCTCCTCACGCTGGAGCGGGGCGCAAACCTTCTTTTCAACCAATAATGGGGATAGCGTAACACTGGCCGAGTATATTCAGGATGAGCTGCGTAAGAATCTAAATAATACGGACAGGGTTGCCAAGCGTTCCGATAAGTCGGTGTATTTGCTGGAGGAATTAAAAATTCCTGCGGTATTGGTAGAAGTCGGATTCTTATCGAACCCGGAGGAAGCCAGATTGCTTGGGGATGAGAAGTACCAACAGAAAGTGGCGGCTTCGATTTATCAAGGTATTATGAAATATATTTCTAAAAAAGAAAGTGGAAGCAAAGCAGACAACACCAGGAAATGATATAATTAATATCATATTTATACTGATTATTCGATTACTAAATAGATCCGGGGTGTTGTCTGTGTTAACGAAGGAACAGCTTGAGGCCATACTTAGACCTATTGCAGAGCCTGTATTGGGCCGTAGCTTGATCGATTTGAATTGGATACGCAATGTAATGATCAAGGAAGAGAAGGTTTCTTTGACAGTAATCAGCTTGAAGCAGGATGAGAAGACGCGCCAAAAGCTGGAGGAGGAGGTACGTTTCCGTCTTCAGGAAGCTGGTGTCAACAACGTGCACATGCGCTTCCGCGAGCCTTCCGAGCATGAGCGTCAGGAAGCGGGACAAGCCGTGACGTCCAATGAAACCGAAGGAAATGCATCACAAGGGCCACGGGGACATGGAGCAGGGCTGGAGCAATTATCGATCCTGGATCCTAAATCCGGAGTGCATTTCATCGCAATCGCCAGCGGCAAAGGCGGAGTTGGCAAGTCCACGGTCGCTGTAAATTTAGCGGTAGCACTGGCCCGTCTGGGTAAAAGGGTCGGATTGATTGATGCCGATATCTATGGCTTCAGCGTTCCGGATATGATGGGGATCGAGACAGCTCCGGCGATCGAGGATGGGGTTATTCAGCCAGTGGAGAGATTCGGCGTTAAGGTAATGTCGATGGGCTTCTTCATCCAGGAGAACACACCTGTGATCTGGCGCGGACCGATGCTCGGGAAGATGCTGCGACAATTTTTCGCTGATGTCCATTGGGGAGAACTGGATTATATGCTGCTTGACCTGCCGCCGGGAACGGGGGACGTAGCGCTGGATGTACATCAGATGATTCCTCAAAGCCGCGAGATTATTGTAACAACACCACATGCGACGGCGGCCTTCGTAGCTGCCAGAGCCGGGGCTATGGCGCTGAAGACCGAGCATGAAGTGCTTGGTGTGGTGGAGAATATGGCCTATTATGAATGTTCGGATTGCCATAAGAAGGACTATATCTTTGGTCGTGGTGGTGGGGCACGCTTAGCCGAGACACTGCATACGAATCTGCTGGCGCAAATTCCGCTTGGAACGCCGGACAATCATCCATCGGAACCAGACTTCTCTCCTTCGATTTATAAGGAGGATACACCAACCGGACGTATTTATGGCGAGATCGCGGATACTGTCATCGCAAAATGTCAAAAAGACTGAACCTAAAGGGTTCAGTCTTTTCTTTATATATCGAAAGTGGAACTGATTAAGCTTAGCTTTCTTCGCCGGAGCCGCTGTCACCGCCTTGTTTCTTTTGCTCTCCGCCATTCTTGCCGCCTTGACTTTCACCTTGATTCTGGTTCTCACCTGATTTCTCAACCTTAGGGATGAGCTGCTCTTGAACCACCGTCTTGAGCAGGTCCATAACCTCCATTTTGAAAAGAGGGCTCTGCATCGCTTCCTGCATGATAGTCATCGTCTGCTTCCGATAGTCCGATGTCTTGGTCAAGTCCAGGAACATCTGCATGATTTCAGGTGATTTCATCATTTCCTGCATCGATTTTTGATAAGTCGGATCTTTGATCAGGTCCATATGCAGCTGCTTGTTTTGAGCGCTAATCGCCTTGGCAAAATTCCCGGCAAATTGAGGATCGGTCATAATCTTCTCAATTTCTTTTTTGTATTGTGGAGAGGTGATCGTATCCTTTACAGCCATTCTGACTTCCTCAGAGGTGTGGGAAGGCAGGAGCATCTTGATTCCATAACTTCCGCCACCCGAACCACCCGAACTGTTGCCTGATCCGGAGGAGCCTCCGGAGTCTGATCCAGACCCAGAACCGGATTCAGATCCAGAGCCGGACTCAGAGGAAGAGCTTGAACTGCTGCCGGATTCGGTCTGCGGTGAACTTAACGCTTCATAAATCGCCTTTTTACCGTCGTCGGTTTTTAAAATGTCGATAACCATCGATTTTGTATCTTTATATCCGCCTTGGGAAGATTGCGATGAGCCTTGATCAGAGCCGCATGCCGTTAATGTAAGTGTAAGTATGATGCATAATGACCAGCGGTAATAACCCACCCACTTCATGGTTCCAGCCTCCTTATGAGTATCAATGTTTGTAGTATGTGGCTAAAAAAAAGAATTATCCGAGTGAAAACGATGGTTTTTTGCTGCCATCATTGGTAAAATATTTCGGTAGTGGGAGGTGGCTTATTTGAATTTAAAAAGATGGTTGCATTTATTCTGGACGACCTTGGTGGTTGGAGCCGCCGGTTCGCTCGTGATTGGTCTGGCTCTGCAGTTGACGGATACTATGAAGCTGAACGGGACGGCAGATCTTTTTGTCAATATCGGTTTATTGTTAGGTGTTGGGGTCATGGTAAGCGTATATTCCCAAATGGGATTCTTCGCATATATGATGGTCAATTATATGGGAACGGGTGTGTTCTCCCGTAGAACCTGGCAATATGTTCAGCTTGTATTGACAGCGCTGGCCTTATTTGAATTAATGTTTCTGCGGATTTTTGTAGGCGGTAACAAAAGTTCTTACTCCGATGTTGTATTGGGGGGGATTATTTTGCTTGTCGCCATAGCTGTGGCCTATTTCAAAGCAAAAATGACTAATGGCTCCGCATGGATCCCTACATTATTCTTCATGATTGCCGTAACCATTGTAGAGACGATCGGCGTGCTGAAGATTGAGGTGGATCAGGCGACCGCCTGGATTGCCGGTCCATTGATTGCCTGTAATGCCTATCAGATATTGATTTTGCACCGCGTATTAAAACCTAAACAGTCTCCACAGATACATAGTCAAGAAATGATCAATTAGGAATTATTCGAAAGAATAAAATGTAAAAGGGACCTTCTATCTCTGTAAGAACGGAGATAGGGTCCCTTTTTTTATAAATACAGTTCTGGTCGATTACATCCCAGCCGCTGTATCGATCTGCTCTTGAATCCAGGCCTGATCGCGGACCTCGGTTCCTTTTACCCCTGCTTCCTGAAGCAAATCAGTGACTGTTACAAAGTCATATCCCTTTTGCCGCAATTGATCGATAATAGCAGGGAGGGCTTCATGCGTCTGCTTGGCTGAATCGCTGGCATGCAGGAGAACAATATCACCTGGATGCGCTTTGTTAACGACGCGATTAACGATTTTGTCGACGCCTTTATTTTGCCAATCCTGAGAATCTGTATCCCATTGAATTACTTTGTAACCAAGTCCATCAGCAATGGATAACACACGTTTGTCAAAATCGCCATTAGGAAGACGCAGCAGGTTTGGTGCTTTTCCGGTTAATTCGGTTAAAATAGAATGGGCTGTAGTAATTTGCTTGGAGATTTCTTCATCGGTCAATTCGCTGTAGTTATCATGTTTGTGTCCATGGCTGCCAATTTCAAATCCTTGTTCCTGGATTGCTTTCACAATTTCCGGATGACTTTTTCCCCAAGGGGATGAGATGAAGAAGGTTGCTTTCTGAACATTTTTGTCCTTGAGTACTTTCAGAATGGGTTCTGCCCGTTTGTCTCCCCAACTGATATCGAAGGTCAGGGCAATCACTTTCTTCTCCGTAGGTACACTGTAGATGGCGGCGGGGCTGCTTTCTTCGGAGAATACGGTGATATGGCTCTGCTCCACATAGACGATACCTGCTGCAAACAGGGCCGCCGCAAAAACAAAGAAAAACCTTTTGATTTTCTTCCCGTTAAGGACATAGAAGAAGTTGTTCATGCTTTGATTAGCCCCTCTCGTTATCAGAATGAATTTCGCTTGTACAATATATGCCTGTACCTTTCGGGAATATGACCTTTCTTGTCCCAAAAGTTTAGGAGAGGGTCAAAGCCTTCTTGTGCTCCTGAAGTAATCAAACTATCTATTGGAGGAGATATCATGCTGTCATTTCGCTTGTTTCTGCGTGATTTACGAAAATATAAAAAGTCGCTTTGGGTCTCGCTAGCTTTCTTTGCCGTCGGCATTTTGATGGGAGCGGTGGAGACGGAGCGGATCACTAACCTGGTCATGCCTGATATTGAGACATTGCGAAATTATAGCGAGCAATTATCCCAATCCGCAGTACCAGAGCTAAGCTTTTTTAAATTTATCTTTCTGAATAATGTGTTTAAAAGCCTGGGGGTTATTTTCTTGGGTGCATTGTTTGGTATATTGCCAGCCGTGTTCCTGCTGATGAATGGGCTTGTTCTTGGTTTCCTAGTCACCACCTCGGCACAGCATGGGGCCAATTTATTTGATCTCATTGTAAAAGGACTGCTGCCTCATGGAATTATCGAGATCCCGGCCATCATTATGGCTGCTGCCTTTGGGATTCAGTTCGGTTACTATGTGCTTAAAGGTCTTGGAGAGCTGGGGGCCCGGGATCGCAGTGAGCGAACGATCCAATGGCGGGAGTTCTTTAACTCGCTCATTAGAGCAGCTTTTTGGACGGTGGCATTGCTGTTGATTGCGGCGGTAATTGAAAGTACGCTCACTTTTTACTTGGTTCGTTAATATTGATGTCATAATTTTCCCAAAAACTGTGCATAACAGTAAAGCGGTCAAAAGCCGCGAATAGGTTATGTGCAGTTAGGGATATGGCAGATAGATATTAACTGAGTCGATAGAGGAGCTGTATTTATGTTGGGAATGATGTTCAATGATAAAGAATGCAAGGAGCTCGACTATGTTCTGCGCAAAGAACTGGACGAGATGCTGCTTGATATGAGCGATCAGCGTTTGGATCAGGATATCCGCGACGCGATCGCCAAGAGATATAAAACTGTATTTCGTATGTACGCTCGGTTCGCCCCCTCCAAAGAGCTCTCCAAATACGCTAGAAATTCACGCTTCCCTCGGGTCAAGCAATAGGATAAAATTGTATTTGACTTTGCTGTTCGTAATGTGATAAATTATGAAACGTTCCGATTTTTGACGGAATAAGTTGCCAAAACGCAGTAGTTCGAATTGATCATTAAAAAGCCAAAAAAACTATTGCAAAATATGAAACAACATGTTATATTATAAAAGTCGCCGCTGAAACGCAGCGACGTGCGAAAGTGAAGTTGATCTTTGAAAACTGAACAACGAGTGAGCGGGTTTCACGTCAAGTGAAATCTAAGAAATAAGTCAGATTCAAAATGAGCTAATCGCTCTTTTCAATGAGCAACACTTTATTGGAGAGTTTGATCCTGGCTCAGGACGAACGCTGGCGGCGTGCCTAATACATGCAAGTCGAGCGGACTTGATGGAGAGCTTGCTCTCCG
>NZ_QJOT01000019.1:0-79655 GCF_013393165.1 Paenibacillus sp. 79R4 | reverse complement strand
TTTCTCTAGCAAATTGTTCAATTCTCTTGAAAATTGATCGGCCATTAATTGAACGGCTTGGGTTGTATGCTGCTTTGTCAAAAGCAAATCACGCTCAAGTTGTTCGATTCTCTTTTCAAAGTGTTCCGTCTCACGTCTAACGATTTCCTTTACTTGCTCTTCGTTCATCTTCCTTCACCCTTTTCTTCCGATTTTCAAATAGAGTAATAACACAGCGAGTATTATCAGTAGCCACAACCACCAATAGGCTATTAGTCTTTCACCTTCCGTCATATGGATCATGTCAGATATGAATTGTTTCACTGTGGTCATCACCCTTTCATGTAATATTAAAAGGCCCCTCCATTGGAGAGACCTTTTATGTCTACGCTATTCATTTTGCAATAAAATTTTAACTTCCCCATCTGTACTCAAACTTAACTTAGTTAAATCCAGATCAATCTCTAACTCTTTCCAATCTTTTGGAAGTTCGTAAACGAGACTTCCCTTTATTTTCTTTCCAGCAGCCAAGGATCCATCCATCGTTTTCTCATATCCTTTTATAGCATGCGCTGTTATATCTTCGTTAATAGAAAACCCGTCCTGATAAGCCTCAAACATTAACATAGAACTGACCGTATAGTCTTTTTTTGATATGTTTTCTATTGCTAGGTTGACAGCTACAAATTCGCTGCCTTCGCTAGGGGTTATAAACATGTTGTCACTGTCTGGCTTATCAACACTAGAAACTGATATTTTAAAATTCTTAGTTTCAATACCTTCGCCAGCAGCAGTAATAGTTCTGTTCTCTTCCTTTGTGCTTTTATCATCCTGTTCTTTACTGACTTCTTTCTCAGTCTTCACAGGATCACTTTGGGAATGGTCATCCTTTTTTGGTTCCTGCTTATCTTGTTTATTTTGCTCACCTGGCTCGGATGCAGAATCTAATTTCGTAGTAGGTTCAGTCTCTTCATTATTGAGATTTGATCCGATTACGCCAATTGCAAACACAATTATGAGCCAAACCCACCATTTCTTATACCACTTCTTTTTTGCCTTTTCCAACTCAGTTCTCCTCCTAATTACCTATTAATTCTAGTCGATAATACCACTAGAAGGATAAAGTTGGAAAGCAAATAATGGAAAATTATTTAAGGGCTTCTAATGCTTCATTTACTAAACGAAGTTCTTCGGTGTATTTGGCTATGTCGGCATCGTAAATTGAAAGTTGCTTTCTTGTACTTTCAATACCCTGTTGTGTAATTTCTCCCGCATTATCAAAGGATTCCAACTCGTCAAGGCTGGCTTTAATTTTTTCCCGCTCTGATCTAAGCACCTTAAGAGTATCATTCTCTAAACCATTCTTAATTTTTGTGAGAGACTCCTTTGACTGCCCGACATACTTGTTAGCCGTTTCGGCTCCTGTATTTGAAGTCTGATCCTCGTTTGTCTCAGTGATGATATTAATCACCTTCTTTTTATTATCAACATCCAATTTACTGCCGATTGCATCACTAATCGCCCTTACCGGAGCATTAGTCTTTCCGTCAATAACCGCGCCTTTATCAGACAAAGCTTTACCATTAACAATCACTGTATACTCACCGGTTACCTTTTGACCGACTAGGCTTTTTACTTGAGCGGCTAAGGCGCTTCCAGATGTCATTAACATTGCCCCAATAACAACACCGCTCAACAAATATCCCCATTTTTTCAAGTCTATCATCCTCCGTTGGTATATTTACCCTTTATATTACCTTACGGAGTAGACGTTGTATAGGTTCCGCCGCCAGTGTTTGGCAAGTTAGCTGAGTTTCCGTGGTTGTGGTGAGCTGTTGTGACGGTGTGCCTGTGAGTGTTTAATAGGGCTTTAATAGATTCCAATTCACTCCTCAGCCCTTCTATTTGATTAATTGTCAACCCGCTTATGTTCGCAAATGAGAAATTAATATTACCTTGCATTGACAAAGTACCACTCATTGGACGAATCAACATATCACCGTTACCAATTAGCGAGAAGCTACCGCCGGAAGCGTAAAGCATACCCATGTAGGACTCATATTCATTATAGAAGCTAATCCCCGCCATACCTGCTTCATCGATGTAACTTATGCTTACTCTTCGGCGGTTATTGCTATCATATGATCGCCATCCTGCTGTATCAATCTCAATTCTTCTCCCGGAGTCTGCTGTTTTTAGCGTGGATCCCGTAATTGTACCGCCTCTAATGGTAGAAGCAGTAATTGTTCCAGAGAAAGTACCATCAACGCCAACCAATGTACCTGTAAACGTGCCGCCAGCTGCGGATAGATTACCGCTAAACGTTCCCGTTGCAGCCTGAAGCGTACCTGAGAATGTACCATCCACACCCTGTAGCGTTCCGGTAAATGTACCCCCGGCGGCCTTAAGATCACCGCTGAATGTACCCGTAGCAGCATCGAGGTGACCCGTAAACTTAAGCCTATTCGCCTGGGCATCGTAATAGAGACTAGATTGACCATTAACCTGCCAGTCCATTTTGTCACTGTTCAGCGTCAGCTTGCTCTTATGGTCTTCTCGCTCGACCACGATCCCTTCAGTACGACTGTGGGTAATGCCGAAGTACGACTTATCAAACTTCACGTTTTCCTTGTTCAGCTTGTTCACTTGCTGCGTCAGGCTGCCCTCAAGTTTATATTCGCTCTTCTGTTCTGACTGTGACGGCGCTTCAATCTTATGGGTGAGGCCGCCTTTAAAGCTGTAGGACTGACGCAGGATAAAAGACGTGTAACGCTGGATGCCATCCCATGGAATGTCCATGTCCAGCCAGGATACATTCGTATCGATCCAACTGCCGCCTTCCCGTTGCTCAAAGCCAATCACGTCACCCTGGTCAAGATGAGGAAAGCCACGGGAGTTCATCGTTAACGGCAAATAGGTCAAGCCATTCAGAGCAACATACATGGCGTTAACCTGCGCTTGGGTCATAAATGGGTTCTCAAGGTAAAGCGTATGATTCTCGTCCCCGCTGCCCGCCTCGTAGGTCAGCTTCTCCTCCGTGTTATAGGTGACTACGATCCGCGTAAACGTCTTGAGCGGGTTAGTCTGC
Organism: Paenibacillus sp. 79R4; assembly: GCF_013393165.1. Taxonomy (NCBI): domain Bacteria; kingdom Bacillati; phylum Bacillota; class Bacilli; order Caryophanales; family Paenibacillaceae; genus Paenibacillus; species Paenibacillus sp. 79R4. The sequence goes on along the minus strand of NZ_QJOT01000019.1, from coordinate 76,588 downwards.
TTAACTCTAATGTAATCCGCCGTGGTCATCTCAAATGCAGCAGGAGCCCCAGCAGAGAACCGTTTGAAGCGCATGACGCCATCCTTTCCCATAAAGATACTAGCGCTATTAGCTCCTGCGATATAAGCCAGCACCTGCCGGCACGTATACCCCGCTGGCCCCGCTTGGATTTGATAGGATGGGTTGATCACCACGCTGCTATCATACGTAAAACCAAGCCGATTACAAATCTCATCAAATACGGCCTTTTGTGTAGTTGGATAGCTGAGCTGAGAGATATACTCCACATTGGCCGTGATCAACTTATCAAAACAGGCATACGTCCAGACATCGTTAATCTTCTCGCGGGTATCGATATAAAACTCACCCAGCGGCAGCCATTCGGTCGCACCGGCTACCCATGGAATATCCATCGATTCCCACGGATATTCGGCTTCTAACCAGCTCATGCTTTCCAGTGACAATGCTAGATATGGCACAACCTTGGCATTCGGTCTAATCGGATCCGGAAGGCGGAGCTTAAGCGTCAGGTCGGACGGAATGGCCGTCCCTAGTTCAAAGTCATCTCCGCCCGCTAACAAATGATTCAGGCTAAATTCAACGATCTGTGCGCTGGTGTACTCCGTTCCATCAATGACCACCTTAACTATAAACTGCCGGTCATGTCGTTTTAAATAATCCGCATAAATCGGGCTTATTGGATACATAACATCACTTCTCCGTCAGGGTGACCTTAAGGCCATTCCATAATATTTCATTTCCCTTGGCGACGGCGAAAGGTGTAGGGCGGTTACCCACATAAAAAGTCTTGGTCTCATATTTTCCTGTCATCGGATCGGGATAAGTCACCGGGAAAAAGATATCTTCCATAGATCGCAAAATAGATGCTACCTTATCCCACTTTAGCGGTCCCCAGTTCATTTCAATTTGACGCTTAACGGCTATCCTGTCCCGATTTAGTGAGCCATCCGTCGTCCGCACCGAAGACTCCCCGTCATCCAAGTCCAGAATGGTAACCTGAAATGATGATGGGTACTCTGCTATCTCTTGACTGTTTATTTTAATCTCCATATTTACCTCCTACCTATCAAATAAAGCATGGCCTAATTGCTGCTCCGCCTTTCCTATGGCTCGACCCACATATCTACCAAGCTCCAAATCACCGATGGTGCTTCTCCATTCTTTGGCTTCAATATTGCGCAAAATATCTGCAATCATCACCAGAAGCTCAATCATCGGTTGATAGCCAGAGCTGATCATATCTTGTAATTGACTCAATGGACTGATCACTTCTGGATCCGCCGCAGCTCCCTTATTATCTCCGACCATCGCTAGAGTTGGTCCATGGGCAAGGCCGCCTTTAGCCAGCTTCGGTATCATCGGAATGTTGAAACCGATCGAACCCACATCAGGGACGCCCGGAATCTTACCCACCCAGTCCGGTACGTCAATATTGATCTTGTTCAGCTGCTTAATCAGGAAATTTATCGCATCTATGATGATGTTGACCGCACCCTTGAGCACTGCAACAATGCCATCCCAAATCCCAGTAAAGACAGTCTTTATACCATTCCAGGCTCTTGTCCAATCGCCTGTAAAGACGCCAGCAATAAAGTCCATAAGACCGCCGAGGGCTTTGATAATCCCTTTGGTAAAGTCAACGACAATGCCAATTGCATCGATCAGGATGCCCCCTAAGAAGGAAAAGACCTCTGAAAAGGTTGGGCCAAGTGTTTTAACCAACCAGTTAACGATTGGCAAAACAAATTTATTTCCGATATCTTGCGCTGCTGTGATCAGCTTCCCGACAAAGTTACCTACCTCTGTAATGAGCCCTTTCAGGTGTTTATCCCATAACTCTGTTAACTTATCGAGCATATTGGTAATAAAGGGTTTTAAGAATTTGTTCCAAAGATTGTCCCAAAGTTCCTTGATTCCCTCTAAATTCTCCTTGACTCCATCGACGATCTTCTTGCCCCAGTCATCCCACCACTTGAAGATGATGTCCAGAGTGTCCTGAATGATCTTGGAGATAAGCTGCATAACCGGATCGACAACGTCCTGCCAGATGTCGTCAAAGATCTGCTTAACCAAGTCAAACAATGACCAGAGTATATCCTGCGCGCCGCTTACAAACTCTGTTAGACGCGGCAGCCCTTCTGTGACAAACTTGCTTATGATAGGAAAAACGGCATCCCATATGCTCGTGAACACCTGCAAAACGATATCCAACAACCCTGCCAAGATGTGTCCAGCGAGCTGTATTCCAGTTTGCCAAGCGGGGACAACGCCAGTGATAAACCAGTTCTTCAACGGTTCGCCCAGCGTCATAATGTCGCTGAACACCTTCTGGAATTGTTCTTTCCATTGACCTAGTACGGGTTCAATCTCGCCCCACGCCCGCCTGAAGCTAGGCCCAAACGCAGCTACAGTCCACTCCCAACCTTGCTTAATGCCAGACCAAGCCTTATCAAAGGTCGATTTGACGTTGGCCGCGAGCGCGTCCATCTTTGACTGTATGCCTGTGATGTCCATATCAGGCATCTGCATTTCAAAGCCCTTGCCCCCGCTGCCGTCATCTACTCCGGTATCAGCTTTGGAAAAGTCCAGAGTATTGAGATCGTCAAAACTTGCAAGGGCTCCCTTGGCTTCTTTCCCTGCCTTTTTCGCCTTTTTGCCGTAGCCTTCCATCGCCTTCTTGGCTGTCTCGATCCCCTTGGCTGCCTTATAGGACTGCTGATAGGTCTTGCCAAATAGCGCCGATATAAAGGCGGCTATATAGGCTGTGATCTTGGCTAGTGCGCCCATTAAGGCATTGATCGCTGGCAGGATCGCCTCATAGATGGGCTGGAAAGCAACACGAAGATTGGTCTGTATGGCGTTCAGGCTGGCTGCGAATTGCTGGTTTGTCTTGAGTGCTCCACCCATATAATTGTTAAATCCGCGAATTGCCTTGTAGATCAAGGCGAATACAAACACCTGTTTTAATATCCGACCTATGGCTTTCGTGAAGGAGTTACCCATGTGCGTAGAACTACGGGCAGCGGCCCCAAACGAAGAACTAGCCTTAACCGCTGACTTCGCAGCCTGATCTAAATTACCCTTTGCCGCCTTCAGTGGTTTATTCGTCTGGATCATCTTCTGCCCAAGGTTCTGAACTGGCTTCTCAACTTTAGTAGCAGCCTGTCCCGCATTGTTAAGGCTATCTTCCAGATCTCTTATTTTATTTGTGGTCTTATCGCTTGATTGAGTGAGACGGAGCAGCGCGGCCTCTGTATTAACAATTTTCTCTTTGATCTTAAAATCCTGACCTGTGTCCTGAAGGTCGGCCATCTTTCTACCTGTCTCATCCGCCTTTAAGATCAAACCGTCCAGGTCAAGCTGTACTGCTGCAATCTCATCACCGATCATGTCGGCGTGAAAGCCGCTAATAGCTCCTTTTTGCTCAGCCTTCAAGGTAGCGATCTGCGATGTTAACTTTCTGATTTGCTCTTCTAGGCCCGCGCTTTCTTTCTCCAAGGCGTTCATTTGCTGCTGGGCCGCTTCAGTCAATCCTCCCTGGGCAGCTTTTAGCTCTGAGAGTTTCTGCCGTTGAATGTCAATCTTGGCATTCGTATTGTCCAAGACGGCTGTCAATTGACTGATTTGATCCTTCACGGCTCCTTCATCCACACTCTGAGTCGATTTCTTAATCGCGGCTTTCGGGGCCGATACAGTAGGAGCAACTGCAGCGGATGCAGCAGAAGGCAGATCTGAGATAAACGATGGAGCCTTTAGCCCGCCCAACTTAACGCCTACACTATCGATTGCAGCCTCGGCAGCCGTTTTGTTATCCTCGATGGACTTACGCATGGCCTCATCAGCTACGGATATAGTCTTGATTAACCGCCCCTCTACCGCAGTTACCGTACTCTCCATACCGTTAGCAATGCCTTTCATGGCCGACTCTGTCGTCTCTTTGAGAGTAGCCGATATATTGGCCGCAAAGGTCTTCAGGCTGAATCCTTTAAATGTGGACTGTAAGGACTTGGTCAGCTGCTCTCCGATCGTGCCGGCGGCCATGGTGATCTGCTTACTTAAATCGCTACCGCCTACCAACTCTAGGCCAAGACTAACCCTACCGGCTTCAACGTCTGACATCTGTTCACCCCCTCGCCAGACAAATCAAAAAGGCACCCCCTATTGAGGTGCCCCAAATGCTTGCTCTATTATTTTCTGGAATTCCTGCGCGGCCTTGGCCTTCTCTTCCTCCGTCCATTGGACTTGCTTAAGCTCCCGGGAACGCCACTCATTGCGGATGCGGTGCTGTTCCGGAGTAAAGTTTTTAAGCTTCTCCCGATCATTCTCGCTCCGGATCTGCACGATCTGGCCAAGCGGCGTCTCCGGCATGATCCCGGCAAGCAAGGTACAAAACTCATCCCAGGTCATGTCCGGCTCGGCACGAAGCCGAATACCATACTGCATGGCAATGGAGGATTCGATTAGGCCCCAATCCTCGTACAGGTCATACCAGTTGTTAGGCCTGGCTTTTGACTGTGAGAAATCGGGCTTCCACCACCTCGAAATCCTCACCAGTGGCCCCAGCCAGAGCAGCCACGAAGATAATCTGATAGTCGGCAAAAGAAATATCAGATTCGTTGATCTCCTTCACGGCTTCCTTGCCGAGTGCCAGCTCTAGCACTTCATCAATGTACTTCGTCCCCTCGCCGCCTTCGTCCATTTTCGCCTGAATCTGAAAAACCGTATTCTTTCGATTATCGATCGGATATTCTTTCCCTTCGCCCAGTTTAAGTACGGGTCTCTCGTTCGTCAGTTTACCTGTAATATCAATTGTCTTTGCCATTTATAATCATCCTCTCAGCGCTTGTTTTGTAGCCGGCCGTTTGATCGACCGTTGCTTAGGGTTTAACGGTTGCTGGTGTATAGGTTGGCTTGCCGTCAGACTGCAACTCACATTCCAATGCGGATACAGCCGTCGAATCGCCGCCATTCGGAGCTGATACGCTCACGATGCAATCAAACTCCAATTTGGATCCATCCGGGAACTCAATCTCCGCTTTACTGGAGCAATCAAGCCCTGACTTCCACGCTGTGTTCGCCACATAGTCATTGCCGGGATCCCCGACATGCCGCTTGCCGTTAAGAGTGATACTAAAACCTTTCCCCGTGGCAAGCCTACGTACCCAACCCTCAGTCTCCATAGGAGTCCATTCCTCCACGTTGGTATCAATGGCAATCGAGAAGGTTTCCATCTCTTTGATAATCGCCATATCGGCCTCGGCGCTTGAACGTCCCTTAGTACCGATCTTAAAATTAATGTTAAATACGGGGAAAGCCCCGCTCGTTACTGTAGCCATGTTCTCACCTTACCTTTCATGATAAATATGAACCTCAATTACATATTCAAAAACGCCCTCACTGTCAGTTCCGACATTAACCGGCTGCGGCGTGACCATCTTAAACATGACTACACGCTTGCCGCCGATCTCAACGCCAGAAACACCGAAGAAGGTGTCATAAACCTCCTGGGCCTTGCGCTCTGCTGTGTCCGCATTTCGGCCCCAATGGACGAGAATAGAAATAGGCTTGATCACATAGCCGGTAGCTTCCAAGCCGCCTACAGCGATCCTTGGCTGTGCTCCAGTCGTGTCATACAAGCCTATACATTGTTCTTTCTTACCATCTATTTTACCGATGTACCACTGCGGGCAATTGACCTGCGTTTTTAACCATTCACGAATCTCGGACAGCGTCATTGAATCATCCCCTTACTGAGCTGCTTCACAAACTTAGCGAAGGTCTGCTGAACAAACTTCTTCTTTTCGCCTGAATAATAAGGCTCCATCCATTTACCCCGGGCGTGCGGGTTTTTATCGGTCCTGAAGTTGTACTCAGGATGCCAGTACAAGCGCCGGGCATATGGCGTATCGAAGACGATGGACGCTATACCCTGTCTAATCTCCGTTAAGTCTACAAATCCACTTAGCTCCAACTGGTTTCTATCCTTCGGAACGACTTGTGCTGTAACCATATCGGTCAAAACCGCATCTGCCGTCATCTCAATAGCCTGCTTCTGGATCTGCTCTAGGTTCTTGAGGGCTGCCTGATTAAGAGTGACCTTTACATTAACCTTCATTTAGCTCAACTCCAATTCGGTGCTAAAGACAGTTCCGTCCGGATTCCGTGGCCGCTTGGCTCGATAGATGTTCTTCCGCTCCCCGTTGATGACCACATAGCCTTCGATCACCTTACCTGGGTTGATGTCGCCCTCGATGATGATTAGGCCGGAGAGCAGCACCAGACGGCGTTCTGCATCCATGACCTGCCTTGATCGCTCGTCGTAAAAGCATTTGCCATCATGGATCAACTCCTCGACGTCCTCGCCATCCTCTGATAATTCCGTCTGATAGACCTTAACCGGAGTGACCTGGTTCCAGCTTGGAAATGGGAATTTCATCGTCACAGCCTCCGATCTGTCAGCCCTGTAGGTACCAGCAAGTCAAGCACGGCGTCCGTGGTCTGGACTCCACCAGCACCTGTAGCCGCCTTGAATGTCATGCTCGTACTACCGGCACTGTATCCAGATAGCGGCATGGTCAGATAATCACCATATTTGTAAACGAAATCAGCCTGTTGACAAGTCGCTTTGGTCACATTGGTACGCTGAAAAGGCGTGAGGTTATCGAACCCACACGCCACAATGCGATTATAGGTTAATCGGTCGATCTGATCAGAGGCACGGTCCAGAGCCTTCTCCAGTTGGTCAGCAGGTATTACGCCATCGCCGTACTTATCGTAGTCGGCTGCCGTTGCGTAGGCCATACGATCACTTGCCTTTCTTGGTTGGCTTTTCCGGTTCTGAATGCTCCACGGTATAGCCTCTACTTTCAAACCACTCCAACAAATGAGGGTCATCCGTTTCACCTACGCCGTTAATAAACATGACTGTAGCCGATAGGCCGTTGTATTGCTTATTGGGTGCGATTACTTTAGCCATTATCAGGGTCACCTCCATCCTCAGTATCAGGAACTGGATAGCCAGGCTCAAGCGCATCCGGTGTGACTGTCCCCTGACGCTGTGTATCACGCTGTACCTCATATCCGTCCGCTGCCGGCTCTAGTTTGTCCTGTGTATTCGTACCTTGTCGCATTCCGACATAGTAGCCATTAACGAAGCCTTTCGACAAATCGTCTTTATATTTCATAGGGGATCCTCCTTACTGGACTTTAATCTTACGCATAACGCCTGCCGCCTTAGTAGCCTTAAGTGCAACGGCTGCGACCATTTCAGCTTCGCCTTTCTTAACTGCCCCAGCTGTGGAGAAATCAGGCAGCCATGCCTTTACAGGAGGGTGACCGGCCATGCTAACCCCATGGAATCCATCCAAGCCAAGACGAGCAACGTACAGACTGGTTTCACCTGATCCGTTCGTTCCAACAATTGGATCATTCGTTCCTGGCTTTGCTCCCAAGTCGATCAACGGAATTTGACCGTAGTACTCCACTTGGTTGCCAAATTCGTTCAGCTTTGTCATATACATTCCGGATCGACGAGCAACGGCACGAATCTTAGCGATCAGCTTGAGGTTACCCATGATGGCAGACGGTGTACCATCCAAGCCCATCAAAAATTCATCCAATACGTCTAAAAACTCCTTGAAATTAGTGTCAAGCGCCGCCGATGTGGACAAGTCAATTGCCTTACTAGGATTGAGCTCTGTTGCAGAACCCGCCAAAGCCTTATCCAATCCATCAAATGATTTTGCTACGACTGCACTATCCCCATTAATAACGGTGTCGTTAAACAAGGCTTGAGCTGCCTTGATCTTCTGCGACATTTGCAACTGAACCTCATCCGCAATACCGCCCATACCTGCAATAATACGATCAAGTTCAAATGCACCGCCGAAGACTTTCAAGTCCACATTATACCGCTGTTTGGTGACCTCTTGCGGTGTGTACTCTTCGTTGACCGCACGGAATTGGGCTGTCGGCTGTGTAATCAAGCGGGTATAACCATAGGTCAATGTAGCGCCGCCACCTGTAGGGGAAACTGCATCATCAAACGTCAAGTTCTCCAACAAAAAGTTGTTTTTGCGAAATTCATCGATCACGCCCAACGTTAAGGCGTCCTGGACGTTTTTCTTTGCTTCAGATAATGTTACTGCCATGAATAATCACTCCTAAAATTATTTTTGAAAATGTGCTGCTATTGCATCCTTAAGGGAAGCTGTTGCGGCTGGTGGGTTCGGATTGCCGCCGCCACCTACCTTGAATCCTGCTTGCTGTTGTTGCTGCTGTCCATCCTCCGACTTAAACAAAAAAGCCTTAGACTCTTGCAGCGTCTTAAGCTGCTCGTCCAGGCCTACCACCTTACCGTCATTGATAACCAACTTATCCTTGTCAAACAGACCAGTTACTAGATCCTCGTCATGCACTTTGCCAGATAGGGCCGACTTGATCGCGTTCGACAGTTGCAGTTCTTTCATCTCGGTGGCATGCTTCTCTGCAGCTTCCTTGTTCTCGGTCTGTAGAGCCTGAATCTGTTGCTTCAATTCTTCGCTTAAGCCTGCTGTCTTGCCCAGCTCCTCAATTTGTTTGTCTCGCTCTGTGACGTCCTTTTCGGCCTTCTTCTTGGCTTCGGTAACCTCGTTGTACTGAGTCTTAGATACAAAGTGCTTTGGCAGCTCTTTGACTACCTCGGCGTCAATCTTGTCTACCTCTGTATCTTCTACCCCTAATTTCTTGAGCAATTCTTTTAACCAATCCATTACTATCAACCTCCATAGATTTTTATAGCTGCTCTCCAGCTACGGGAGTCAGCCGTTATACTCCGACTGTGAGTACGCCCAGTTTTAAGCCTTATGACAGGGCATGAAAAAAGCACCCTCGCAAATGCGTGAGTGCCTTAGTCAATAACTTCTATGCTTTTAATCTCATCTTCATTAAATCCTATAGTAAATCCGGCATCGAGCCTTGTCTGAAGGTCGATGCTTGCAATCTCAGGATCATTATCCAAAGCGGGTGTAACACAAACGCATTTACCTATGGTTATTTCCCCATCTGTATCAATCAACTTAACCCTTTTACCTAAATACTGACTGAGATTCATCTAGCCCTCACCTCTCTTAGTTGGTACGATATGAACACCTTTTTTACCGTAGTGAATCTTAAATAACTTGGTTTCAAACTCTTCACCCGTGAACTGATCAATAGCCTTACCAACAATAGTATCGGAATCAATAAGCTCCTGATTCTTCCACTCACCCTTTTTCGTCATGTTGATAGCTCCAGTTCCTGCGTACCTGTTAACCAGTTCCTGCGCTTCATCTGCGGATATGGTCAAATAGCTCTTACCCTCAATGTAATTATTATGTCCTTTGATATGCTTGCCCTGATGTCCCATGTGCAAATGCTTCGGCTGCTGATCAGATTTAATAAACTTCCTTACTTCCTCAATCTTGTCATTAACCTCAGCATTTTTCAATAGTTGCTTACGTTCGGACGCCGGAACCTCGCCGTCAATACGTTCACGCCTACGATCACGCCGGAGTTGTGGATTCTCAGCCAAATGAACACCCAATCTATTCTGCCACTCAATCACCTTAGCGCCGTACTTGATCTGGTTCGCTTCGTCCAGACTACCAACTTCCAGCCGCTTGTACTTCCGGATCGTATTCTCCATGTAGCGCTGCTTCTGCTCCGCTTCATAGATTGCCTCTGCCTCTTCTTGATCTGCTGGCTTCGGGAGCTGAGTGATGCCAGGAAAATACGTAGCCAAGGTATGCCGACAAGCTGGATGGAATGCCCCCTCAGCCATTGCTACAGATAGCAATTGATAGTCTGTCTCCTTGGAAAGCTGTTCGGCCTGCTCCTTTGATATGGACGTATACACGTCATCAATCATCACAGTGCCTTGAAACGGCAGACACCAAGGAGAGCAATTATTATGGCTACTCATTACTACGGTATAGATGCCCCATTCGTCCCGCTTTTTACCTTCACCTAAAAATGTTGCCTTTTGCGATGCGGTACGAAGCGCCATTTCAGCGTAATACGATATCGGAACCCGGCGCCCATCACTATAGACAATGACGTCCAGGCCTCGCTCAAGAAAATCCTTGGTCGCCTTATCGATCGCCTGATCCAACGTGAGCACACCGGCAGCCATATGAGCCTCAGCCTTAAATATGACCTGCCGATAGATGTCATCCATCTTACGCAAAACAGCATCACTGCCCTTTTGAAGATCGTCCTTAATACTATCCTCAAGGGCCTTCAGCTTCTTCTCGTTCTTCCCGAAAAAGTCCGCTTCTGGCGGTGCTTTAGGAAGTTTGCTGTGTGGTTTAGGCGGTTCCGGAAATGGCCTGTCCATATCCGGAATTGGTCTGGATGGATCTGCTGGCGTGGGCTTCGGAGGCTGTTTCGGCTTAAAATCCTTTGGGAACTCAATCTCTCCGGACGCTTTCACTGCCTTCTCTACCACGATCTCCACATTGTCCTCGCCAAATTTGAAGCTCTGCTGCAAGACTTCCTCCACTATCTGGTCAGCTGCCATACTCGTCTCCTGGATGATCTCCTTGTTCTTCTTACGAAACCATTTCAGATTACGAAGCTTAGCAAGCTGCCATTGGTCAAACCGAAATCCCACCCGCTCTTCTTCACGTTCATGCCGTGATAGGTTACGCTTCAGACTGGCAATAAGGCTCATGGTCATTTCCTCGAAAATCTCACGTAGGCTATACGGATCCTTAGCCATTAGCCATCACCACCAGGAGGATCATCATGCTCCCTTACTTCAGGTTCATCCATATCGGTCAAGCCTTGGTCTGCTCTCAGCCTGGCTACTTCCTCGGCCTTCTGCTCTTCAGTCCATGTATCACCATATAACTGTTCGACAGACGTTTCAATAGACATTATTCCGTAGGTTCTGGCCTTACCGACCGTCTCAACCACGGAATCAAACGAAGGTGAAGCATACTCCCCGAATGATACGCTGGCCTCATATTCGCCAACAGTTCGCTCCTTAATGTTGTCGTACACTTTCATGACGATGCTCACCAATTGAGGGATAATCTCGTTCAACCGCTCGATGATCTTGCCCCTGGTATACAGCGTGGCCTTCTCTTTTTCCCGCTGTGCTTCGGCATTGTCTGTCTTTTTGAGGTCAATGCCCAGCGTAGCCGGGGAGATAATACCTTGCAAACACATGTCCAAGGTAGACGCATAGGACGACACGAACGCCTCATACAGTATCTGTGGCTGGACCATATCGATCTGTCCCTTGGCTTCCTCAGCCATGACTGCTCCGATTTTGATAAATTGATTATCAAATGGATTCGGACTCATCGGTTTTCCTGTATTCAGGTCTTTTGGTAGCAGATCTAGCGGTATATACTTCTGCACCCTGCCGCTCCGGATCGCATCGATCCACTGACTGATTACCTCGTCCAACGCGTCAAAGCTATCCGCTTTACTGTCAAACAGTGATTTACCGCGCCCCGGCCACTTCTTACTCCTGAAGAACATGAGCGGCAAAGCCATGATAAAATCACCGTCGAATGTGATCTCTGGCTGAAGCTCTGCCGTGTCAGGGATGGTCTCCAACGGTACCTCTTTTCCTTGATCGTTAAGCAATCGACTGTGAACATAGTTAAAGCCGTAGCTCTCTTCAAGACGGTAATCCTTGTCCTTGAATCGATAGTCAGTATAGAAGATAACCTCTTGCAGCCGTCCGCGTTCCCGCTTGTATTCGACCTGATCACCAGAGTAAAACTCAATGATCGGATATTCCGTCACCTTTGTATCCACGGTAATCTTAAAGGCTCCATCACCTGAGACAAGCGCCTCCGTGATGCTATCACCTAGAAGCTCATCAAAGTCGTTATCCTCTGCGATATCGTTCCAGGTATCCGTCTGCTCTTCAGTCTTTAACTCGATGCCGTCCAAGTCAGCAATCACAATATCAGACAGGCGCTCAACGATCATAGCCGGCAGGCCCGAATGAATTTTCCTGATGGATAGATCCTCTGACGGAACCGCAGCCCAGAAGCGCGACTTGCTCACGCTGTCATTTGCTGTTTGCTTATAAAACTGATCCAGCTCGGACGGATCGCCGCGATACCATAGCTGGTTGCGCAATACGCTTGTCTGATAACTAAACGGCTCACGGATGATTATCGTTTTGTTATCCTGTGCCGGCTGGATCCGCATTATCTTCATGACCATGTTCTTAAACCACCCCATTTCTATACCTCCAATCTGCGCTTAAACGGCTGTACGGCGTACTCACTACTATCCAGACAGTCAACTGGGTAGCTGCCGTCATCCGTCCGGACCCACTCGCCCTTTTGGCGCTCGTCTTCATCCCAGGTCGCATTCTCTAGGGCCTCGATCCAAGGCTTAAGATGCTGCATGACTTTGTATCGCCCTTGGTTAATCAGAATATTGGTCAATCGGATCCGATCCACGATGCCCTCTTTCTTATAGGCAGCCGTTACTGTGATATTGATTCCCCGGCGCCGTAACTCGTTAGCCAGCGCCTGCCGAAATAGCTTGTCAGCTGACTCCGCAAAGATATGAGCAGACGCAAAAAAAGCAGGGTACGTATTACCCCACTCCTCGATCTTATCCACTATCTCCTTAGCGTAGCGGTCATGAGTATAGCCGCTCTCCTTACCTTGCTTATGGTAATACCCATCCAGTAGCATGACGTCCTTATATTGCAGCGTGAAGCCTGTTAGTGTAGCGACCGTGGCATCAGTGCCACCGATATCAATCCCGATGCTGAACTCCAGGAATCGCTTATCCTTGACCTGATCCCGTGTGACGATAACCTCTTTACTCATATATCCGGTATAGATCCGCCCCGTTGCTGCTGTCCGTTTGCCCTTAATGTCAGCTTGATACCATAGGCTGGTCTTGTCGTATGTGGCCAGCACGGACTTGAGCCGATCATCTGGAATAGACAAGTTATCAAACAAAGTGAAATGTTCGTAGTTGTAACCTGGGTTCTCGCCCCGATCCTTTAGCTCGTCCTGATAATCAAGCACATCACGATAGAACCAGTGCGCGGGCGGCTTAGGGTTAAGGTCGAAAAAGAGTTGTCGCTTAGAGCTTGCTAGAGTCCGGTCGAATACCTCCTGTACAAATGACTGATGGCATTCGTTGACCTCGGTAATGTACACGGTCCCGTATGAGTTACCTTTGATCCGGGCCGCATCATTCGCCTTACCCCCACCAGCAACGATGACGATCTTCTCGCCAGTCTTTGTCTGAATGTATAAAGCATCACGGTTTTTGTACTCTCCTTCTCGGCAGCGTCCTGCAAAGAGATGTTGTAGCCCGAACCCATTAGAGTCAATGGCGTTCATCTTAGCCGCTGCCAGGCTCACCCCAGCGACAAGGTGTAGCTTATCAGGATGGATCTCCAGACACATCGCATAAGCTATCAGGTTAATGATGTTCTTGCCGGCACGCTTACCACCTTCGGCCACATTAAGCCAAGAATCGGTACAACGGCGTATATAATCGGCCTGCTTGGCTGTTAATGGTGCATACTCAATCATCGTCAATCACCCGATCCGGCGCTGGGTTATTTATTAGATCCGCCAGTGCTGTGATCTGCGCATTTGGATCTATACCGTCCTTGTTCGGCACCTTAGACCGCAAGACCTCGATACGGGCCTTCTGCTCTTCCGTAGCAAGCTCTGTTTTCAGCAGCTCGTCATATTGCTTGATCAAGCTCTGTAGCGTTCCCATAGCCCTACTCTGAGCCTGCAGGAAGGTTGCCTGCTTATCCCAGGCCTGCTGAACTTCCCAACGCTCACCGCTGACATTACCGACCTTCTCCTCGATCTTGGTTGTCGTGCTGTCGTCTCGATCGCGAACGTACATGATCTGCTGAGCCCGGATGATCGCGGTGTATTGAATCATGATGTTATCCCAAACGATATCAAGCGGAGAACGTTCCTGAAGCTGCTCCATAATCTCCAGTGACTCTGCAGGCAGGTATTTGCTGAAGAAGCCATGCTTAACCGCTTTGCTATTCCGTGGCGGTCCGCCTAGTCCTCCGCGATTCCCTTTAGCGTTCTGATTGCCTGGCGGAGCACCGCCTTTATTTGTGTGCACCCCTTTTTGTTTGTGTGCACCCTTTTTACGATCCCATCCATGACGTTGCTTCCAGCTCTTCACCGTATTAAGCGAAACGTCGTACTTCTCAGCTATGTCCTTATATTTCATGCCAGACATATAATCCTGTTCAGCCTGCTTATGAACCTCAGCCATTACATAATCACCACCCCCGGCGTTGTGTCGGTTTTGAAAATTGAAAAAGCACCCCGAAGGATGCTTATCTTAATTTGTCTAATTCATCTGCAAGTTCTTTCATCGTCTCCTCTTTCAACTTCTTAAACTCTTCGATATCGATTAACCCTTTACGCCCTAGAATCTTTGCTAAAGCCATTACCCCTGCAGCTCCTTCTAGGGAAGTTACTTGTAATTGAGATATAAGCTTATCGTCCATTTTGTTCACCCCTCTCTTCTCTCTGACAATATTCGACGTAAGGAAGGATTTCCCTGCAAACAAAATACCGCTACCCGAAGGCAGCGGCTCAAGAAGGAGATGGTACATGAAAAAATCCGAACGGCAGGAGTCGAACCTGCAAGCTCCTTCTCCCTAGGTGAGCGAGCTACCAAATACATCCGGTTAATAAGACGCAGCCGCCGAACAGTATAAAACCTTCGCCAGCTACGTCTTGATACATTTATCTCACACTATCATTTTATCAGGGGTTGACACGAAAAACAAGAACATATGTTTGTCATTCTACAGTCATTGTCCGGTCAATTTTCTGTCATTATCGTGCCAATAATGCGTATTCCCTTTCTGCCTTCTTGATTCTCCGTCTGATAGTGCTCTCCGATACATCTAGCTTCTCAACAAGATCATTTTGATCTAACCCGTCGATATAGATCCACCGAAGCAAAGTCGCTTCGTAAGGCTTATATTCTTGCAGACGTTCAAGAATAAAGTCCAGTCTCTGAATATCCGCCTGCAGATCCTGAAACTCAGCCAATCTATCAAGTACAGCATCGATATCATCTCTGACCTCGTACCCTCTCGCCGCAATAACCTTCTGAATCTTATCTCTCAGCTCTTGAAGTAGCTCGTGATACTCGTCATCCATAACATTCACAGGAACAGCTCGTTTCTGTGCTTTAATCCCGGCTGGATAACGTGTCATATAGGCGTTCGCAGCCTGTTCCAGCTTCAGCTCATGCTTATTCAAGTACATGTATGATGGCAGCCCTCTCAACTTGGCATGAAGCTCCTGCAGCTGATCGTCTTCGTTAAGCCGGCTTACAGTAATACCGGCACCTACGCTGTACGTGGATAAGACCTGTAACCTTGCTTGCTTCTGGCGGTATTGGCTAAGCTGCTCAATAGCGGTTTGCTTTGTGCGTTTTCTTGTCACCCGTCTTCACCTCAGCTTTGCATTTATGTTTAGGAAAATATATAAAGACATAACGTTTCCTACAAACCGGACAAACCTTAAACCGCATAGACTGTGGTCTAGGATTCTTGTACATAGGCTCCACGCTCCCTTATAAGTTAATAACAATAAACCTATTTGTCAATATTAACTCTTAAGTTAACAATCTTGTTTGGCATCTCTAATTCTCACTTTCAACGCCTCCAACAGCCGATCCTGCGTAGTCGCCTTACTCTCCAACGCAGCCATTACGTCCTCATCAGCTCCACCTTGCACAACCAGGTGATGCAGGATAACCTTTTGCTTCTGCCCTTGGCGATATAAGCGCCCATTTGCCTGCTCGTAAAGCTCCAGCGACCACGTAAGCCCAAACCATACAACGTGATTGCCACCGTCCTGAAGGTTGAGTCCATAGGCTGCGCTAGCAGGATGGGCTAGAAGGATATCGACCTTTCCAGCATTCCAGTCAAGCTGATCTTGTGGCGTCTTCAACTCTCGAACTCGTAGTCCTGACTTTTCGAGTGCTTTGTGGATCCGAGCAAGGTCATGCTGATAGCTGTAGAACACTAGTGCCGGTTTACCGTTCAGCTGCTCGATAAGCTCCAGGAATGCCTCAATCTTGCAATCGTGAATCCTATGCACGTTCCGATCTCCGTCATACAATGCCCCGTTACAAAGCTGCAGTAGTTTGCCAGTTAATACGGCCGCGCTGGTCGCAGTGATCTCCGTATCGTCATCGATCTCCAGAAGCAGCTCCTTCTCCATCTGCTTGTATTGCTTCTGTGCCTTATCGTCCAAAACAACGGGAATCACGTTCGTAATACAATCAGGCAATTCCAGATAGTCCTCGGCCTTCATGCTGATGCAAATGTCTGCGATCTTACGCTGAATAACATCATCGGCCCCTGGCTTTGCCATATATCCAAACCCGCTATAGTTCTTTTCAAAGTACTTTGTGCGATAACCGGTAATATTCTTTTCCAGCCGCTGGCCCTGATCTAGAAGATTGATCTGCGCCCATAAATCCAATAATCCATTTGGGGCCGGGGTTCCTGTGAGCCCCACGATACGCTTAATGTGAGGCCGCACCCAGGTTAGCACCTTGAAGCGCTTGGCCTGATGGTTTTTAAAACTAGATAGCTCGTCCAGCACCACCATATCGAACGGCCACGCATTACGGTAGTACTCTACCAGCCAGGCCACGTTATCCCGATTAATAACCCATATGTCTCCCGGGGTGTTAAGTGCTCGGATTCGCTTCCGCTGATCTCCAAGTACTGGGATAATCCGTAAATGCTGTAAGTGCTGCCACTTAGCTGCTTCATTGCTCCATGTTGCCTCTGCAACCTTCTTCGGGGCTACTACCAAACAGCGACGGACAGCAAAGCGGTTATATTTCAAATCATTAATGGCCGTTAGGGTAATGACCGTTTTGCCAAGTCCCATATCCAAAAATAGCCCAAGTGCTTCATCTGCCAGCAACCGGTTAATGCAGTAGCGCTGATAGTCATGCGGTATATACTGACTTAGTGCTGCCATAGGCCATTCCACTCCTTCAGCAGATCATCCACCTGCTCCCTGCTATCGATCACTCGTACATCATAGCCCAAGCCGCGAAGGCGCTTATGTTGTGCCAATTGCAGCGGACGCGGCTTTCCTCCGGGCGCTTTCAGCTCAACGAATATGGTATGACCTCCCGGAAGAAATACGATCCGGTCAGGCACCCCGCTGTTACCCGGTGATGTCCACTTAGGGGCCCAGCCCCCTACGGCTTTGATTCTATCTCTCAAATACGTTTCTATATCTCGCTCTCGCATCTTGACAAGCCTCCTCACGATGTGTTACTCGCGTGCGCCTGTACGCATGTATACTTTTTATAAATCAGGCGTATTAGGCGTTATATATAACTCTATAATCTCTCTATTCTTTTTGTTTTTTATCTTTAGTTAGATAAGTGTCAACAGTGTCAAATAAGTAATATAAATATAGATTTCACAAGGCTTTTACCGTTTGACACTTTCGTTGACAATGGTGTTGCCACTTTTCAAACTGTCACAATGCCTTTGTTGCCACTCCCCGAAGTGTCACACCCGGGTCTGTCAACGTCGTCAACTGGATTTTCGCTTAAATCCCCGTTGGGCTTCATAAGGACCAAACCTACCTCGATATTCTTCCCACCCGGGTATACTAGCTAGAATCCCATTAATTTCTCTGGTGTCTGTTTGCTTCATAAACTTAATATCCGATTTGAAGCATTCGCACCAAATCTCAGCGGCACATATCCGGTCCCGGGGCCCTGCGGCGCCTTCATGGGGTTTACCGAACTCTCCACCCCAGTACATCAGCCTTGTTGGTACATCGCGCTTCAGCCAATCTTCAGGTACTAGCCGATCAACAAAAGCCCGAATGATTCCCTCTTTAACGCTGCTCTCCCTATGTTCATCCTGCTGCTGCTTGCTGAGTACTTCGGCCTCTCCGGTTAAATACAACTGCTCACCCAGTTGCCAACGTACAAAGGCTTCAGCATAAATCTGATCAACCTCACCCGCTAGATCCCGGAAGACACTCTTCGTTGGCTGTACAATTCCAACGTCCACAGGCCAAAAGCGGCGGTTCCCCGTTCGATCCCGTAGAAACTCGGTGTCATTAGTGGTACCAAAGAATACGCAGCGTCTAGGATATGGCATAGTACGTTTCCCATAAGCCTCCCGGTAGATATCCTCCGTGCGGCTGAGGAATTGCTTAACGGCGTTACTCTCAGATTTGGACATACCCGTCAGCTCACCCACCTCGTTAATCCAGATGCCCTGAATCAGTTCCATGGCATCCTTACCTTCGAAGGTGGTCAGGCTGTCCGAATACCAGTTCTTGCCCATTAATCGAAGGAAGGTACTCTTCCCGAGCCCCTGGGGGCCTGCAAGGATCGGCATGTAATCGTATTTGAAACCTGGCACCATAGCGCGGGCTACAGCAGCTGTGAACGATTTACGAGACACTGCCCGAGTATAAACGCTGTCCTCCGCGCCTAGATAATCGGTTAACAAAGTATCCAATCGCGGGATCCCGTCCCACTGCAGACTCTCCAGATACCGCTGAACATCATTGAATCTATGCTTATGTGATACAAGCGTAAGGGCGTTATTGATCTTAGCTTCTACGGCAATGCCGTATACTTTTTCAATATAGTGATAGATTCCAGCATCATCGGAAGACGCCCAAGGCCTCCGATCCTCTCGCGGATCCCAAGGAAGCGAACCAAGCACAAGCCCTCGATTGGCGAATTCATCAAAGGCGATCTTACCTTTCAGAACCGGATCGTATTCGAGTACGATTAGGACATTATCGACTGTCTTTAGGTATATCCCATTGCTATTTATCTCAAGCTTCTGCATCCAGTCCATGTTGTCTGGAGCAACTACTGCAGTATCGCTAAAGCTCTCCACGGCTCTCTCGTAACGTTCCTGCATCAGCAGCCCCGCTACCGCCTCCTGCTGCATTGCAAAGGAAGTCATGGCCGTATAGCTCGGGAGCTTGTTCGTAGGCGTTCCTGGCTTCGCATCGTCGTCCTGATCGCCAAACTTATGCAGACGGACCAGATCAAAGGCGTTGACCAGGCGGCCGCTGCACGGGTCAGTAGCATGATGCGAATAAAGGAATTGGCCGTCATCATAAATGATCGCGCCACCTGTAGTGGATCCGCCGATGAAGGTTAAGCGGCCACTGCCATCGTCTACGGTTGTATAGATCCCAGGCAAAAACGTCTCAATGGCTGCCGCCACATTGTAAATTCGGCAGAACGCCCCGACGATGCCAGGCTTTGTTGTTGGGTCCCCTTGCTTTGCGGCCATCCGTACATGTGCCTGTTGTGTTCCTGGTACCTGCGGCCACTCCTGCCAATTGCGCCAGTCCGCATACGTAGCAAGTAATCCATCTGCAGATAAGAAAGGCTTATCCCCGTAAGTGAATACGTACTGACTATCTGCGCTACAGCTCGGCCAGTACATCAGCCGTGTCACCTGAAACGTGGTCGGGTCACACAGTTCTATCCCGATGATGGCCGCCAGCTTACGCGCTAACGGCTCATATTCATCTGCAGTAACCGTTCGATTCAGCGGAGCCAGAACCCGAAGCCGCGGCTTCGCTTCCTCATGTTTCCGGGTAGAGTAAACAGCATAAGAGCAGCCCAGGCCATCAAGGCGACGTAGAACGTCTGCCGTAGCTCCTGCAGGAATGTTGTCCAAGTCTAGCGTGATTACATCACGCCCGGTCACAGCTCCAGCCTTGCGGCGGCCACCGGAGAGGGCTCCTGCAACGAAGCCCCCGACGTCCTTCAGATCGTCTTGCTGAGTCTTTGGCAGCCGTAAATACTCAGCCAGCGTCTCTGTGCCTCTGGTAGCTGTCCGCAGGCGCTCCACCAGCTCAGACCAGTAGATCACTTGTGGCTGCCAGTTTGTGCTGTTCCGGCTGCCGGCGGATGAGATTGTTAGTTGTCTATCGTATTGCATGACGCCTGCCTCCTGCGTTTAATAGATTATTCCTCAGAAATACTATCCTCATCTGAATCAACATTTTCGTCATATTCCGTTTGGCTAATAGGAATAACAAATTCTGGATTAACGCCTATTTGAGCAGCCACTGAACCTCTAAGAGATTCATGCATTGCGTCATAATCGGCTGGGGCATTTTTCGCACCACCTAATCGCACTTGAGTAAAACACTCCACAGGCTCACCCGTCTGAGTATCGCGGGCCATCCCTGCTTCAGCAGTCAAACGAAAACAAAATCTAATATCCATATCTAGTTACCTCACTTTCCAAATATCTGCGCGGCCCAGTCTCCCTCACGCTCTCTTAATCGCTGTGCCCCTAATTGCCCCATCTGTTGACGGCTCCATAGCGGTTCTGTTGCGGCACGTTCATAGTCCCATTTGCAGTACTTCACACGGTATTGAAACGTAGCATATGGAATCCCGTTCTCCTCTGCCATTCGAAGGTACGATTCTGGATAGACTCTGGTATGTTCTGCCGCATCCAGAGCACTCTGGCGGAGCTCCTCTATAGTCTGTAACGGTTTCGTTGCCGCAGTTTCAGGGCTCATACCACTACGTATTCGGGACATAAAAGCGCCGTACTTCACGCCATTTTTCTCGGCCACGGCTGCCCAGGGTTCATAGTAACCCCGGGGCTTCTGCTTTCTTGGCGGTGTGGTCATCGCCTGCTCTTTATTCCAGCCCTGTTCCCGTACGCGGCGGTCGAGCGTCCTTGGCTGAATGCCGTGTTTCGCAGCTTCTGCGTATTCCTCCGGTGTAATGTAAAACCAGTGTCCCATGCGCCCAGCCCCCTCCTTTGCGAATCAGGCAAAAGGAAATAGACTTCTCCAATCACCTGACCGCTATCATCCGTGATAATGTCCCAAGGTATCTCCGTGTCATAAAGATCAGTACTTTCAGGAAACATTAGAGCTACCTCCGATCAAGCTTTTAATATAGAAAGCAAATCTAGCTGAAGCAGCCGCGCTTGTGCTTCTAAGATGATTTGATTCAAAGCTTCCCGTTCCGTTGCTTGCAAATCATTAGGAGAATACACAAGATCTGCGGCGATCAAAGTCGCAAGGTCTTTACGAGAAGGCTGCTGTAATTGCGAAACACGTATCGATTGTTTCCGTATGGAACGTTCGACATGGTTTCGTACCGATCGCGCGTTCCCAAAACTAGGCTTACTTTTCTCGATCCACATAACACTAGCCAGCGCGTCCAAGTAATCCGGAGCGGCTTGATATTCCTGATCTAGTATCATCTGCTGCGCAATTCGGACAAGATCCGGTACGTTATAATCAGGAAAATGGACTGTAGTTGGGAACCGGGAAGCAAGTCCAGGATTGAACGAAAGAAACTCCGCCATATTTTTGGGGTAGCCTGCCGCAATGACCATAACCTCGTCGCGTAGATCTTCAATATATTGAACTATTGCAGCAACAACCTTCATATCTGACTTGTGAGCTCCGTGCCCAATGAGGGAGTAAGCTTCATCAATGAACAGAACGCCGCCTCTCGCCTCTTTAAATTTTTTACCTATAATCTGCTCAGATTCCCCAACGTGTGGATGTGCGATATTAGAGTTGCTGATTTCTACGAAAGGCAACCGCTCCCCCTGACGTTTTAATAGACCTAACTCGGCGAAAGCTTCTCCAATCAAACGCGCTGCTGTAGTCTTACCCGTTCCGGGGTTCCCTGTGAAAACCATGTGATTAGTCTGCGGTCTGGTCTTCAAACGATTTTGTTTGCGAAGCTCAGCGATTCGACGGAACTGAACCATTTGTTCGATCTGATCTTTGACCTGAGCCATGCCAGGCATAGCGGCCAGCCGATTCAACGCCTCTCGCGCTTTTTCATTTATAACTACGTCCATCGATATCAATCCTTCATATAAAATTCAGTTGTAAATCCAGCCGCCTTAAGCGGTAATCCTGGCGCCCAGTCTATTGGCTGAGCCATCAACTCCAATACTTTCTCCAGATCCTCGGGCCGTTCAGACTCGATCCCTATTTCGTCATGGACATGCAGCACGGTTTCGAATCCGGCCTGTTCTGCTTTTATTAATGAAACGGCCAGACAGTCCCGGGCTATCGCTTGTACCACGTTCTCTACAAGCTTGCCTCCATAGGTGGAGATCTTCGTCCATTTGCCTGTCTTTTGGTCAGGCCCCATGTAGTGAAGGGCCTGCTTGCCGAAGTCGTTTTGTGCCAGCGTTGGCTCTACATAATAGAGCTTGCGACCGCTTGGAAGCTGGGCCGTGAAGAAGTCCAGCCTGTTATCGTAGTGACTTTCCCTAGCAAAGATGATGCCTTTTACGCCGACCGGCTGCCCTGATTCCATGACCTCAATGGCTGCCCGCTCGAAGCTATACCACAGATCAACAATTCGTCGGTTCGCGTTGCGCCAGCGAGTTACAATCTCCGGAAGCTCTCCCTCAGTCAGCCCCATGTCCAAAGCGCCCATGCTGATCAGCGCGCCAGCAGCTCCCTGATAACCTAGGGCAAGTTCTGATACTTTACCCTTTTGCCGCAGGTCACTGTCCTTGCCGATAGATTCGATAGGCACACCGAACATCTGAGAAGCTGATGCTTCATAAATTTTCCCGTGAGAAGCAAATACATCAAGCCGCCACTGCTCTCCGGCTAGCCAGGCAATTACCCGGGCCTCAATCGCATTGAAGTCTGCAACGTTCAAGACCTTACCCGGAGAAGCTACGAAGGCCGTCCGGATCAGCTGCGATAGGGTATCAGGCACATTACCGAAAATCAGCTTGAGCATGTCTATTCGTTGTTCCCGGACAAGCTGCCGCGCATATTTCAGTAGCTTAAGATCCATTTTGTTCTTGGTCAGGTTGTGTACTTGCACCAATCTGCCAGCCCAGCGACCGGTTCGGTTGGCCCCGTAGAATTGAAGCAAGCCGCGAACTCTAGCATCGCCACAAGCAACGGTCTGCATGGACTGATACTTCTTAACAGATGTTTTACTAAGCTCTTGCCGGATCTCCAGCACCCGCTTTGCCCGGCCTTCTTCTACGCCCTCAATTAATTCGGAAACTGTATCCTTGCGGAGATTATCGACTTCCTCGCCGATCTCCTCGGACAACCACTTCTTGAGCTGCTGAACTGATTTCGGGTTATCTAGTCCGGAAAGCTGCACGGCTTCGGCCATCAGCTCACGAGTAACCTGTTGATCTACGGCCAAGGCACCAACAACTAGTTCAAGATCGCAGGCAATGCCACGGGCATTGATTCGTTGGTCGAGCTGCCATAACTGCCATTCCTGTTCAGGAACCGGGAAAACAGACAAACGGCGAAGGATCTCCTTTTCGGCAACTACGTCATTGATGCAATATTGTTTGAAGAGCTCCCACTTCTCAGGTTCATGGTGCGGTAATGTCCTGGTGCGATATCCGTTTGACTTTGCGGGCTTCTTGATAGGTACACAGAATGTTCTGATTAATGAGGTTCCGACACCCATCTTCTTTTTATCCTGAGGGAGCCCAATCGCTTCACCCACTTTGCCTAGGCCTGCGGGATAGCCGCAGTATAGGCCGTGAATCTGCGTACAACGCCATTGCTCGATTGGCGATTCCATCACGCTGTTTATGCAGTACCATTCAAAGGCGGCATTGTATGCGTGCTTGATAACATTAGGATCGTACAGGGCGTGTATAACCTCCATCGGTAACGACTCGCCTTGTTTAAGATCCACGATCTCCACAGGGCCGCCATCCCACGAATAAGCGAATAACAGGATTTCAAAGTCCGGACTTTGAACGTATTTATATAGACCCGCTTTCTTGATATCCACGCTTGAATAAGTCTCAATATCTATTGATAAATGCCACATCATAGCCCTCCTTGGAAATAAGAAAGGGGCTCTATAGAAGAACCCCTTTGTCGCTACTTAGATGCCCCAAACTCCACCGTTAAGAGGTTTACCCGTGATCGGGTCCATCTGTTGTTGTGGCTGTTGTGATTGTGCTGGGGGCTGATAGCCTTGCTGCGGTGCCTGACCATAACCCTGTTGCCCGTACTGCTGTGGAGCCAGCTGCCCAGGATACGCTGGCGGAGCTGCAGGTGGCTGCTGGCCATATTGTTGCTGTGGTGGAGCTGCTTGCTCCCATCCCTGTGGAGCTGGCGCAGGCGTAAATCCTACACCGCCACCGTTACCGCCGAAAGCTTGTTCTGCGCTGACACGGCCGCCAAGTGGTTCACCTTCAGATAACTTCTGAACTGGACCGAGTCCAGCACCGATGCCTCGATTCCCGCTATTCGAGAAGGGGAAGAAGTTAATATTCACGCGGGCGTACGCGCCACTGTAGACTTCAGTTTGATTGATGATTGGATTAAGATTCACATCAACGACTGACTGTTGCTGTTTGCTGCTTGCTGTCAAAACCCAGTGACCCTTACACTCAGGGCCAAACGGTTCTCCGTTCTGACGAACGCCATCACCATCCCAAATCGGCGTTTTAAGTTGCGGAGGACGGGCACCGTTCCAGATCCCAGCGACCCCTTTTTGAGCTGCTGCTTCAATAGCTGCATTAATCCGCTGCATCGTGGCAACATCCGTTTTGGGAATCAGAATTGTGGTGCTGTATTTAGGCTCTTGCCCTGGTTGATTAGCGTGCGGTTGAAAAAGATGTACAAAACTCAGTCTTACTTGTCCAGTCGTTACGTTAGTCGATTCATTAGTCATTTGTCGTTTCCCCTTTTCTCGTTTGAATTTATTCAATAGGAGCGCTAAATGCGTCTTCCGGCTTAACTTGGTTGGAGATCGCGGGGCGTTTGTCACCCTCAGGTGCGAGTGTCGGCGTTCCAGACCGCCTGATAACATGCCCCGGTTCTTCTAGCAGTTCTTTATAAACCTTTTTTGTAAGGGCCTCTTCGAGCTGTGGCGGTGTCAGCGGCTTTCGCTCATACAACACCGCTTCCTCGATGCCCTTTTCCTTTAAGTGGGTGAAAGCAGTGTCTATATCGGCGTAATCCCTACCACCTCTACCCTCAACGGCTTTCCAACCAGGAACTTGTCCGCCTTTGAGCACTTCTGAAAGAGCTGCCTCCTTCAAAGCTTTGTACCACTTGTCAACCCCCTCCGCCTGCCGAAGAACTTCGCCCACTTCATCCCAGCCAATAAGAGGCGGCTTAAGCGGGGCCTTGCTTCCGGCTTTCAGCATATGCTCTGTACGGGCTCGGCAAGTAGCCTTTGCCCGGCAGAAGCCGCAATGCTCTCCGATTACATACTCCCCTTCGCCTTTATAGGCTGCCTGTGCGATCGGCTTGATCGATTCACCCCAGGCCAGCAGGTCAGTTACCGAGATTGACCATTCCGAAGGCTGATCCCATACTTTCGGCTGAACGATTGCCAGGTGAACCTCCTCGATCGGGAAAAGCAGAGAAAAAGCCTTGAAAGCTCCAAGCGCGTACAGCTTCATCTGCGGGTTGTTCTCTGCCGGCACAGGTACGCCTTGACCATTTTTATAATCGATGACATAGAGCTTTCCAGCACCTATGATGATGCAGTCAGATGTCCCAAAGCTCTCCGGAACGTAATCTGTCAGATCAACTTTCCGTTCAATCGCCACAAATGGAGGCGTCGGGAATGTGTGTACAATCGATTGAATGAACTCAACATAAGCATTCGTATGATCGTCAATGACCGGTTCGTACAGCTCATGGGCCTTAAACTTCTTGAGCTCAGCATTAAACTTCCTAGTTGGCAGCCCTGAGAAAATCCTCTGAAGCTTCAGTTCTGCGATTTCATGGGCTAGCGTTCCGCGCTTGGCTGCTTCGCTCTCTGTGTCCGGCAGCGTATCTTCAAGCCGGGCGCTAGGCGTACAATGCAGCCAACGGTGTGCCCCGCTAGCTGATAGCAGGGCGTGATCCCGTTCGGCATGTGCAATCTGGGTCATATCCTCGCCCCCAGGCTACGTAAGAAGGTGGCGAACTCACCATAAAGGCTAGGACTAAGCTGCATCAAGGTTTGAACACCATGTTGATTTAGCCAAGCGATAATCTCGTTCTGACGTCCAGCATCCATGATCGGCTGCGCGGCGACCCCTAGCTGGGTCAGGTCGTAAGTAGGTGCGCTGGTCGGAACCGTTCCGGTCTGTTGTGCTGGTGGTGCTGGTGGCGTAGGTGCTACAGGCACAGATGGCGCTCCATAGCCTTGTTGCGGCTGTTGTGCAGGTTGCTGTGGGTATGATGGTGGAGCTGGTGGAGCATACTGTTGCGCTTGAGGTTGCTGTGGTGGTTCAACTGTAGCTGTTACCGGAGCTTGTCCAGCAAACGCAGCGGACAGAGTTGCGAACTCCTCGATTGCTTGATTGGCGTTTTCGCCGTTAATCGTAATTTGTACTGGCATGTATAAGTCCTCCTAATATATGAAAATGAATTATTGCTGTTTGCACTGAAGAAGAAAAATATGGATTAACCTTCTCGGTACTCAGATTCGATTGTCGACCAGTTACGGGCTACAGTTTTCAACGTACTCCTAGACTCACCTTCTCGGATCCGAGCCTCTTCCATCAGCTCCAAGTCACAGAGATCGGTTACTGCTTCTCGAATAAGTGAATCAATTACATCTGGCCGTAAGGCATCCAATTCCCAGCACTCATATCCGTATTCGGCAATGTATCCTGATGCTCGACTATCAGATAGCTTTGTTGGATTCGGTGGCGGGCTAAATTCTTCAATTTGGTCATAATTCAGCGCGATACGTTGAAAATTAATGGTTGTCCCGAACAACTCTAAACGATCTACGATGTCACGGCTCATGTCCTTGCCACTCGGGTCATGGTCGCCAAGATGAATAATGTGAATATCCTTATACCCCGCAAAGTCTTGCAACCGCTCTGCTGCTGACCACATTTCAGACTGACTGACATAGCCTCGGCATGAGAAGTAAGGTACATCCAATTCATCACATACCTGGCCGACAATACCGACTAAGGCGTCTTTCTCTACCCAAACCTCAACATAGTTGTCTTGATCGGCCCATTTATCAATCGCATAGCTATAAGCTGCAGAATGGATGATATCTCCCGGGGAATCCCAATGACTGTTCTTCCTAAGGTTACGGGTGCGATCCTCAATAGCTGACCAGTCAATCATCCCAGCCATACGACCATCAGAGATCAAGTTCCCAAGATTCTTATAGCTCCGTTCACTATTTGGAATAACATCCCGAGCAACAAGCTGATAGTAAACCTGACGTAATGTAAGAGAATAACCCATTTGCTGATATTCAGAAATAATGCCGTTGACCTGTTCAATTAAGCGAAGGCTATCAGGCCGGAAATTGATTTCCCGATAACAGATTTTCATTGCAAATCCTTTCTGCCAGTGCTAAACTGGCGCTAAGATGTGTTACTTGTGCAGCTTATTACGGGGTAGGAGCCGTGACAGGCTGTTTTTCATTTAAGCGCGATTTTGTATTTGAATACTGATCCCCAAAACATTTCCGCAGTTGCTCCGACTGTGCTGTGCTGGCTAACTGCAGCAGATTACAGCAAACTCTCAAACGTTGCTTACGATTCAAGTCCCTCACCTCCCTTCAAGGCTAACTAGATTACTCGATCACCCAACCCATTCTCTCAACTTGGATTAATGCCCAGGTCAAAAATGGTAATCGAGTCGAATCGATGCAGGCTCGATCATACCGATCGGCTAAGTAATTTAAGAGTTCATCAGGAATCGCCATTAGGAACCTCCCTCACTCCGTGCTGATCATAGAGCTCCCGAAAGTGTTCCAAGCTCATCTGAAGCGTCTTGCCGTTACCGACTTGATGCAGGTATATCTGGTCTGACTCAGCGTTGATAACGTCAACTATCCAGGTGACTGGGGCCGATCCGCAGTAACAGAAGGTGTAACTGCTGCCTGAACGGATGATTATTTGTCCCATAGAACAATTACCGGCTTTCCAGTGTCCTCTTCAGGTGTGATGTCATTAATGTTGTGGCCATTTAGATTAGTACCGTCATAAGAACCATACTCAGCAAATAAAACTTCTCGATCACCATAAGCAGCCATAAAATCCTGTAATTCTAAAATCAGTTCAGATACCTTCATCTTCATCCTCCTTATCTAATCGAACCCCAACTGTGCATCTTTCTGGATGCTTCCTTTTGTCGAGCCTTCTTTTCGCGGTCGGCATTGTAAGCCAGTAAATATACTCTTTAGAAACTCCTAGCTTTTCAGCACATTCTTTTGCCGTACCTATAGCCAGCATTTCCTCACCCTTATAGATCGCGAACTCTGCCGCCATCTGTATCCTCCTTCCCTGCTATAACTGTCTTTGCCCCTAGTTGTTTCATTAGACATTTACCGCTACATACTAGATCATGACCAATCTTAAACACAGGCTGGCCGAAGTAGATTTCTGAATTGCATTCCGAATTAGCACAGATTTCTATGACTTCGTCCGACTGCAAATCAAGAACTTTGCTCATTGGGATGACACCTCCTCGGGCAGGTAGTTTCTCGCTTCTTCTTCTCGCTTCCACTTATCAAGGCTGACAGTGCTAAACAAGTAGCGCGGGCTCTTACTTCCTTCTGCACCGACGGTGCGATGCGGAATTCGCTTTGCTTTACACAAGTGCCTTAGCGTATACTCCGACATGCGCAGATAATCCAGTGCTTCTGTAAATGTAAGCGTCCGGTCAGAAGCCGTTGACATACGTTCCATAATTCGCTTCTCAGCCTCAGCCACGTGTAGGGCTACAATGTCAGCAATGGCTTTTTCAAGGGCTGTCATGGACACTCACTCTCCCTTTCATTTAATATTCTTAGAAAACAGCTAGTTACCGGACTAACTTGTCTATAGTTACATCTAATGCATCGGCCAGTTTTACCAATGTGTCGGCAGTTGGACCAAGCTCTTTCTTTTCCAGACTGTACAAAACGGTTAGTGAAACGCCACTTTCTTTGCTCAGTCGGTAGATGGTCCAACCTTTAGCATCAATTAACTTTTGGATATTACCTTTGATTGCCATCCCCATGTTTTATTTCGCCTCCTTCTGGGAATAATAGTATAACTATTTAGAGTTATATTCAAATCCAAATATAACTCTAAATAGTTATATAATCGAGTGTTTTCTTCTACTTTCTCGTTTACGCTTGACATATCTCCCTATTTAGAGTTAGTATTTCTTTATTGGGTTATAACTCTTTTAGGTTATAAAAATGATTGGAGGATTTCGCTAGTGGATATAGCAGAAAAAGTACAAAGATTGATGGACGAAAAAGGGGTAACTGCTTACAGACTAGCAAAAGACACTGGAGTTTCTTATACTGGGCTCACTAAAATTCTTAATGGCGCAACGAAACATCCACAAATTGATTCTTTAAAACTAATAGCTGATTATTTCGGAAAACAGGTAGATTATTTCACCGATGATGAAAAGACCGTGCCTGAGTGGGCGACGGCCAAAGATAAACGAGATTTTAAGAAAATGCTCGAAGAGGATGAACCAGTAATGTTTGATGGCGTTCCGATAAACGATGAAGACAAGGAAAAAATAAAACGCGTCATCGAGGCTATGTTTTGGGATGCCAAGGAACGCAATAAAAAAACCTATGGACGTAAAAAGAATATTGACGAATAGGGAGACAAGCATGGACGATGTGATTGAGCAGCTTATTCGTAAATTCAAAACAAATGACCCTTTCGAGATTTGCGACCGACTAAATATCGATGTTTGCTTTTGCGATCTCGGTGAAAATACTAGAGGCCTTTATTACCGTAAATTAAGGCGAAGATACATTGCTATTCATGAAGATCTCGACGATTTTTGGAAACTATTTGTATGCGCCCACGAGTTAGGACATGATAGACTTCACCCAGGAGTTAGTCGCTTCTTTCTGGACGAGCATTCTTTTTTTTCGGCAGGTAAATTGGAGCGACAAGCTAATCAATTTTCGCTAAAACTGTTGACGGATGGACAATACATAGAACAAGGGGAATCTATTGAAGAGTTTTTAAGAAGAAATAACATTCCGCCTGAATTAAGCAAATTTTATTTATAACCTTCGCGCTTTCCAGCCGTTAGGCTGTTTAAATATACCCATTAATAGAACATATGTTTGGGGTGATGGAATTGAAAGGAAGTATCGAGAAGAGAGGAGAACGAAGTTGGCGGTTACGGATTGACTTAGGTTACCACGCCGAAGGTACACGCAACCGACCAAGCAAGCCAATTACTATTGATGACCTAGCCTTATTAAAGACAAAGAAGAAACTCAAGGACTACCTAGATGAACAACTCGTGCTCTTTAAAAAAGAGATTGAAACTGGCAACTATATTCAACCAGGACAGTATACGTTTCGCGATTTTGTTAAACAAAAATACGTAACGATGTATTTAAGCGGCCTATCAGAAAATACTCAAGTAGAGTATTTACAAATCATCGAAACATACTTTATTCCCTATTTCGGAGCTATGAATATGGAATCGATTAAGACACTCCACTGTCTAGACTACATGAAGAGCCTTAAGGATAAAAACTATTCCAACAACTTCCAAAGGTATCATTACACGGTTCTGGCAAGCATATTCAGGCAGGCGATCGAATGGAAGGTC
The DNA here is from genome assembly GCF_013393165.1 of Paenibacillus sp. 79R4. Taxonomy (NCBI): domain Bacteria; kingdom Bacillati; phylum Bacillota; class Bacilli; order Caryophanales; family Paenibacillaceae; genus Paenibacillus; species Paenibacillus sp. 79R4. Next base: position 45,977 of record NZ_QJOT01000019.1, on the reverse strand, counting down.
ATAAAAACAAGTCCACTAAAAGGAGTTAAGAAACCGCCACCTGGTAATAGTTCTGAACTCTATTATGATGCCGATCAAGTCTCAATGGTACTTGATCTCTTGATTACTGAACCAATTCGATGGCGGATATATTTTACCCTTAGCATTATCGGTGGTTTTAGGTCTGGTGAGTTGTCTGCATTATGTTGGCGAGACATAAACTTTGATGAGAGTACAATAAGAATTAGTAAGGCCCTGAAAAAAGGGCAAGCAATCGGAGTTCCAAAATCAAAAACTTCAAAACGCGTTGTGAACATGCCCGTTTGGGTTATGGATGAATTAAGGGAGTACGAAGTGGTTTGGGATGGATTAAAAGAAGCACATCTTGATAGGTGGATTGACAAAGATAACGATTACCTTTTTTGTCGCGATAATGGCATACCGCTCTACAAAAACACACCAACGCAGAGGTGGATCAAATTCACGAGGAAACACAAAATACCACATATTAGATTACATGACTTGCGTCATACAGCAGCAACGTTATTGATTGAAGACAACGTTAATTTGAAAGTTATCCAAGAAAGGCATGGTCATGCGGATTACAGAACAACGGTTAATATTTATTCGCATGTTACTAAAAGGTTATCTGATGAGGCTGTTGGGAAGCTTGAAAAATTTGGCCGTCCCCAATTTGTCCCCAATGATGATAATTCCGATCATGAACAAGTTACAAACCCTTGATAATAAAGAGCTTTTCGGACGTGTATTTTTTATAAAGTCAGTTTCCTAAACTGTGCGTCGCGGGTTCGAATCCCGCCGTGGCGCGCCACTATCATTGAAACCTTGTTATCGCAAGGTTTTTTTGTTGTTATCTTGAGGCCCTTGTTCAAGCTCCAATGGCAAAAAGGCATACTTGCCGTCCCTCAAAATCCCACATTTCCGAATGGGAAGCGGATGCTTGAAGAGCGGGCCGTCTATGACTGTGGTGTGAAACTCGCCGCCTTCGCCGCAGGGGTCAATGCCCCTGGCCACCAATTCGTCCACATACTCCTGTGTCAGAATACGCCCCAGGTCATCTTCACTCATGCCTAGCTCCAGGTTTACAGTAACCAGCATTGTTACAAAGCCCAGATTGATGAACTCCTCGACGGCGTCGCGGTGATCCATCTCCCATAACGGCATGCCAAGTCCTAATCCCGCATTTCTCGTAACGCGATCATGCCAGCAGTCTTCGACAGGCACATCCAGATCTCCGGTTACCAACACCTCGGCTCCTTGATGCTTAGCTTCCGACAATAGCCGCATGAAGTTATGCTCGTAGTCTTCCCAGCTTGTAGCCGCTGTAAAGATCGGCAGAGCGATGGATTCGGCTTGCGCCTGAATTATTTCAGGAGGCATGCCGTGAGATCTGGATCGTTTACCTTCCTCCTCCAGCATCATAATCAATCCCACCGCTTCCCCCGCTTGCATCGCTTTATATAAAGCCAAGGTGCTGTCCTTGCCGCCGCTATAGGAGGCTACAAATTTATGTCCCACGGCTCCATGCTTCCAGTTGATTGCCTCACTCATCCTTGCATCTCCCCTACGTTAAATCCACTCGCAAGTCTCGTGTATCTCCAAACGTACCCCGACCTAGCTGCTACTACATATTATACAAGTTTTCATTTGATAAATGGTCAAGTTTTATAGCCGCGCGAATGGTGAGTTCGCTGTATCCGGTTGTTGAGCGGAATCGTCCCCCCCTTTAGGGAGTTCCGCTGGAATGCAGTGGTGCTTGAATAACGATTTTGATTCTATAAATAAAAAAAGCCTGCAAATTTGCAGGTTATCAGAAAACTTGGATTCTCACACGCGAGTCTCTAACGAAACTGGATATCGTTATTCCAGCTAATAAGAGCCACCGGAAATTGTAACGAAACTGGGTAACGCTATTCGGCCAAAATTGTCGCTTTCAGCCTATTTTTTCTTCAATAACGATCCACAGTTTCGTTAAATTTTTTTGGCTGCTGTTTATGTGCAAATAGCGTTCTGTAGTTTCGTTAGAGTTCCAAAGGGGGCGTCCAGGGGGGTGCTAGGGGGGTGCTTATTTTTGCTAGGACCCTCTAACGAAACTGGATATCGTTATTTCGCTCAAAAAGAGCCGCCGGAAATCGTAACGAAACTGGGTTACGCTATTCGGTCAAAATTGTCGCTTACAGCCTATTTTTCCCTTCAATAACGATTCACAGTTTCGTTAGATTTTTTTGGCTGCTGTTTATGTGCAAATAGCGTTCTGTAGTTTCGTTAGAGTTCCAAAGGGGGCGTCCAGGGGGGTGCTAGGGGGGTGCTTATTTTTGCTAGGACCCTCTAACGAAACTGGATATCGTTATTTCGCTCAAAAAGAGCCGCCGGAAATCGTAACGAAACTGGGTAACGCTATTCGATCAAAATTGTCGCTTACAGCCTATTTTTCCCTTCAATAACGATTCACAGTTTCGTTAGATTTTTTTGGCTGCTGTTTACGTGCAAATAACGTTCTGTAGTTTCGTTAGAGTTCCAAAGGGGGCGTCCAGGGGGGTGCTTATTTTTGCTAGGACCCTCTAACGAAACTGGATATCGTTATTTCGCTCAAAAAGAGCCGCCGGAAATCGTAACGAAACTGGGTAACGCTATTCGATCAAAATTGTCGCTTACAGCCTATTTTTCCCTTCAATAACGATTCACAGTTTCGTTAGATTTTATTTGCTGCTGTTTTCGTGCAAATAACGTTCTGTAGTTTCGTTAGAGTTCCAAAGGGGGCGTCCAGGGGGGTGCTATTTGAGTTTTACTGGGTTTCTACAGAGTGCCTATTGGATTCTACTGAGTTATTGCTGGGTTCTACTAAGCTTTGCTGAGCACTATTGAGCTCTATTGAGCTCTGCTGGATTACTACTGAGAGGCCTTCTGTTGAGTTCTTCTGGGTTCCACTGCCTTCCACTGACTACTACTGTGTTCTACAAAGTTACTATTGAATTCTGCTGGCCTTCTACTGAGTACTATTCAGTTCCACTGAGTTACTACTGACTTCTACAAAGTCCTGTTGAGTACTACTGGGTTCTACTGGGTCACTACTGACTTCTACAGGGTACTGTTGAGCGCTATTCAGTTCTATTGAGTTACTACTAGTCTTCTATTGACTTCTACTGAGCTACCATTGAGTTCTACTAACCTTCTACAGAGTACTATTCAGTTCTACTGAGTTCTTATGCTGAGTTTTACCAGGTTCTCGGCCTTTGCCGACTCCTGCTAGGCTTCCACTGAGTTACTGCTGACTTCCACTGGGTGCCACGGGATTTTACTGGGCTTCCATTGTTTCTGCCATACTCTACTGAACTTCTACTGAGCTTTTACCGGTTCTAATGCCATCTACCAAGCTTCTACCAGATCCCCATTAGAACCAACCGGGGGTTACTGGTTTTCTTTCTGCTAACCCCGAGTAACTCCCAACCTCTTAGGCCAGGCCGAACCAATGTACCAGGCCGAAGCCGAGGCCCGACAGTAATACCGAGCCGATAAATCCGGCGGCAAAAGATTTTAGCCCCATTCTGCGGAAGGTGGCAATATCGACGTTCAAGCCTAGCGCTGCCATAGCCATGGCAATCAGCAAATAAGCTGCGACGATCAGCTGGTCCGTCACTACCGCAGGAATGATGCCCAGCGTATTGACACCGCTCATCAGCAGGAAGCCAAGAATAAACCATGGAATCGGAATGTCGCGCCAGCTTGTTTTTGCCGTATTCGTGTTATTTCTGCGTTCAGCTCGACCTACCCAGACACCAATAACAATCGCGACAGGTACAAGCAAGGCCACACGTGTCAGCTTAATGATAACGGCCAGATCAACCGCTTCTTTGCCGCCTGGCGCTGCCGCAGCGATAACGTGGGCGATTTCATGGAGCGTAGCTCCCGAGAAAATACCGTATCCGGCTGCTGTCAAGCCTAGCACAGGATACAATAGCGTATACGCTAAGGTGAACACAGTACCTAGAATAGCAATCGTGGCAGCACCCACCGCCGTCTCATCATCGCTCGCTTTGATTTGCGGGGCGATCGCCACTACAGCAGCCGCTCCGCAAATAGCGGTGCCACAAGCCGTCAGAATGCCAAGCCGTTGATCCACCTTGAATAATTTGGTCAGTCCATATACCACGAATATGGCAAATACAATATTAATCACTGCAATAGCCAGCACCTTCGGTCCGGCGTGAATAATATCAAGCAGATTAAGCCTCATCCCGAGCAGAATAATGCCAAAGCGCAGCAGCTTCTTGCTTGAGAAGTTAATCCCGGGCGCCGCTTCTGACGGCACACCCAATATCGCCCGCCAGGCTATGCCTAGTAATATGGCGATGACTAGCTGACCCATAATGCTTAAAAACGGAAAACCCGCTATAAACTTAGCGAGAACGGCCAGCATTAGCGTAATGATGATCCCTTCGGCAAAGCCGAATTTTTTATTTTGTCTCCATAAATGAATATAATTTTGCCCCATCTTCTCACTTCCCCACCGTTGTAAAAAAATCTGTCTGCAGTTACGGTTACAACTATACGGCGGTCTGCGGCAAAGCGGAAATAAAGATCTGCTATCTTGATCATGAGAAATACTTATGATTGGTCCGTCCTGTGATGGAAAACAGGTTGTTGAGCGATTCAGGAGCAGGGTACAATGAGAGTAGCTAGCAAAGGAGAGACTAACGAATGATAGTTGAGAATTTGAAGGTTTTCGTAACTGTGTCTGAACAGAAAAATTTCTCGCGTGCCGCCGAGCTTTTGAATTTGTCTCAACCTGGCGTTAGTCTGCATATCCGCAATCTGGAGAACGAGCTTGGCGCCAAGCTGATGCACCGTTCCCCAAAGCAGGTGAAGCTGACTGAGGCGGGATATATTTTATACGAGAAGGCTAAAAAAATTCTGGACCTGTACGATGAAGCAAGGCGGGATATTCAACTGCTGCAGGATACGGTAACCGGGGCGATTCATGTCGGTGCCAGCTTCACGATCGGCGAGTATCTTCTACCACGTCTCCTTGCCGAATTCGTCGCCCAATACCCGCAGGTTGAACTGCAGGTGACGATCGGAAACACCTGGGAAATTGTTCAAAAGGTTCGTAAGAAAGAGATTAATCTGGGATTGGTCGAGGGTAATGTAACTGGAGAGGATCTGGTGATTACCCCCTATATGAAGGATGAGATGCTGCTGGTAGCTGCACCTGACAATCCGCTTTGCGCCACGCGGCAGGCCGATGTCGGCAAGCTCCAGCATATGAACTGGATTTTACGTGAAAGCGGGTCGGGCACAAGGGCGTTCAGCGACCTTTTTCTGCAAGAGCATAAGCTCGAGGTTCAGCGTACATATGTATTTAACAGCAGTCAGGGCGTTAAGGAGGCCGTCGCTGCTGGACTTGGCATCGCGATTCTGTCGCGCTGGGTTGTCCGCAAGGAGCTTGAATCGGGAGCCCTGCGAAGCATCCCTTTGAAAGGGATCAAGTTCGCACGGGATTTCTCCGTCATCCAGACGAAGGATCACGCCCCCTCAATGGCCATCGAGCGATTTGTACAGCAGCTTATGGAGGATGCCAAGCGATTAAAAGCAAATGGTCTCGGCTAGTCCCTACTCCGGACTGAACAATTCACCCAGCATCCGTTCACGGTTGTTCAGGAACTCCTTCATGATGACATAATGGTCGGTTGCTTCAAGCGCGACCTCCCGCATGCCTTCAGCTGTTAATTGATAAATTTTGCTGTCCGGATAAGCCATCAGAATCGGAGAATGCGTGGAAATAATGAACTGGGAATGCTGCTTCACCAGCTCATGGATTCGCGACAGCATCGCCATCTGTCGGTAAGGGGACAACGCCGCCTCCGGCTCGTCCAAAATATAAAGTCCCCTGCCGCCAAACCGGTTCATAAATGTGGCAAAAAAGGACTCGCCATGCGACATCATATGCAGCGATTTACCTCCATAGGAATTAATAATTGGAGGGGCGAAGCTTTTCTCACGATCAAGCGCATCGATCTGCGTCGCCAGATTATAATAGCTCTCTGCCCGAAAGAAAAATCCGTCCCTTGCCCGCTGTGGTCCGCGCACGGGGCGCAAGTATCGGTACAGCTCCGAGTGCGTCTCTGCTGTCGAGAAGTTGAAATTAAGCGTGCCTCCCTCGGCATTGAAGCCAAGCGCTACCGCCACCGCCTCCAGCAGCGTCGATTTTCCCATCCCGTTCTCACCAATGATGTAGGTTACCTTCGGATGGAAATCGAGCCGATCCATAGCTGCCACCGCAGGCAAGTGAAAAGGGTACCGCCCAAAGGACGGCACCTCTTCCCGGAGCAGTGTCATACTGCGTAAATAGGCCCCTCTATCATAGATACTCATTTGCCATTTAACCTCCGCTCTCTTCATCCTGCTCTTGAAGGCGACCATAATACAGTTCGCTGTAAAAACCGCCCTGTTCCAGCAAAGTCGTATGATTCCCCTGCTCAATCAAGCGACCTTCTTTCAGGACGAGAATTTTATCGGCCTGACGAATCGTATTCAGGCGATGGGCGATCACAAAGCTTGTTCTCCCCTTCATTAACCGCTGCAGACCTTCTTGGATCTTCAACTCAGTTACGGTGTCAATGCTGCTGGTTGCTTCATCCAATACGAGTATCGCCGGATTTGCCAGCATCGCCCGCGCGATAGCAAGCAGCTGCTTCTGGCCCTGGCTGATCCCATCCCCGCCGAGACCAAGTATCTGATCATAACCATGCGGCAGACGCATAATAAATGAATGGGCATTAGCCAATCTCGCAGCCTCTTCAATCTCCGCATCGCCGGCATCAAGACGTCCGAATGCAATATTATCGCGGATCGTGCCCTGGAACAGGAACGAATCCTGCAGGACAAACGCCATATAGGAACGCAGGCTGTCACGCCGAATCGCTGTAATATCCCGATCATCAATTGTAATCGTTCCCCGATCATGCTCATAAAAGCGGGACAGAAGCTGGATCAGCGTCGTCTTCCCGGCCCCGGTTGGCCCGACTAGAGCGATCATCTCCCCGGGTTCTGCTGTGAAGCTGATATCCTCCAAGGTATCTCCATTACTTTCATATGAGAAATAGACATGCGAGAAGGAAACCTTGCCGGTGATCTGATCAATTGGCTGGACTCCACTCTCATCCGAGGCTTCCTCATCTTCGTCCATCACTTCAAACACTCGCTCCGCCCCGGCGATCGCCGACAGCAGCGTGTTCCACTGGTTGGCCAGATCGTTAAGCGGACGTGTAAATTGTCTGGCATACTCCACAAAGACGATAATGACCCCCACCGTTACCTGTCCGTAAATGGCCAATACACCGCCAATTCCAGCGACTAGAGCGAAGCTGAAGTTATTAAGAAAGTTCATCAGCTTCGGGATGAAGCCGGAGATCGTCTGAGCCCAGAAGCCGGATCTGCGGATCGCAGCATTGCGCTCCCGGAAATCCCGCAGCACCCTCTCCTCTTGGGAGAAGGCCTTGATCATTCGCTGCCCGGACAATGTCTCCTCAATATATCCGTTCAGATTACCCAGATCCTTCTGGCGCTGCTTGTAGAGCGGTCCCGTCCGTCTGGTGATCCACCTCATACCAAACAGCATCAAAGGAACAACAATAAAAGTCAGCAAAGTCAGGATTGGACTTAAATACAGCATCACTACGATTGTTCCGGTCAGCGTCAATACGCTGGAGAAGATTTGAATCGCTGAACTGTTCAAAGTGGAGCTTACATTTTCGATATCATTCGTCACGCGGCTCATAATTTCGCCCTGCTGTCTTTTGCTGTAGAAAGAAATCGGCAGTGCATGCAGCTTGGTGAACAAATCCGACCTCATTCGATATACGGTCTCCTGCGCCACCTCGATCATCCAGATGTTCTGCAGCCACGAGGTTAAGGAAGAACCGGCATAGACGAGTCCGAGCCCCAGCAGGAACCAGGCCCATGGCTTGCCCCCACTTCCCTGCAGGTAATTATCGATTGCGGTCCCAAGGAGATACGGCCCCAATAAGGCAAGTGCCGAGCTGAATACGACCATCACCAGCACCAAGGTCAGCTTCGCTTTTCTCTGTGCCAGGTAGCTCCAGAGTCGGCCAAGCGTACCGGACCAATCCTTAGCTTTGGCTTTCTTTTTGCGGCCAGAGCCGCCCTGCTGCTGAATGACCGATTTGGGGTACGGATGCCGAAAAGGCTCAACGAGTTCTTTGAACATGCATTTCTTCCCCCTCTCTATGCTGGGACTCCACAATTCTTCGATAAAGTGACGACTCGGTCATCAGTTGATCATGCGTTCCACTGGCGATCAGCCTGCCTTCATCTAACAGCAGAATCAAGTCTGCAGATACGGTCGAACTGATCTTTTGCGTAATCAAAAATATCGTGCAGGAGAAGCTGTTCAGCGCCTGCATCAAAGCGGCTTCCGTCCGCATATCCAAAGCGCTGGTGCTATCATCAAGAATAAGGATCGACGGTCTGCGTACGAGAGCCCGGGCAATCGATAATCGCTGCTTCTGTCCACCGGACAGATTAACCCCGCGCTGACCGATCATGGTTTCATACCCCTGAGCCAGGGACACGACCGTATCGTGAATTTGCGCTTGCTTCGCCGCTTCCTCAATCTCCTCCAATAAGGCGTCCTCCCACCCCCAAGCGATATTTTCCCTTACCGATCCAGAGAACAGCATGATCTCCTGAGGGACATAACCAATAGATCCACGCAAGCGTGAACTGTCGATATCGGCAATATCGATCCCATCGATCTTGATGCTCCCCTCGGAAGGTTCATATAGACGCGGAATTAACTGAACGAGCGAGGATTTCCCTGAACCTGTTGCCCCCATAATAGCGACGCGCTGACCCGGTTCGATCTGGAACGATATATTCTCCAGTGCATTCATCTCGCTATCCGGATAGCGGAAGCTGACTGAGCTAAATTCAACTTTTCCCGTCAAATTAGGCTTGCTCGCCTGACCCGCATGCGGCTCCTCTGAATCATCCTCTGTCAATAGCACTTCATTTACCCGCTGTGCCGACGCTGCCGCTCGCGAGTATGAAGTCATGATCCATGATAATGCAGAAAGCGCACCAATCGTCCGCAATGAATAATTGACGACAGCCACAACCTGCCCTACAGAGGCGCTGCCCGCGGCTATATCGATTCTGCCGAACCACAGTACAGCAAGAATCCCCAGATTCATCACGAACAGAATAAAAGGCATTGTCGTCTCGGCCAATCGAAGTGCGCGAACCGTTCCATCCATCAGTTCTTTGCTGCGCTGGTCAAACCGGTTGATCTCATGATTACGGCGTACAAATACGCGAATCAAGCGCATCCCCAGCAGATTCTCCTGAATAACTCCGTTTAATCCATCGAGCCGCTGTTGTACCGCTCGGAATTGAACCGAGATTCGCTTAATCATCCAGTATACAAATACGATAAGAACGGGGATCAGAACCGTCAGGAGGAGACCTAATCGGGCATGAACGATAAGCGCCATGACCATGCTGCCAAATACGACGAGCGGCACCCGGCTGGCAAACCGCAGGCTCATGAACAGCATATCCTGCAGTTGTGTAATATCGCCGGTCAACCGCGTGATCAGTGAGGATGTCGCGAAGCGGTTGAATACAGAGTAGGAGAAGCCCTCTACCTTCTCATACAGTTTATCCCGCAGGTCATAGCCGAAGCCCTGACTGGCATGCGATGCAAAAAAGGAGCTTGCAATCCCACCCGCAAATGCCATAAACGCGCTACCCACAAGAACGGCGCCCCATGTCCAGGCAACCGATAGCTGCCGCTGTGCAATGCCATCATCGATAATCTTGGAGATGATAAGCGGCTGCACCAGCTCTACCGAGAGCTCAAGCAGCATCATACAGAAGGCCGCTGTCGCAGCTATCCAATACTTTTTCATAAAAGAAAAGACCATTACGCTGAGCCTCCCGTCACAGGGCCCGGGACAACCCGTCTTTCATTGATATTTGCATCATTGTCCTGGGGAAAAGTTCTTTCGCTTCTGATTTCGGGCCCTTGTCTAAGAATCGGACAACTCCCCAATTGTCCTGTAAAACGGATGAACCATGCTTTTTTATTATAGAACAGATAAAAGTGAACGGTAAGCCCTTTAACGTGGCAAAGCAGAGGAACAGCCGCGATAATCTTACCTTTCTGCTTATCAACTATCCGTATACACAAAAAAGAAGGGCCCTCACGCCCTTCTTTCTTCTCCATCTATATGCCTATTCGTTCATCACAAATTGATATACACGCTCAACCTTTTCATTAGTTAGGTCTCCGCTATTATCAAAGACGAGGATCGATGAAGCAGGGATGTCCCAATCTACTTCAGGAACAAATTGCACACGTTGTTTGAAATCGTCCCAATGCTCCAGCTTCCAGTTGTCGCGTTCGGTTTGCCGTTGCTCGATGCGTTTTCTCTGCGTCTCCATGTCGCCCAAGGTAACGGCGATTACTTTGACGTCTACCTCTTGCTTGCTTAATCCGGCTGCGGCCAGAACCTCTTCAATCCAGGCTTTATTTTTCAGTTCCGCGGTGAAAGGAGAGATCATAAACACGTTCTGCCCGGCGGCGAGATTCTCAATGCAAATATCCTTCGTTGTGTCATATTCCAAGTCGCGAAGATGCTTCTTATAGAATTCAGAGTCGCGGTCGTTCACGTCCAGACCGTTCATCTCTAGCATTTTTTCTACAAAACGTCCGCCGACCGTATCGCGATCCAGAAAAGCAGCCTGAATACGCTTCGCCAATTTTCTAGCGACTGTCGTCTTGCCGGTCCCGGCGACCCCTACAAAAAACACTAATTTCTGCTTCACCCTAAATCCCCCTATTTGTAAGTTAGGATCAGTGTATCATTGCTCTAGGATGGAACACAATCAAATACTGGGCGAGATGGGCGGCAGACGCCTATTTTCCGGGTTAATTGTTGCGCGGAAGCGATCCTAGCAAACCAAGAGCAAACTCTAACGAAACGTGGTATCGCTATTGGGCTCAAAAAGAGGCGCTTAAAATTGTAACGAAACTGGGTAGCGTTATTTGTGCCTTTTTGCGGTTTTAAGACGGAATTTACCCCGAATAACGATATGGGGTTTCGTTAGATTTTTTTGACTGCTATTTTCGGGCAAATAGCGATCTGCAGTTTCGTTAGAGCTGAGGTTGAGCGCTGGGCACTCTTGAAGACCACTCTTCGAATGGCTTCATCATCCTAAGTAAGCATCTCCAAAACCAATAATACTGAGCTAGATACTAGGCAGATCGATTTTGAGACTCTAACGAAACGTGGTATCGCTATTGGGCTCAAAAAGGGGCGCTTAAAATTGTAACGAAACTGGGTAGCGTTATTTGTGCCTTTTTGCGGTTTTAAGACGGAATTTACCCCGAATAACGATATGGGGTTCCGTTAGATTTTTTTGACTGCTATTTTCGAGCAAATAGCGATCTGTAGTTTCGTTAGAGCTGAGGTTGAGCGCTGGGCACTCTTGAAGACCACTCTTCGAATGGCTTCATCATCCTAAGTAAGCATCTCCAAAACCAATAATACTGAGCTAGATACTAGGCAGATCGATTTTGAGACTCTAACGAAACGTGGTATCGCTATTGGGCTCAAAAAGGGGCGCTTAAAATTGTAACGAAACTGGGTAGCGTTATTTGTGCCCTTTTGTGGCTTCAGGGTGGAATTTACCCCGAATAACGATATGGGGTTTCGTTAGATTTTTTTGACTGCTATTTTCGGGCAAATAGCGATCTGTAGTTTCGTTAGAGCGGGACGGCGCCAAAGATCAACATCGTTTCGGATAATCCCTAAGGGGTAACTAAATGGTTACCCAATTCTGCCTCTTCGCGAGTTATCAACGTATATTGTTGTTCCCCCAGCTTAATTACGCTCCCTGCCGGTATATCCAGCTTCATGCCCAATGAAACTACAATCCGAAATGTATATGCAGCTGAATTCTTCGTCCCGCCGTCATCCTTACCGGCAGTCTCGCCGGGCTTAGATGTATCGTCAGGTCCGTTAGGATTAGACGTATCCGTGGGATCAGTTACATTAGACTTGCCCGCATTCGGCGAGTTGCTTCCAATGGTTTCGTTAGTGGCATTAGTTCCGGATGTCCCCTTTCCATTAGTTCCCTTGGTCGCATCGGTTCCGTTAGTCGAGTTATGATCGCCACCCGAGCTAATCCCGCTGTTTCTGCCAGTGCCACTGTTACCGTTAGTTCCTTTGGTTCCACTGGCCTCATTAGTTCCAATATCTCCGCCAGTTCCCTTGGTTCCATTGGTGCCACTCGTCCCGCTATCTCCGCCGGTTCCATCGGTCCTATTGTTTCCCTTAGTCGCGCTGTTTCCGCCAGTTCCATTTGTCGAGTTGGCAGCATCAGTCCCATCGGCTCCACTCGTTTTCGTATCTGGGGAACCGGATTGCGGATTGTCTTTTTTTCCTGTTTCCGTCCCTGTTTCTGTCCCTGTTTCCGTCCCACTTGCCGCTCCATTTTCGCCTATACCAGCCCCCTTTACCCCATCAATACCTTCTGTATCCTTTGTTCCACCCGCTTCGCCGCTTGGATCTGCCGTCTCCGAATCTTCCGTTCCAGCGTTCGCTGCCAGACAATTAGAGTCATATTTCAAATTTTTGAACTGCTGAGCAGCCTGTCCCTGCGTCTCTATCATCAGGTTGGAGGGGTCAAACACCTTGCATTGCTCCTCATCCTTGAACAGAAAAACAAGCGAAGTTGTCTCGGTTCCGTCGCTGCCTTTCACATTCTCGGCATATACAAGTAACCCGGAATCCTCTCCCTGCGCCGGTGGCGGAGTGGCTTCAACGGATGCCTTACTGCCGAGCACGCCCTGCTGCTGCAGGATGAAGAGTACGCCAACCGCTACAACAAGACCCAAAGCCACAATAAGGGTGGTCATTCTTACCTTCTTCCCTTTCTGAACAAGAAATCGCTTGAGCGGTGAAGACAGCGTGAGACGTGCATCGGCGAATACCTTCGCAAGCGGTGCTCCCGCCTTATCGAAGTAACGGGTCCGATAGTCCCTGCTCTTAAACGCATCCTTATCATGCTTATTAAAGTATGCCAGGATTGCTGCGGAATACCCGGGAGCAAGCCCCCGTGCATGAACAAAGTAAGAACTGCCCTGCGACCAGAGCATAAATTCATAAATTTTCTCCTTGTCCTTGGCATACCGCTGTAAATAATCCATCACCTGACTGTAATCAATAACCCCAACCGCCGCATCTTGGCAGAAGGCCAGTACGATCTTTCCAAACTGGTCTATTTCAATGCCGGATTGCAGCCATTTACGCCCCAGCTTCTGGATCTGATCCCGTTCCTCCGAAGACAACAGGCGGAAGATATCCTCTGTTGGCTCACGCTGCACAAACCATTCGTATAACGTTCGCAGCATCTCAGCATGACTGCGCTGCTTGCGATCAAGCTGCAAGCCAGCAAAAGCATCCGCTTCACCCAAAAACGCTGCGGTAATTACCTGATCCTGGGTCAGCTTGTCCAGTTCCAGTTCATCAAGCAGCAGACGCTTGGCGGAAAGTGTGAGAAGCTCGGCCAGTTCCGAATCCGCCACAGTCATTCCGTCATCAGGAAACGGCGTTCTTGCCCATTTGCGAATGCTATCCACCGTCATATGAACAGAAGACAGCAAGCGCTGTTCCCTGCTTAGCTTGTCCGTCAGACCTGCAACAGCTATTTCCCTGAAGGAAGCGCTCTGCAGCAAGCTCGGATGAGCGATCGCCCAGCTATGCACCACGTTCAGGACTTCCTTTGAACCCTGCGTCTCCGCAAGCTTGATCTGAATGTAGGGATCGAACAGCCGGTTAGACAGCTCGCCAAGCTTCAAGACCGTACCAAAAAAGGCTTTGCTCAGCTCCGACTGACTCTCTACCACCGCGTACAACGAGTAGGCAAGCTCGGTCCTGCCTTCAGCTAATGAATTATTAATTGCATGAATCAAATAATTAACGAGCTTAGGGCCATAACTTCGGCTTTCCAGTCGATAATAATCCCTGAAGCACTCCACGATCGCCAGTTCTACAATACTTCCTTGCTTGATGCTATCAAATTCCCGGTCGAACGCAGCTAGAAATATATCATTCAGCCGAATTTTGGAATCCAGGGCACCGTGGGGTTCCAAATAACCTAGCAACCCCCGCAGCACGGTTATCTTATGTTTTTCATACAAATCCCAACGTTCCGATTCAATCTGATAGAACACACACAGCTCATGATAGCTGGATAATAAGGCCCGGCGCTGAGGTTCCATCCCCGACAGCATCTCATCCGCAAAGCGATGAAAATCCTCCAAAGTCTCAAGCTCACCGAGCGCATGCCAGACAAAATCAAGATAAGGCTGTTTGCCTTCATCTACCTCATCTTGCGGTAATCGGCCTGAAGCGAGATCGAATACATACTCCTTCTCAATTTCCCGGTCATTGGAACGTAGACTGCCGCGTTCCACAAATTGCAGATGAATAAACTTTCGGCTTTGCGGCTCCTTGGCATAAGTGATGAATCCGAAGCGGCGACGCAGTTCGAACGGCAGACAGGCGAACAACACGTGAAGCAAGGCTATAGAATATTGCGAAATCTGCTCTGCGGGAACATCAAGCGCGACATATACCTTTTTTCTGCCTTCTCCAACTGCGGTCATGACCGCGAATAACAGCTGTTTAAAGCTTCTCTCGTCCAGCTTGATCTCCTGGAGAAGCTTCGCAGCTGTCAGACCGATCGGGCTGTTCTGCCCATGTTGCTGGTTCTGCGATTTCTGCGGTATATTATCCAGTTCCGGGAGCTCACGACCGATTTCCGTGTAATATTTCTCTGCATAGTCGGCATTAAGATAATGGCCGTAACGGGTCACGACCTCATCCAGCCGTACTGATGGAATTACGTAGTTATGCGTCAGGAACGCACTGCGCAGACCGGTAAAATCTACGGGTTGATAGATACTCCGCCCCAGCACCGTCTCTCCACCCTCGGTGTGAAACAGATGAATCGCCGGCGGATAACTGCTTACCTCCTTCTCTCCTCGGGAGGCCAGCTCTGCTGGAGCATCATAGCCACAAAACGGATGGAGCTGCTTCTTAATGAAAACGGCATCCAATCCATCCGATACCGCCACCGTATCGAAACCTTCCGTTCCGCGAAATATACCGCTCCGCTCTCTGGTATACAATTGCTGCTGAATCATTTTGGGGGAAGCTTGCCTCACGGTCACTCTCTCCCCTCAATATAATTCAATTTATAGAGCAGCCAAATAAATGGTTCATCCACACGAATGGGCTGCACGACATTTTGCAGCTTCTGATCAATAGGATTGCTGCCGAGCGCAGAAACCGCAAAATACCCTGTATCCTTGAAATAGACGTCCATCGTACCTTTAAACGGCCGATCCACCTTTTCGATAAAACGGCGTATTTCACCATCGATATTCTCGAATTCAGTAAGATTAAAATGTTTGCGATGCACTGCATTATTAAAAATATTGCTATTGGACTTGATATACTCGCCCTCTTCATCCTTCAAGGAATGAAGCATATCGCTTTTCGTTAGCACTACCGCAGTGGGTATATCCGTCTTCCCTTTATCCTCATATGCGATAAAGTCGCCAAACATCGTCAGCACCACATCGCGTGGCTCGTCATATTGCGATACCCATTCACCTGGAGTATCTCCAACATTAATGCGTATTTTCTCGCGGATCGAGCGAATTTGCAGGGGGTCCACCATGAACAGCAGTCCAGAGGAATTCTTAATATGCTGACCCTGTAATCCAAGATAGTCCTGATCAACCATGCCCTCGCCTGCAACATCAAAGAAAACAAGTGTTAGCGGCGGCTTCGATTCATCCTTAAATACAAATTGGAAAATAAACGGCTCCTGCATTTTTTCCTTCTGGGTCGAAGCTAGCAAATCGCCACGCTCAAACAGCGGTTCTTCGTATAAAGTCCGGAATTTACGGCTGATTTCAGCGTTAAGCGGCATGCAAGCCGCATCGAAATGATCCGCCGTCGTATTCTGCAAGGTGTGAATCAAGGACGTCATATAGACGGATTTCCCCACCTGGGAAGCCCCGATAATCGAAATGATATTGCTGGGCACTTTCCCCGCCGTTACCGGCAGCTCATTATGACAATATGGACACAATCTGTGCCTTGTCACTTCCCCATAACGGTCATTCAATCCGATCAGAACATGATCCGAATAAATCAGATGCTCTTCCGGAACGTCCAGGGGACGCAAAATAGCTTCCATATCATAGACCGTATCGAGGCCAAACCTCTCCCTGTATTTGTTCAGAACCTCGTCCTCGCCAAGGGCATAATCCTCATCATCCTCACGATAGTGCGTCGCCCTGAACACCACTTCGTCCGGTTCAAATTTACTGAAGCAGTAGGGGCATACAATATCATAAAATAAAGGCCGCTCTTCGGCCTGGGGTTTCCTTTTAAATAAATCGAACAGTCCCATCTCCCATTCCTCCTCTTTTCACAGTATGTTTACTCTGGAATTAACTCGTACAACCTGCCATACTTAGGGCCATCCGTAAAAAACAGCCTGACATAATCGTTCTTTCCAACCTCAATCGCGGGCAGCGCACTCCGGCCTGAAGGGAAATCTCTCAGAAAAGGATATACGGTTCCGTCATCTATACTTAGCGGATAATTACCTTGCTTCTTCACATAACATAGCGCTTCTTTCGGAATCTCTACCTCGGCTAGCACCGAGATCTGCACTGTCTTGTATTTGCGGAGCAAATTGCTCTTATGAGTGATAGAATAGCGGATTTTGGCCCGGCCCGTACTAAATTGGACGGTATTCTGCCCGTCAGGCTGGTAGACCAAGCGTTTGTCCCCGTCATCCATCAGGCAGGCATAAACCGTGTAAGCTGCCAAACCAATCGTATCTATCCGGTCGATATAACCGCCGGCCGCTTTATACTCTTCACGAGTATAAAGCTTTAGCCCTGCAACAGAGGGAGGAGAGCCATAGCCACCTTCCCCCTGCTGCTCCTTATCTGATGCCCCTTTATAGATGTACACCGCTTGTATTCCATCAGGCCATTGCCACAATAGCTTGCAGCGATCCTCATCGATCTTGTAACTAAGCTGTGTGATGAGCGGCAAGCCTTCCTCTGCCTCAATAAACCGCATTGCGATGCCCCCTTACACCTCTAAAATCCTCTATTGCGCCGATCTCTGACGGGCTCTTGGAATCCTGTCTTTCCGTCCTGAAGCGTTGCCCCTCTGCGACGCATGACCGTTCTGGCACCATTCGCCGGCATGGGAACGGCAAGCGTAAATATCGTCATGACCGAAGCCAGAACAAGGCAAGCCAACAGACGGATCATCGCATCAGCGAATGCACCTCCATTTAAGCCGAATTCCAACAGCAACCCAGCAAGCAGCCCGGATACAGAACCGCCGATCGTAAAGCTTTTAGCCAAATGGCGATTATCAAACATCATTCCGAGCGACAAACCAAGCAGCGCGCCTAGCCCAAGTACAAATAGGATTCTTAGAATCATATAATAAGCGCTGTCTTTCATCGGTCCGGTACGTTCCGTAACCAGCGTACGTTCATTCAGGTTATTGTCATATATGGTCTGGAAAACAAAAGAAAGATTGGACGCATCCGCCACATCATAATACTTCCCGCCTGTCTTTGCGGCGATTTCCTTAAGCAGTTCCACACCCTCAATATTGCCGTTAGCTGAGCTAAGGCCAAGGCCGATGGTATTAACGGATACGCCTCGATCCCGGTAGTCAGCCAGTACTCTTGCCGTATCGACTTCGCTTACCCCATCCGATAATAGTATCGCCATAGCCCCTCTGGAACTCGGTTGCCCTTGAATCTGCTTCATTGATGAGGACAGCGCATCGCCGATATCTGTGCCTGCATTGGTCGGCTCAAGCGCATCAATTGCGGCATATACTTGATTCTTCACATCCTGATCACGGACCTGGACAAAAGGCTGAATAAGCTCAGATTCGTTATTGAATACAATGACGGCAACCTGTTTATTGCTATCCATTTGCCCGATCAACGCTTTGGCCGCTTCATAACGACGATCATCGGGATCGGTCTCCAGCATGCTTCCTGAATTATCAATCATCAAGACGATATCATCTACCGATTTCGCCCGGCCTACATTCAACTCATACAAAAACTCCAAAGCGGTACCTGCAAGCAGAAGCATGACTAGCGTCGCCGGTACGAGCAGCTTCCATGAAGTACCGACATAACGTTGTCTCCACGACGTCCCGTTAAGCCTAGGGGAGACCATTTCCGCGATTAAGCAGAATAAACCTACGGATAGGGCAAGTATGCCGAAGTAAAGTCCAATGATAACGATCCAGGGCAGCCTGCCTTCCAGCTGGTTAAGCAGCAGTTCTCCGATTACAGCCCCAACCGCTCCGCCAATAAGACTGAACAGCACCAGAAGCCAGTTTATTTTACGCTGCATTCGTGCACTTCCTCCCTACATCTTTTTTTGTACATTACAGGTCATAAAATTGCGTGCTCAAAAAGTTCAGTTCTCAGCACCGAAAGGCTGGATGAAGCCAGGACTCGATCGGTTTTCTTATTAACAGCGAACTTTTTTGAGCCAGCTGTCTCTAAACGTCAACTAAGCTCAGGCAGCCTTGACTTCTCGATCCCATGGAATTCATACCCGTTTTGTAGATAAGCTTCGTAATAAACTTTCCCGTTTACGTAATACATCAGGTCTTCCGGATGGAAGCCGCCCATAAGATTCAGCTTTTCCACACCGCTGCTGCGTTTCTCATGGACACAACCCAGCTTATATATTCTTGAGGTTTCGTCCGCCCGGAAAATATGCTGTACGAACTCGCTCGTGTAATCGCCAAACACATACTTTTCCTCATAGCGATGCTCCTGGGTGTAATCGTACAGCCGAAGCTGGATCGCGGCATTATCCTCAAGAATACGATAGAGCTTCTTGAACAGCTCCTCCTTGGTAAGTACGGTTTTATTACCGTATTCAACGACTACATTGGCCCGCTGCAGCAATTCTTCCTCGAACGTACGGGAGAACATCGGCGACGTTAAAATGGTCTTGCGGGAAACCTCGATGAGCTTCTCCGTCAACCCCTCTACACCTTTCTCCAGCAGAGATCTCGAATCCCCCATTGTACTCTCTGCAAAAAACGCATGATGTCCCCGTTTACTCTCCCACTGCTCCATAATGTCAGCGGTAATGCGCTCATAATACTCCATAATGTTCTGTCCGATATAATCATCTGCTGTCTCGATACTGCTCAGCGCCGTATCATGCAGCAATCGCTCCATCGTCTCAAGCTGATCGATCACCGCGAGATACCGGCCATTCAATTGCTGGATGGCTTCTTCAAACTTCATAACCAGCTTCAGTCTCGTCTCCAGCTGCAATATCTGTCTTCTTCGCGAATAAACCTCGTCGAACAGGTAGCGGATCAAGCTTCGTAAATTATGCCGATCCAAGAGCGGCATACGTGGGAACGACTGCTCTTCCACTCGCCCCTGACGAAATTGATCCAGCTCGGCCTTCGCCGAAGCCAGCCGCATTTCCGCTTCCCTGCGAGCGTTGCGAAGCTGAGCCATAACGCCCACGGAGCCATTCAGCCCCTCATCCGCTGTCCAGCTGGCCAGACAATATATTTCAACATCAGGATAATCGGTTAGCGAGCGCTGGATCGCCCTATCGATCCACTCGCCAGCCCTGAACTCCTTAAGGAGACGCGCCGTCTCATCCTGGAAATTACCGCGGAAAAAGGCCTCTCCCCCACCGCCAAATAAAGCTTCCTCAGCTTCTTTTAAGGACAGCTTGCGAACGGCAGCATAGCTAATGTCATTCGTCATCAAGCCGTGCATTTCACCCAGACGCTCCTCGTTGGGAATGATCTCTCCTGCAGCCCGATCCAGAGCCGTTCCATCCACTCCAAAAAAGGCCAGCTTCTCTGTAGCCGATAAATCAGGCTCCCGTTTCATCCGTGTCAATAAGCCTCTGTAGAAGTGATACAGTACAGCAAGCGCAATCGACTGATTCGGACGCTTAACTTTGGACAATCCGGCAGATACAAAGCCTTGTCGTCCGGATTCCGTCATAATATTATTTTTGAATGATGTATTGTTATAAGCCGCATTGTTCGCATGGAACAACGGTTCCTTCTGCTGTCTGTTCTTGAGCAAACTAATATGAGAAATCGCCTCGTAGCAGGTTTGCAAGCCGCCCAGTGAAGCGAATCCCCGCTCATCCCGATCGGACATAATGTAGACAAGATCAAATAACGGGGAAGGCGGATGTGTAACCGGGATCGCAAGCCCATCCTCGGTAACATGAAGGGGGGCGCCGAAGGCAAAGTCCGATTGCTGCATCAGGCTCAACTCACGCAAAAACGCAACGCCAAGCGAGCTATTGTAACCGAAAGCCTCCGCCCCCTCCCGTTCGCTAATCAATGCATACAAATCCATCTGCACTGCCTTGAACGACTGACGGAATATCGCTTCCGCCAGAAGCGATATCTCCGGAACAAACACATTAAGCGGGTCATCGACCCGCGTAATGATAGAGAGGCGCACCCGGTCAAAGGACGGATACAATCTCCCGTACTCCGCCAGAGCTCCGCTAGCCTTTCTCAGAATTCGGTTAAGCTCCGGCAATCCATGCTCTTCTTCATAGAACTGCCGATACATATCACGGCGGGAGGTAGGCGAACTCGAGCCCTCTTGCACCGTAACCGGAATGCGGTACTCCAGCACCCGAGCAGCAGCAGACTCCTCCCTCGAGCCTGCGTGGAGATAAATCAATCCTTCGCTATTCTCCCATCTCTTCTCATTCATTTGCCTGATCGGTTCAATCGCCTCTCGGCTCTTGTCACCGATAAACAGAAACACAGCGGGGTAATGAATGCTGCTCTGGTCATCGCCTCTGCCGGTAAGGCGTTCTTCCGACCGGTCGTATTCTGCAGCGAATTGCTCCAGCTTCTGTCTGACCATTATTTCAACCTTCTGCGGATATCGTTCAGCTTAGTTGCTATCTGCTTGTAGAACTGATACATATCCTCACCGTTTGCCAATTCAACCTTCTCGTATTCCAGCGAGTCCCGCCCCTCACGGAATCGTTCTGCCAGCTCAGCCATCGTCTGCAGCAACGGCTCGATATCCTCCGAGGCCGTTAGCTCCGAGGCCCTTCGTGATGCTTTGCGCATCAATACGCTGTGGCTCTTTTCATCCAGACCTCTGAAATGGGTAAATACTTCGTACTCCACATAATTTTGGCTCTTCATCAGGTTGGCAAATGGCTCCCAGGCTTCTTCTTCCGGATCGCGATCGTAAACATACAGCGCGCCCTTCTTCGTAATCGTCATCGTATACATCGCCTCGATGAACTGATCAAGCCATTTCTCCTCATCCTGATGCTGCGCCAGCACTGCATCCAGCTTCGCTGCCATCGCCGCGATTTCCTCATACTTCGCAATCTCCTGCCGCACACGGGCAATCAGTTTTGGCGAGCGAATCAAATTCTCTTTAGCCAGATCTTCATGAATGCTTCCGAAAATATCTTTAACGCCTTCCTGCGCAAGTCCCTCGTTAAGCAGCTGCTTCAGTTCGACTACACAGCGTTTTACCTCGCCCAAATTCGGCTTAGGAGCCTGTAGACGCATATCGTACGTGGCCAGCTTATCCTGCAAGGAGAACGGCTTCGTCAACCTTACGGAATAGCGGCTGCTCGTATTCTGATCCGCATCCTTCTCCACGATCACCTTTAATAGAAGCGCTTTGGCAAACTCCTCGCGCACGCGAGCATTATAGCTTTGCACCCGCGGGTTGACGTAAGTTTCCCCCCAGGATTTCTCTGGGATTGGTGAAGGCAGATAGGTCCAGTTATTCTTCTCTGTCTGTACGAGGTGGCGACCGATCCCTTCCTTATCCAGAATCGTCCGTTCGTAGCTCTCCTCATAAACCTTCAGCGGCGTGTATACAAACAACGGCACCCCATTGCGCGTATTCAGCCAGAAAATACGGTTTCTGACTTCGCTCTCTTTGACCGTAAAATGAGACTTCCCAACCGCATTGTTCTGATAATTGCGAATCCCCTTCAGGATGCTTGGCGCCTGCAACGGAACAGATACAAAGCCCCAGGAAGGGAAATGCAGATTGCCGGTGCTGTTCGACAAATGGAATACCGGAACAGCCTCTTCATCCAGCTTGCTGGCGATATGACGCTCAACAAATTTCTCAATCGGTTCATCTTGGCCATATTTAATAATTAAGAAATCTTCCATCGATTTCGTAATGAGATCACCAAACTTATCCGAGAGGAAGTTGGAAATGGAGCTCACAATATCAATCTCCTGCTCTTTCACCCATTGGTCGGAGTGATCCAGCAATTCCGTAGCGAAATCGCGGATAAGGTCATCGACATCCTTCTGATCCATAATGCCGCTGACGACCTTGGAAATATCAGGCACGCTAACAATGTTCCAGTAGTAAGTTTTGTTGCCCTTATGATCGACCTGCTCTTCCCCGCTTGTCAGAATGTCGCCGTTCTTGGAGAAGATCGAGCTAAGTGCATTCAAGATTTCGGTAAACACGCTATAAATGCGGTTGTTTTCCCGATTAAGCAAATCATATAAGTCCTCATAAAATTCGATCATTTGCTCAGTCCGCTCCACATCTGCATGGAGCCAGTATTCATTAATTTTCGCTTCGATATAGGCGTTCTTCTTCTTCTCCTTGGACACAAATGCACTCTTGGCGTCGCCCAGCTTCTCCTCAGCCTGATCCTGAGCAGCCTCAATGTCGCGCGGGATGCGCAGCAGGTTCTCACGCAGCGCCTCGATATAGGAGAGCAGCATCTTCAGCAAGCAGAAGCCCTTTTCTGTAAAGAGCAGTCGGGATACATAAAACGGCCCCTGCTCCGGATGCAAAAACAGACGGCGAATCTGGTCGCTGAACTTCTCCAGAAATTCGCCTGGGAGCTGTTTCTTCGCTTTGATGTATTCCTCTCTGGCCCGGGCGAGGAAGGTTTGCTCCAGCTCGGTATCCATATTCACTACCTGAGACTTCACTACATTGGCGTAGCTCAACCGCTCGCTATTCTCGTAGCCCGGAAGCGGGTCAGGCACACGGGCTTCAAACGTCTTAACAATGCTATCGAGATCGACACCCATCTTGCGGGCAAACTTCTCCACTTCCTCCTGAGTCGGAGATTGCTGGAACATTTTCTCCATTTTATCGAACAGGCGATAAGCCAGGTAGGTTGTCATTTCCTCGATCGGCAGCACAGCGGATGACGCCCCGATAATGTTGTATTCATAGTTAGCCGGGTAGGCCTTGTTCATCTGAGCAATATTCGTACGGATGTTGCTTATATAATCGTGGATAGCAAATTCCTCGCCGGATTGCTTCTCTTCATTCGCCATGAAGTTTGTAATGTTCTCCGCAGTAACGTTCATGCAATAATCATAAGCGTTCTCCAGCAGCTTGCCCTCCGTATTCGTTGCCGATATCAAATGGCATAGATTAAATGGAGGCAATGGAGAGTTCACTGTCAAAATGTTGCCGTATTGCTGATTAAATCTCTCGCCGCGATTGTCTACATTCATCCAGTAATCAAGCTCTTTCAGCGCGGCATAACCATTTTTCTTAATGTACTCACGCGTATGCTCGCTTAAGCTTTTGTTGGCCAGGTTAATATCCGGGGTGAACAAATAGCCAAGCGTATTCACGCGATCAATGCCTGCTGAACCGTGATCACGTTCGATAATTCCGCGCACGATGTAGGCGATGTCCAGGAAGCAGCCGCTGCCTGTGCCCCCGGACAAGCCGGTAAGCAGGAACACCATCAGCTTTTTGTTCGTGCCTACTGACAAGGTTTTGATTTTCTTATCGATGGCCTGCACCACTTGATTGATCTTTGTGAATAGAAGCAGCCGTCCTGCCTGCCGGACACCTGCTGCACCGTTCATCCCGTCGGTAATGCTCAGTTCGGGCGATAACCAGTCCGTAATGTACGGCTCCAGAATACTGCGGTTTTGCAGCAGACCGCCAATCTCCGGGTTGGACAGTAGCACGAATTCATTAATCGGATCGAGCCCGATCCCTTTGTATCTTTTGCTGCGATCCTGCTCATTGGTCTCAAAAGCAAGGAATTCCACATTGTCCGGCTTATCGCGTTTCTTCTTGGACAATGGATCCTCAGGCAGCTTGAACCTGCGGTTAATTTGATATTTCAGACGAAGCAAGGCGTCGATTCCCGTCCCGCCTAGACCAATAATAAGGATGGGATTATCAATCGTATCCACCCGAATTTTGTCGCTGACGATACCTCCGCCAAGCGATACATCCAATTGCTGAATATGTTCTCTAACGATCGGCTTCATTTAATTTCCTCCATTCATTGGATAAAGAATCGGTTACGTGAGCACCGGAAATCCCGGTTGCGTTCAAGCTTCGATGCCGGGTTACTGCCTTATACATTTTGAGGTCAAAAACGGCTGCAATCACACCAGGTACTCTATGAAAATAGTCTTATCGATATGTTGTAATGGCAATGTCACCCGATCCCCGCTCTTCAGTTCAAGTCCTGCGGAGGCATCGACAGCCCGACCCGATTTCTCGATCGATGCAGCTGAACCATTGCGCAGCATGATGCGATCTCCCTTAGCCGGAGTGAACACGATTTTCTCCGTTTCCTTCAGCTCGGGTGCCAGCTGCAGCAATTGATGGAGATTGAATTTGCCTTTGAACGAGGTCAGCTTCTTATATTGCGGGAAGGATTTCTCGTTCGTATTCTCATCGCGAATCTCGATGACAATCTGGCCTACAAATCCGCGATTCGCTTTTTTTAGGGCCGATGCAACAAAATATACTGCTGCTGCAACTACAGCCAACCCTATCGCCGATATAACAACGATGAGCCAAGGGAACGGCTTCTCTTCTTCCACTGTTGTTGGAGTAGGCTGGGCTGGTGCTGTAGCCCCTGCTTTGCCTTTGGCGCTCAGTGTTACAGGAGCGGATTCCCTGTAGAAGCTTTTTTCCTCTGCCCGCACCTTCAGTTCATATTCATGGGCTTCGGAAAAACTGAATGTTCCTTCGAATTTGTCCCCCGTATTGTTAAGCTTGATTTCCTCGGTCTTACCGCTGTCGATATCCGTAGCGATGAGAACCGCGCTCATATTTTTATACAGCTCATCATTTGGCAGCTTCTGCCCATTGCTTGTAAGATAGGCTCCGATTTTCACATCATCACCGGGCTTATAGCTTTTCGCTGCAATGGGGTCCATCTCCAGCTCAAGATCGTAGTTAAATACAAGATTAATATCGATCTTGTCCTTCGCTGCCCCTTTAACCCTCAGCTTCCAGTCCCCCTCGGCTGGTGTTAGCAGCTTAATCAGAGAATAGCTTTTCGATTTGGACAAAATAACCTTATCCGAAGGTATAGCCACTTTATCACCGGAGGGGTTAACCAGCTCCGCCGTGACAGGATTAGCTGACATAATCGAAATATTGGCTTCAAGCACGTTCGCATTCGGGACGTTAACCGTCACCTCCTGAAAGTTTCCGTTGCCCGTCATGCTTTGTATAGGTACGATTTTCAGCTTCAGGTGGCTGGCGAATATTTCACTAAGTATTTGCGGAAGGTCTTTCGCCGAGCTGGTTGAGAACGACTTAGCATCCGTCTGCTTGGCCAGATCCTCAAGCGGAGTCTTATTTAACTTGCCGTCTGCATTCAAACCGATCGTATAGATCGGAATCCCTGCGGCCTTGGCTTCAGCAACGGCCTCGCCAAGCTCCTTGTCAGACTCGCTTTGCGTTCGTCCCGAGCTCTTGTTGAAATCATTGTTGCCGTCAGCCAGCAGAACGATCATCGGCTCATGCCCCGGGTCGGATCCGTTTTGCAGCACCTTAACCGCCTCGCGAACGCCTACCGCAATATCTGTATAGGGCCCTCGATCCAGCCCATCGATGAAGTCCTTTAAATCCTGCTTATCCGCTGGAGACTGAATCTTCAGCAGCGCCTTCTCCCGCTGTACTTTGTCCGTATATGCGACTATCCCTACCTTGTCGCCTTGAGCGGACAGCATGTCGATGAACATCTTCATCGCTTCATTTCCGACTTTATTCGCGTCGCTTGTCTTCATCGAGTTGCTCACATCGACAACGAGCACAGCATCGATGAATGATGTCTGCTGAGCCTGGCTCCCCTTCGCGGCCGCCGCGACTCCATAAATAGGGGTTCCAACAGAGCCTATCAGTAACCAAAAGGCCATCAGAACCGTCAATATACGTATAGATTGTCTATAACAATGCTGCATAAATATTGCTCCTTTAATTTGAAATAGAATACAAGGTCAGGTCTTCAGCACCAAGATGGCTGGATGAAGCAGAAACTGGGAAACGGAGCATAGACAAAACCTGCGTGAGCACCGGAAGGCCTGCTGAATTCAAGCTTCGATGTCGAATCCGCTTCGTGACCTGCTTCAATAGATAACATATGAAAATAGAAGTAGTTCCAAATATATACTATACTATGATAATAGATAATACTTAAGAAAACGTTAAGATAAAACAAGACTGCACCGCCATTATCTACCAAAATACGCATCTATTTTCGGGGTATTTCCAAAATAAAATCCTTACACTCAACATTAATTACGAAAGGAAGCTGCATATGGTTACATACGCATGTCTTATTCTAATGTTTCTATTTGTCGTTATTAAGTCCTTTATATATTACTCTCGCAGAAAGCAAATCATTGCTCCGGCAGAGCTCGACAGTAAACTGCTAACACTAATTAACCATGAAGAGAGAGAGTTATGAACAAGAAAAAAACAGTTATTTTACACCCTCCATTAAAAACGAAATATGCCTTTGAAAGGTTAAGGTGCTGTAAATATTGCCAGAATTATACCGCGCTTCAGGAGGAAAATTGCACCGTTTGCGGCAAAGCGGGTCTACGTCCGATTCTCGAAAGAGCGCGTCATGCCGCCAAGCGGGCTCGGTATAATGACCTATTGCTAGTGTCATTTCTCACGCTGTTAGCCATTCTGTTCAGCCAGACCTTTCAGCTGATGGCCATTTCTCTTGCAGCAGGCATTATCCTGTTTGGACTGCTCTATTTCGTGCAACACACTGCTCTTGAAAGCCGCATCTCGATTGAAATGAGCAAGCTGATCGAGGTGGATCGTGACAAAATCACTGCAGGGCTGGTGCGGAATCTTGAGACCGCCGCCTCCCATGGAGAAGAAGGCCGCTCCTACGAAATGATGCGGGACATTGCGACCCTCATTCATAACGATCATATCCGTAAGCTGCAACTTATACTTTTACAGTCCTTCGTACTTCGGAAAGATATGGAGCTTGCGCTTGCGCCTCTTCTGCTAAAAGACTTCGACTCGGATCTTGCTGAGTATATTGGCGAGCTCGCTAAAATCAAGAGAGAACTCATTAAAGATAAAACTTTCCAATATGTTATAAGGTATGAACCGCAATTTCTCGCTTTGGATCGAGGGGAAGAAATACTGGCGGGAGTTGCTGGAGCCGCTGTCAGGTTGAAACGTTACGTTCTAGCCTATTCCGACTTCATCGCCCGGTATGCCCGCAAGCTTCCCAAGGATCGGTTTCTCAGATTATACCGAATGCTCGCTGAGTCCCCCAATCTTGACTGGGGAAATCTCTCGGCCGAGACAGCCCGAATCTACGAGGAAAAGTATCAATGGGACGCTGATTTCCAACAAATTAAGCCGAGGTCTACTATAATATGACGTTAAAAAAATGGTTAACCCTGCATCATCTGCTCATTTTTTTATGTATTATGACGATTCCTCTGTTAGTCTACAAGGGGGTTGGAATATCCCACAAACTTAACGCTTTGCAAACGGCTGAACGCTTATTCCATGAGAAGCTCTACGTAGAAGCCGTAGACTGGTATCAAAAAGCTCAAAGCAATCGGACGATTCGTTACAAAGAAGAGCTGATTGCCTCCCGACTGGAGGAACTGGCCCCCATCACTGCCATGAAAAGAGATCTGGAGAACCTTGCTGACCAAGCTTCCAGGGCAGATCGTGAACAGGATTTCGATCTCCTTATGGATACCTATGCAAAACTTCAGCAGGTGCAAAGTCATTATTTGGCTCCAGAGCAGCCTTACAATGACTATTACCGACAGATGTCCAGCCGTTTCAACATTTCACAAACCTTTACCGGCTATTTCAAAAATTTCAGAACGTTGTTCTTGGAGCAAATGGAGCAAAACCTGACCGGTTCGAGTTATACTGACGAATCCTTTAAAAGGAACCTGCTTAGGATCCCGGCCCATCTATTCGGCACAGAGCAGGAATGGCTTGATGAGTTAAATGCTGCCTTCCAAAAATATGACGAAACCAAGCTGAGCCGGATGGTTGCTCAAGGTCTTATCGAGCCTATGCTTGATAATGCTTCCTCCATGCTTGCCGAGTATAAGGCTATTATGCTTGATGCCCCCTGGGTGAGGTTCAAAGTAGATAGCTTAATGGAGACGCTCTTAAAAAGCGACTGGGACAGCAGCGACTACACCGCGTTCGCCATCCATTCGCGGCAGTATGTATCCTTTGCAAGCTCCGTTCAGTCGGAATCCGGATTGCTTACCTATGCTAAGGATAAAATGGAGGAGTTAATGCGTAATGCCAAGAAAAGTGCAGCAGGCGGCAATTACCAGGAAGCGATCGATCTGTACACGGCCATTGGCCATTATCAGGATACAAAGTCGGAAATCCACGCTACAGAGCTGGCCTGGACCATCGCAGAACCCGTAAGACTGCTTCCAGCTCTAACGGATGGAAGCAGCTATACTCATATTGTAGATGGGCGGGATCGATTCGGCTCTAAGGCATACGTGGTGGCAATCGACCAGAACAATCAGCTGTTTTGGGGTCGAATGAATGCGGAGGAAAGTGTTCAGATTTTAACATATCAGGATCTGGTCGCGCAGGATCAAATTCGTACTTTATCTGTCGATCCGCTCCTTAGCGCGGGGAATAATCCTGTAATTATTATTGAGGCCGCGTCAGAGGCAAGAAAAGCACGTTATGAGGCTTTTGAGGTGCGTGAAGATCATATCGCTCTCCTATACTCGATCAAAGCGGATAGTCTGACAATCCAACCGGACAAAACCATTTATGCGGTGAATCCGGTGGGTGAGGGCGAAGGACAAACCGCGGTCTTCGTTCGTGCGGATGATCAGTACCAGTTTGCAGGGATTAAGCAGGATATTCTGGATATTTCCGCCGACATGGTCAGTCAGTATCCTGATGCGCTTGTCCGCTTCACCAGTACCGTGATTTATTCCGTTTCAGGAGAGACGCTTGTCACAGGCGACAACAGCTTAGTACTTCTAAAAGGCGATTTCTCTCTCCCCGCCGGAGCAAAGGTAACGATAACCGGACGCTTCAAGCAGAACGCTGCGCTCAATATTGATCAGCAATTCATTGAACTGGTTGAGGAGGCACTGAAAGACCAAGCTGAAGGATCGATAAATGGGCTGATTTCAAGGCTTTCTGACCTCATTCAAATCATCATTCCAGTTGTCGAGGTTGATACGATCCAATCATAGCAAGTGTCATGATCCAAGAATGTCATCATGGCCATAATCCGTTCAATAAATAAAGCTCTGAGTCGATCCTTACGGAACGACTCAGAGCTTATTATGTTAAACGGGTTATTTTATTCAAAAAGGCTTTTACGCTTGGTACTTAATCCGCCGTCTGGTCTCTGCCGCCAGTTCCTTGATGTTGTCTTCCAGCCTTGCAATAAGTTCGTCGCTAATCGTGAAGCCGCCTTGCTCGGTACGAGATACATTCGCATCCGCGGCGAATACGCCAGCCAGAATATGACGCGCCCCAAGCACCGACAATACCGGTTTGAGAGCGTAGTCGATCGCAAGCAGATGGGCAATCGTTCCGCCCATGAACAAAGGCAAGATCACCTTGCCGGTCAGACCTCTCTCCGGAATTAAATCAAGGAACGTCTTCAACACCCCTGTATAGGAAGCCTTGTAAACCGGACTAGCCACAATAATCGCGTCCGCTTCGGCCACAAGCCCGTTTGCTTTCACAATATGCTCGCTCTCGAATTTCGTATGAATCAGATCATCCGGCGGAAGCTCGCCGACATTCACATGCTTCACTTCGAAGCCTTCCTTCGCCAGCAGTTCCTCTGCTAATGCAATGATCGCGGTCAGACGGGAACCTGGTGTAGGCGTTCCGTTAATTATGGTTACCAAAGCCATGCTGGATCCTCTCCTTATTCTCTATAAATGGACAAGCTTGTTCAAAAAATCACCTGACTTTTCGGACAAGAACTTAGAGTACATGTTCAAAAAGGTCGGTTTTTAGCACTAAATCTCATGCTCGCGATGCGCGTTTCTTTGAAACGCCTCAGTTGGATAAAGCTAGAGTCTGAGGAGCAGAGCTGCACGTTTTCGAAGAAAACAGCTTTATAGGGTCTACATAGCACATAACCCCGGCTGAATTCAAGCCGGATGCCGAATAAGTACTCGGTGCACTCGGTGTTAATTGGTGTTGGATATAGAATTGATAAGTGATCAGCAGGGCTGATGAAATTCTATATTGCAAGAAACTGTTTTGGCGTCGTTTCTCGCTCACCCTTGAATGACATCGATTGATTATTTATCAAAAACGAACCTTTTGAACAACCTCTTATAGCCAATCCCCACTGAATTGCTATAATTCACTTCGATGCTATCAATTATAAAATGGAAAGTCAATTTACGTCAGGCCAAAAATGGAAACCTACATCAAATCCTCATTTATGAACGCTGGCCTCACATTCAAGCCAGTCACAGATCGAGGCTTACAACGCTTCGATGATATCCCCGGCTAGCAGCGAAGCCGGGTTGCCGCTCCGTGCGGCCGCGGCGTGTTCGCCGGCCAGGCCGTGCAAGTAGGTGCCGAACGCCGCTGCCTGCACGGCGTCCAGACCTTGGGCGAGCATGGCGGCGATGATTCCGGTGAGTACATCACCGAGCCCCCGGTCGCCATGCCGGGATGGCCGGTCACGTTCACGTAGACCCGGCCGTCCGGGGCCGCGATGACCGAGCGCGCCCCCTTGAGCACGAGCGTTACGCCGTGCCCGGTGGCAACGCGGCGCGCGAGGCCGATGCGGTCCCGCTGCACCCCGGCCGTCGTCAGATCGGCCAGCCGGGCCATCTCGCCGGGATGCGGCGTCAGGATCGTCGCGGCATCCCGGCGCTTCCAGGCCGTCAGGCCTCCGGCCGCGGCCAGGATGCCCAGGGCATCCGCGTCCACGACGAGGGGACGCGGGGTGCCCTCCCACAAGGCGCGCAGGAACTCCGCCTCGCCCGGGAAGCGACCCAGCCCCGGGCCGACGGCGAGCACGTCGCGCGCCGCGAGCAGCCGCAGCACTTCTTCGGCTGCGGCACTGTCCCATGCGCCGGTCCCGCCATCGGCGACCGGCGCCAGCATTAGCTCGGGCACAGCCCCGAGCATATGCGGCAGCAGCGACGCCGGCAGCGCCCACGTCGCAAGGCCGCACCCGGCGCGCAGGGCCGCCCTGGCGGCCAGCAGGCCGCCGCCGCTCATCGGCAAGCTGCCTGCCGCCAGCAGCATATGCCCGTACGTGCCCTTACGCCCGTCCGGTTCGCGGCGCCGCCCTGCATCAAGACCGAGCTCGTTCTGCAGCGACTCCTCGGTCAGAACAACCCCGGCTCCCGCCAGCCCAGCCGGGAGCCGCGGCGGAATGCCGATATAGCGCACGACCACCTTCCCTGCCGCCTTCGCTCCCGGATATTGCGTCAGTCCGGCTTTCAGGAAGGCCAGGCACACCGTGAGCTCCGCCTGGATGCAGGGGTCGTATATCGCGCCTGTATCGGCGTCCAGGCCGCTCGGAATGTCTGCCGCCACGATCGGCAGACCGCTGGCGTTCGCTTCCGCAATGAGCGAAGCGTACGCCCCGCGCGGCGCTCCCTTGGTCCCTGTCCCAAGGAGCGCATCCACAATTCCCGTATAGCTACGCATATCCGGGACCCCATCCGCTTCATCGCGATATACGATTCGCGGCAAATCCAGCGCCTCAACGATTCGTTGCTGCACCGCCGCCTCCCCGCCAAGCTGGTCCGGCGCCACCGCGTACACCAGCGTCACCGGAATCCCGGCATCGGCCAGGTGCCGGGCACAGACCAGCCCATCGCCGCCATTATTTCCTTTACCTATGAGCACAAGCCAGCGCTCGTCTGCCAGCGTATCTTTTCGCCGCATCACCAGCCCGATCACTTCTTCAGCAATTGCTCTCCCCGCGTTCTCCATCAGCACAACAGCTGGAATGCCGATCTGCTTGATCGTATACCGGTCAACCTCTCGCATCTGCTCCGCCGTTACAAACTCCATGCTGCTTCCTCCTTTGAACATTCCGCCTATACTCTCCTTCATAATATACACTTTCGGCTTCATATCTCTACTCCATTCTCAAATCCACCTTCAGCAGCAAACCAAGCTTCGACGGAACTATTACGGCTATTCGCTGCCCTGCATCCTCCTTCACATGGAGCTCTGCACTAAGCCTCACTTACTACCGATCTTGAAGCTCCCTCTGGATGATCGACCCATCCGGTGAGCGCCTTCAAGAGTGGTCATCCTCCCACCTCAGCTCTAACGAAACTACAGATCGTTATTTGCACCAAAACAGCAGTAAATAAAATCTAACGAAACACCATATCGCTATTCGAGGTAAATTTCACTCTAAAGCCCCAAAATGGCCTAAATAACGTTATCCCGTTTCGTTACATTTTTTTGCACCCTCTTTTTGCTCAAATAACGTTACCTTGTTTCGTTAGATTTTTAGCGGCCCTTTTCGCCCAGCTAACGATACTCTGTTTCATTACAATTTTTAGCACCCTTTTTGCTTTTAGCACCCTTTTGCCCAAATTAACATCATCCTGTTTCGTTACAACTTCCAGATACTTACTATCTGCCCTGCACCTTCCCCTACATCGAGCCCCGTACCAAGCCTCACTTATTACCGTTCTTGAAGCTCCCTCTGGATGATCGACCCATCCGGTGAGCGCCTTCAAGAGTGGTCACCCTCCCACCTCAGCTCTAACGAAACTACAGATCGCTATTTGCACCAAAACAGCTGCAAATAAAATCTAACGAAACACCATATCGCTATTCGAGGTAAATTTCACTCTAACCCCCAAAAATGGCCTAAATAACGTTATCCCGTTTCGTTACATTTTTTTGCACCTTCTTTTTGCTCAAATAACGTTATCTTGTTTCGTTAGATTTTTAGCGGCCCTTTTCGCCCAGCTAACGATACTCTGTTTCATTACAATTTTTAGCACCCTTTTTGCTTTTAGCACCCTTTTGCCCAAATTAACGTCACCCTGTTTCGTTACAACTTCCAGATACTATCTGACCTGCACCTCCCCTTCATCGTGCCCCGTACCAAGCCTCACTTATTACCGTTCTTGAAGCTCCCTCTGGATGATCGACCCATCCGGTGAGCGCCTTCAAGAGTGGTCACCCTCATACCTCAGCTCTAACGAAACTACAGATCACTATTTGCACCAAGAGACTCCTGAATGATCAATCCAAAGGGTGATCACAGGAGTGGCCAGCAGAGCGTTCAACTCTCACCCTAGCCCAACGATACAGATCGTTATTTGCCCAAGAAGCTTCTCCTCGATGAGCCCCATCCAAAGGGCAGTCAACAAGAGCAGATCCCATCCTATCGGTAACGAATCTACAGAGCTTTAGCCACAAATATCGATATCGGGTTCTGTTACCCGTCAGATTCTGTTGCGGGATGTAATGTGCACCGACTGCCTCCCCCCCTCTAGTCCTGATTCTTTGCGCATTTGCGCGCTTCGAGTGCGATCTGTTATTCTAAGGTTCCACGTACATAACAAAGCTTTGTTGGCCTATCGGGCTGTACCACTGCCGTCCCTAAAAAAAACTACAGGGTAGCACATAACCGGGAGACACTACTGAGTGTGCCAATTCTATAAAGTGCACCTTGCGGTCACTAGAATTGCTTGCTGTTACTAGAATTGCAAGCTTTTATAGAACAAGCTTTCCAAGGACAACCTCTATGAAGTCGTTTAAGATTAGACAACTTAACCAAAGATTGGTTTACATAGAACTTGAAAACGATAAATGCATATGCAATAGTGAAGAGAGGAATATCGAAAGGGTGATTTCGATGTCACTATCGGAATGGATGAACTGGCTGCAGCAGCACGCTGCGCTATCCTTGACCGCCGTCCTTGTCCTGGTTACATTTCTGGCCCTTTATGGGGTAACCAGCTGGAGGACGCGAACTGGACTACGCTCCCGGCTGGAGCATCTGGAGAAAAGTCTGAAATTATATGCAGCCGCTTCTGCGCCGCTGTTAAATAATAATACATACGGAACGTTGATGCCGGAGCAGGAGAATGAACTGATTGATCGTCTGCTCGCATGCCAAGCCGCCCCTTATGCCAGCCCGGATCTGCTCGGACAGATCGGGGCTTACAAAGAGGATCATGATCATGCGAGATTGCCGCTGCTGCTCAGAACGCTGGAACGGGAGGGCGAACGCTTCCTTGAAGAGCGGGACAAGCTGCTGAAATGGCTGGAACAGCCGAGCTGGGGAATTCGTTTCTGGTTGGGGCTACAGCCTGCCTTCCCTTTCTTGTTCGCCGCGGCCTTGTTCATATTAGTATATCAACTGCTGCTGCGCTGGAGCGGTGCTGGAATCAGCTTCCTGGGCTCAAATTCCTTGGACACCGTCTATTTCTATTCACGCTTCGGCTCCGCTCTATTCGCTCTGCTGCTCTTGTACCCTGCACTGATGGGCGGATTTCGGCCCGGAGAAGGATCTATACTGCTGCGATTATGGGCCATCTTCATTGCTGCTATGTATTTACTCCACTTCATCAGTCCCGTTATCGCGCCATATATTGCGGCAGCTCAAGTTCTGTTATTTCTGGGTGGATTCCTATTTACGAGAAGCAAGCCGCGCAAGGCACGTCCTTTTGTTGGACACTACCAGACTAATCTTCCGTCTGATCCTACGATCAGCGCCTTGCCAATGACAGAGGAGAGCAGCGCAACATCCCCGGCCGAAAATACAGACAGCAACATCGGCAACGACAAAGACCGTTAGAGGACATTTTGCCCTGTAACGGTCTTTTCTCATCCTAATTCCTTTTTCATCCTATGTCTATCGAGATTCTGACGACTTGCGCAGCGGTTTCACCACATTGCGGGACGAGCCGGATGCCTTTGCCGCCCCTCCACCAACCTCATAACGTTTCCGTTCCGTACGTTCCAGCTGGACGATCTGCCCCTCGTGAACCACGATGTTCAGCGACCCGAATTCCATCTCATTCAACATCTCCGCGATCCGCTCCAGCCACACATTGTCTACCTTTAGCGGTTTGGTCATTCGTGGAAGCCCCCTTGCCCGATAATATTTAGAAGCTGTCCTCAGCTTGCTCAGATGATGTTCTCCCTTACGAGATCACTCTACGCTATTCAGTTAACCCCATTAATGACTGCTCTTGCGAGTGAACCAGCTCTTAAGCAGCAAGGTGATCAGCGCCAGCAGCAACAGTAAGGAAGCAACCGCAAATGAAGCTGAAAATTGATACTCGTTATACAAAATTTCAATATGCAGCGGAAGTGTATTGGTTGATCCGCGAATATGTCCGGATACCACCGATACAGCGCCGAATTCCCCCATTGCCCGCGCATTACAAAGTATAATTCCGTACAGCAGACCCCACTTAATATTTGGCAACGTCACCTTCCAAAATATACGGAAGCCTTTGGCGCCCAATGTAACCGCTGCTTCCTCCTCCAACTGCCCCTGATCCTCCATCAGTGGAATCAACTCGCGGGCCACAAACGGAAAAGTAACGAACAGCGTGGCCAGAATAATGCCTGGCAAGGCAAAAATAATCTTCACATCATGATCCTGCAGCCAGGGCCCAAACCAGCCATGTGCCCCATAGACGAGCACATAGATCAAGCCGCCGATCACCGGAGATACAGCAAATGGCAGATCGATCAGAGTGATTAGAAGCTGTCTTCCCCGAAATTTGAACTTCGTAATCGACCAGGCGGCCGCGACGCCAAATATTGTATTTAGCGGTACGGTAATCGCTGCGACTAGCAGCGTCAATCTTAATGCCGATAATGCATCGGGATCGGAAATGGCCTGTACATAGACGTTCCAGCCCTTCTTCAGGGCCTCTGTTAGAACAACTATCAACGGCAGACCGATCAGCCACATAATAACAAGTACGGCAAGGCTGATTAAGGTCCATTTGACGATGCCCGATTCCTTCGTACTGCGATTTCTAACTGGATTAGTTCTACTTGCTGTCGCTAACGGCACTGAACCTGCCACAAGACGCCCCTCCCTTGGCTTTATATATTTGATGAATCCCGGTCTTCCTCAACGCGCCGTCTTGCGCACCCGGCTCTGCAATGAATTGATCAGCAGCAGAAGTGCGAAAGAGATCAGGAGCAGCATTAGCGCGACCGCCGTCGCACCAGCATAATCGAATTGCTCCAGCTTAGACATAATGAGCAGCGGGGCAATCTCGGTCTTCATCGGCATATTGCCGGAGATGAACACGACGGAACCGTATTCTCCAATTCCTCGGGAAAATGCGAGGGCAAAACCCGTAAGCAACGGAGGGAGAAGCTCCGGTAAAATAACGGAGCGGAAAGTCCGAAGACGGCTCGCTCCGAGCGTTGCAGCAGCTTCTTCGACCTCCGCATCCAGATCCTGCAGTACGGGTTGTACGGTGCGTACCACAAACGGAATGCCGATAAACATCAGGGCGAGCGTAATACCCAGCGGCGAGAACGCCGTCTTGATGCCTAACGGTTCGAGCAAAGAGCCTAGCCAGCCTTTGGATGAATAGAGCGCGGTCAACGACACCCCGGCAACTGCGGTTGGCAACGCAAACGGGAGGTCGATCATCGCGTCGAATATTTTTTTTCCTGGAAATTCATATCTAACGAGAACCCATGCAAGCAGCAATCCCAGTACTGCATCAACCAATCCGGCCGCCGCTGCGGTCAGAAAGCTCACTCGATAAGAGGCTAATACTCGCGGATCGGTTGCAATCGACCAGAACTTCTCCCAGGTTAGTCCCGTAGAATTCAACAACAGCGCGGATAACGGGATTAATACGATCAAGCTTAAATATAAAATGCTGTACCCCATCGTTAGCCCGAATCCAGGCAGCACTCCGCGTCTGGTGTCCGTCCTGCTTGGCATGAAAGTCATCCTTTCTCTACCTGCATATAGCGAATCAGATCATCTAATGAAATGAAGCCTAAGTTCGCACTGATATGGTCTGATTCGCCACTTACACAGGTTTGCTCCTCCGCTGGTTGCGGTCGTATTATTTCGGAACATAGATCTGACTGAATATTCCACCATCATTGAAATGCTTCGGCTGCGCTACTGACCATCCCCCAAACACTTCATCAATTGTGTATAGCTGGATGTCCGGGAATTGATCCTTAAACTTCTCCTTCACGCTGTCCAGGGTCGGGCGGTAATAGTTCTCCGCTGCGATCGTCTGCCCTTCTTCTGTGTATAAATATTTTAAATAAGCTTCTGCTACCTCGCGAGTCCCCTTCTTGTCGACGATTTTATCGACGACCGCGACAGGCGGCTCCGCCAGGATACTTTCCGACGGATAGATGATATCGAATTTGTCCGGACCCAGCTCCTTAACGGCTAGCCAGGCTTCATTCTCCCAGGCAAGAAGCACATCGCCTAGTCCGCGCTCTACAAACGTCGTAGTCGCACCGCGCGCACCGCTATCCAGAACCGGAACATGTTCAAACAACTGTTTAACAAATTCCTGCGCTTTTGCCTCGTCATTATGGTTATGATGCAGGGCATAACTCCAGGCTGCGAGATAATTCCAGCGCGCCCCGCCCGAGGTTTGCGGATTTGGAGTGATGACCTCTACCCCGTCCTTAATGAGATCATCCCAATCCTTGATCCCTTTTGGATTTCCCTTCCGCACCAGGAAGACGATCGTTGAAGTATATGGCGAGCTGTTATGCTCATATTTTTGCTGCCAGCCTTCATTTATCAATCCGCTCTCCTGGACGGAGTCTATATCATATCCCAGAGCCAGTGTAACAACGTCCGCCTCTAGCCCATCAATAACTGCCCGGGCCTGCTTCCCCGAACCCCCATGTGATTGCTGTATCGTTACTTTCTGTCCTTTTTCCTTCTCCCAGTAGGTCGCAAATGCTTTATTGTAGCTCTCGTACAATTCCCGAGTAGGGTCGTAAGATACGTTCAGTAACTGGACGCTCTTCCCTTTGTCTCCATCCGCGCCAGCAGTCGCGCTCGCTTTGTCATTCGCTTTGTCTCCGCCGCAGGCGACCAGGGCCACCGACATAGCCAGCACCAAACTGACCAGAATACTCTGCTTCACCACTTTACTCATCGTATCACTTCCCATCTTCTCCCATAGTATCTTGCCTACCAAGCAAGCAGGAACCTTTTCCGACCGTATAAGGAAACCTTCTACGGGGCTGTCATAGCCAGCTGTACACCCGTTCCCCTAAGGTTTGGTCTTCTTCGCAATAGAATTCAGAACTCATCAGCTCCGCTGATTCGCTCTGTATCTATAACAAAAAACGGAGAAACGCCCTGCTCCCAACGGTCAAACCGAGCCGCTACCCGTGTCTGCCTAGGCAAGTAGAGCGTTCCTCCGTCCGTACGGTGAGAACATCTTTAATTATTCCTACCTGTTTAGTATGTTATGGTGTTATTTTATATGTACTGGGTTTTCTTGTCAAACGTTTTTTTCTCTGGAAAATGATAAGTTTCAACGTTAGCTGTGTTTAATCAAAAAAAACGGCAGAGCAGATGAGCTTCTGGCTCTCCTGTCTACCGAATTTATAGAAGTGCATAATTAGTTCCTGTTTAAAATATCCTATCCCACATGAACAGTGGGGGACTTTTGGAACGGCCTCCGTTACTCTAATACGGGTTCAACACAGACTGCTTGACTTATGGCCAGCTCCTGCCCCGTCGCGGTCAGCTTGCCGCTAGCGGCATCGCGTTTGAAAGAGACGATATTGCCGCTGAATTGATTCGCGACCAGCACATAGTCGTTCAGAACAGCGAAGTTGCGCGGCCAGCTTCCTCCGGTCGATGTCCATTCCGGATCAACCAGTCTGCCTGTTACCGCGTCGACCTCAAAGCGTACAATGCTGTCGTGACCACGATTGGAGCCGTATAAATAACAGCCGTCCTCAGACAGATGAATATCCGCCGGATAGCTCTCTCCTGTAAAGTCCTCAGGAATCGTAACGACATGGTCAATAATGTCTAATCTGCCTTCCGCCTTATTATAGCTATAGATAGTAATCGTATTGTTCAGCTCATTAATTCCATAGGCGTACTGATCATTTGGATGAAGAACGAAATGCCTTGGGCCAGCTCCCGGAGGCAACGCCACTTCGCTATGGTGCGCCATACCGCCATCGTGCATGCTATAAATAAAGATCCGGTCCGCCCCCAGATCCGATGCAAAGGCATATTTCCCCTCCAGATCGGTCACCGCGCTATGAGCATGGGCTTTCTCCTGGCGATCGGCCACCGGACCTGTGCCGACCTGCTGAACTTTCGCCGCCATACGGCTTGCTTCTCCTTGCTCACCCAGGGCAAAACGATTCACAGTCCCACTGGAATAGTTCGATACGATTACATCCCCGTTAGGCAGCGAAGCCAGATGACATGGGTCCGCCCCCTCTGTTGGCACGGAGTCCAGCTCCGTTAGCGCTCCGCTGCCAATATCGATCCCATAGCTGACAAGACGGCCTTCAGACTGTTCGCTCACCGCGTACAATCTTGAAGCTTCCCCATTTACAATGACAAAGGATGGATTCAATATTCCGGAGCATTGGCTTACGATACGCAAAGCTCCTGTCTGTTGATTCAAGCCGCATAAGTAGATGCCCGGCTCCTCCGGTTTTGCGTATGTACCTACATAAAATGGAATTTCATCCTTCAGACCAAATTGCGTCATATCCTTCATCCTCTCGATTATAATTTGTTTTTTATATATTTTGACCGTTCCCGCATCTATAGCCCGGGTCCGGTTGATGCATACATCCATATGTGATTATTATCATGGTGAGGATTTATGATATAATGATTTCGCCTAAGAGGTAATTCAAAACGTTGATTTTTAGCGTAACTGACCCACCAAATACATTAAAGAAGGGGTGTTATTGTGGACGCCATTAGCCCTTTTTATATGCGGATCATTGCAACGGCTGTTATGATCCTGATGGCCGTATCAGTCATCATCGTCAGACTTAAGGCCAGCAACCGTCCGGTGACGATCAAGAAGATTATTATTCCTCCGCTTGGTATGGCTACCGGTTTCGCCATGTTCGTGGAGCCGCAGATGCGGATTCCCGTCCTGTATGGAGTCATTGCTTTTGCTGCAGGCTGGCTTTTGTTCTCCTATCCGCTCATTCGCACTACTCATTTTGAAATGAAGGACGGACAAGTCTTTGCCAAAAGATCCAGCGGATTCGCCTTCATTCTGATCGGTCTGCTTGTGATTCGACTGGCTCTGCATGAAGTGATCGAGCAATATGTCTCCATTCTTCAGACCGGCTCGCTCTTCTTTATTCTCGCCTTCGGTATGATTGTACGCTGGCGGCTCTATATGCTCAAGAAGTATCGCGCCGTTACGAATCAGACCGAGATGAACCCAGTAAATCCCGAAGCATGAAGCGATTAACCCTATCTTAAACAAGATTGGCAGCCAGAACAAGTGGCTGCAGATCAGGGCAGCGACTCCTTCCCCTCCGCGGTTAATGGCTCCATCTCTTCGGAGATGCGAAGCGATGATATTGCATTTTCTAACTGGACATATCTGCAACAGCGAACTATAATGGCAATTGTAATCCGTAGTTCAATAGTTCAGGGGAGCTGGAATAGGCCGGCTGAGATTGTATCCCGCGAAGATACTGACCCTTTAACCTGATCTGGGTAATGCCAGCGTAGGAAGAAATGCAGGTATGAAGCTATGCTCATATTCAAGTGCACCTATGCGTCCCGATCCGGGGCGCTTTTTTTGCATCCTGTATATTTAAGCCTATTAACTATCGGCTTCATTCGGAAGTGATCAGGGACACTAGAAGTGTAAGTTCCTCTGGAAGTGCGTGTTCAAAAAGTTCAGTTTTCAGCGAAGCAAAGGCTGGAACAAGCTGGGGCCGGGGCCTGAGGAGCGAAGCTGCACGTTTTCGTTAGAGAACGACTTTGTAAGCATCTGCTTAAAGCCCGGCTGAATTCAGGATTCGATGTCGAATAAGCGCTTGGTGTTACTTTATGTTAGATATAGAACTGATAGGTTAGCAGCTGCACTGATCAGATTTTATATCGCGGGAAAGACTACCTTGCGCATCGCGATCGCTCCTCCTTGAATCGGCCTCGAAGGTTTTCTGATCCAAATTGGCCTTTTTGGAACTGCTTCTGGAAGTGAATACGGATTAGACATTTTGAAGGAGGGAATATCATTGCATCGATCAAAATGGATTCTGCTTGCCCTGTCCTGCCTGCTTGTTATCATCGCAGGTTGTGGCCAAGCGAATAACGCCAACACCCCGGCCGATAATGGAAATGCGGCAACGGGAGAACAGACGAAGGAACTGCACGATGTTAAATTCGTACTGGATTGGAGTCCGAATACGAACCATACTGGCCTCTATGTCGCACAGGCCAAAGGCTTCTATGAAAAGGAGGGCCTGAAGCTGGACATCCTGCTGCCGGGCTCTGGCGGTGCGGACGCAATGGTGGCATCCGGTGAGGTGCCTTTCGGAATCAGCTATCAGGAGAGCGTGACACAAGGCCGCACCCAAGGCGTGCCCCTCGTCTCAATCGCGGCCGTTATTCAGCATAATACATCCGGCTTTGCCGCGCCTGTGGACCGGAACATCAAGACACCTAAGGATTTTGAAGGAAAAAGCTACGGCGGCTGGGGCTCACCTGTCGAAGAGGCCGTCATGAAATCGATCATGGACATCGATGGCGGGGATGTTAGCAAGGTAAAAATGATCAATATGGGCGAAGCCGACTTCTTCACCGCCGTGAAAAGAGATATCGATTTCGCCTGGATTTTTTATGCCTGGACGGGGATCGAAGCCGAGCTGCGCGGCGAACCGCTCGATATGCTCTACGTAAAAGACTATTCGGATAAGCTCGACTACTATACTCCGGTTATTACAACCAATGAGAAGCTGATCAAGGACGATCCTGAATTAATCAAGGCCTTCCTGCGTGCCACTTCCAAAGGATATCAATATGCGATCCAGCATCCGGAGGAAGCAGCTGATATTCTGCTGAGTGCTGTTCCTGATCTCGATAAAGACCTGGTTATGGCCAGTCAGAAATGGCTTAGCCCGAAATACCAGGATGATGCTGCCCGTTGGGGGGAGCAGAAGCAATCCGTATGGCAGAATTACTCCGATTGGATGTATGAGAAGAAGCTGATTGAGAAACCGCTGGATACAGATGCTGCTTTCACCAATAATTTTCTGCCGGAGAACAAATAACAAGATGCCTGCACTATAAATGTAAACCTCAATTTCTATAAGTATGTACTCAAGGGGCCCGTTAGCAGCACCAAGACGGTTCTACAATTCTGTGATCAGAGAGGATGTCCATATATGGCTAATGCATTAGTAAGTATTCAGATTATTCCGAAGACACCGGGCGGGGAAGATTCGATTCCTTACGTCGATCGTGCAATTGAAGTCATTCAGGCTTCTGGTGTGAAGTATCAGGTGAGCCCGCTGGAGACAACAATGGAGGGCGAGCTCAGCCGACTGCTGGACATTGTCAAAGAAATGAACGAAGCTGTCATTGAATTCGGTAGCAAAAATGTAATCTCCCAGATTAAAATCTACTACAATCCGGAAGGTGCCAGCATGGATAAACTGACGGAGAAATACCGTCCATGAGACTCCGACGTATCTGGAGCAGTGTATGGCCGCCC
Organism: Paenibacillus sp. 79R4; assembly: GCF_013393165.1. Lineage (NCBI taxonomy): Bacteria > Bacillati > Bacillota > Bacilli > Caryophanales > Paenibacillaceae > Paenibacillus > Paenibacillus sp. 79R4. The sequence continues at coordinate 2,868 of NZ_QJOT01000019.1, read as the reverse complement.
CTTGTGGCGGTCATCTTGTTCCTCATTCTATGGCAAACGGCCACATCTTTATTTAATATCGATAAGTGGATGCTGCCGAGCCCTGTCGATATCGCGCAAGAAGCGAAGGCTGGTGTGGCCGGATTGTGGGAGCATACACAGGCTACGCTTAAGCTGATGCTGCTAGGGTTCTCGATCGGTACCCTCGTTGGGCTTCTGGTCGCTTTTGTACTGCACTATATCCCTTTTCTTAGAAAAGCGCTCTATCCGCTGATCATTCTCAGCCAGAATGTTCCGATCATCGCCTTGGCCCCCTTGCTTATGATCTGGTTTGGATTTGGGATTCTACCTAAAATCATCGTCATTACCCTGGTCTGCTTCTTTCCCATTGCAGTGGCGGCTATGGACGGGTTAAGCCGTACAGATCGAGTTATGCTGGACTATATGCGGATGGCCGGAGCTTCAAAGTGGAATATTTTCACCAAGCTGGAAGTGCCGTATGCATTACCCGCGATCATGTCCGGGGCAAAGATTGCCGCTACCTACAGCGTTATGGGGGCGATCATCGCAGAATGGATCGGCGCGGACAAAGGCATCGGTTATTATATGATGCTGCAGAAATCATCCTTTCGCACCGATAAAATATTCGTCGCTATTGCGATCATCGTAACGATTAGCCTGGCGATGTTCCTGCTTATCTCATTCATTGAGAAATGGCTTATTCGCTACCATCCGTCCAATGATGATAAATAGAAAGGGGCTTACGCCATGAATACAAAGATGAATGAGCACACGCCGCTCCCTCTCGCTCTGGAAGTCCAGATGGCCCGTCTGGCATTTCGCGAGAGAAAACAAAGTTTGCCTGTGCTGAATAATGTCTCATTATCCGTTCCAACCGGGAAGTTTGTGTCCATAATCGGTCCGTCCGGCTGCGGAAAGAGCACTTTATTCCACGTCATCGGCGGCCTGGTCAAGCCGGACGCGGGCAAGGTGCTGCTGCATGGCGCAGACATCACAGGGCAGCGTGGCCACATCAGCTATGTTCCGCAAAAGCCAGCGCTTTTTCCTTGGCGCAGCACGCTCGACAATGTTATTCTGGCCAGAGAAATTGCGGGCATGCCGATGAAAGCGGCACGTGAAGAAGCAAGAGCCTGGCTGACCAAGGCCGGATTGGCTGAATTCGAACAGGCTTACCCCCACAAGCTGTCAGGCGGTATGCAGCAGCGCGCTTCCTTCTTACGTGGCCTGCTTGCTCCGCAGGAAGTTCTCTGCCTGGACGAACCCTTCAGCGCGCTTGATGCCTTAACCCGAAGCGATATGCAGCGCTGGCTGCTCGATATATGGGAAGAGAATCAGCGCACTGTGCTTATGATTACACATAGCATTGAAGAAGCGCTTATGCTGTCGGATACGATCTATTTATTTTCCAGCAGACCGGCGTCCATATTGCACAAGATCGATGTCCCTTTTGCCCGTCCTCGCTCGGAGCAACTGCTTGATGATCCTCGCTTCCTGGAGCTTAAGCGTGAGATCGCCGCTCAAATGCGCGAACAAATGCACAAAAAAACAGCCGCGGTGAATTGACTACTGTCGTCACTTTCGGCTGTTTTTTTTATTGGCAAGTATACTCTGTGATCTTTACTTGATCGACATCCTGCATCAGCAGCAACCACTGCCGGATATATTCCGGCTCTGTATCTACAGCGATAAGCCAGGACGTCTGATAGACCTCTCTGCTCGCTTCCTTTCCTAACCACATCGGTACCTTCGGATTGCTGTCGAACACCTGATGAACGGCTCCAAGCTTAGCATCGATCATGCAAATGCGCAGTAAAGGCTGCTCACAATCCAAAGATAATACTACTTGCAAATTAATCACTCTCATACCAGCCATCATGGCTTCTTTCAGTTTCTTGTCACTTACATCCGGGTACTCGAGAATTTGCAGATCTGCTTGCATCAATGATGTATCCTCCATTTCCAGCCCAATATTTAAGCTTAAATCTAGTCTAGTGAAAAAATATTCAGAACCTGGTCCGGCAATTTGGCCAAAGCGTCCACAATCTCAGGATCAAACTCGGTCCCCCGTAGCTTCAATAACTCACGCTTGGCATCTCCCACCTTATATTTCTTGTTATCCTTTCGGCTTGACATCATCAGGTCAAAGGTGTCAATTACTGCGCAAATCCTGGCCGTATAAGGAATCTCCTCCCCATTTAACCCCTCCGGATATCCGCTTCCATCCCATCTCTCCTGATGATACTTAACGATGTGAATAATATCCGAGCCAAAGCCCGGATTACTCTCAATCATCTCGGCCCCTATGATAGGGTATAGCTTGATAATCTCAAGCTGATTCTCCGACAACGATTCCTTCCGGAGCACAACCTCGCGGGGAATCATCGACTTGCCTATATCATGCAGAAAACAGCCACGAACGAGCTGCCCCTTATCTTCCATGCTCAGCTCCAGCGGCTTTGCTATTTTTTCGGCTAGCATAGCCACTCTTACAGAGTGATGATAGATCTCGGGATGCTTGTACAACAATAACTTGATCCATGATGCCATATCTGAATGCTTATCTATATACAGTTGTTCTATAAGATCAGCTGAAACGACCACGTTTATCCCCCTAAAACTTAGTCTGCCTGAAGCTCTGGTTACACCACATTAATCCCGCCTGTCCTATGGTCCGCCCCTTCTTTAATTTTCAAAAAACTACCAACCTATAAAAGTAGAAATATACCGGAATTTAGCCGATATGAATAAAATATGATCACCACGGGAATGATGTCGTACAATATTAATTATGCGACGTAGAGTATGCAAAAAGAACGAGTATTGGTAAGGTTTGTTATTGTAACTATTTAACATTATAGGACAAAAGAA